>CAXUNX010000034.1:15880-21140 GCA_964252545.1 uncultured Acetobacteraceae bacterium | reverse complement strand
CCGCCATAGGGCGGCTGATAGGCTTCGTGCGGCCCGAGCGGGACCCAACCGATATCGCCGCGGCCTGATCGCAGCGAGGCGGCGAGCAGCCCGGCCGCAGCCCCGGCGACGGCGCCGGCGACCACGAAATCAACCAGCGCCGGAGCATAGACCGGGTTGGCTTCGGCAATCCCGCCGCCGTCAGGCCCCCCCCCCCAGCGTCCATCGAACTGCGCCCAGCGCCCATAATGGAACGGCGCGAAACCCCAAGGCTCGCTATCCACCCAGGTCCAACCCCAGGGCTCGACATAGGCCCAGCTGCCGTCACGATACGGCACCCAGTCGGAACCCACCTGCGGATACCAGACCTGCCCGTACTCGGGGCTGTTCTGCCACGAGCCGTATTGCGACAGGCCCTCGGCGCCGGTCATGTTCTGCACCGCCTCGGGTTCCTGCACCGGCGGGCTGTTGCGGGCGAGCATCGCCGTCAGGAATGGATCATAGGAACTCAGCGGCTCGACGTCGCCCTGCACGTCGGGGGCACCGTTGGCCACCGCCACCTGACCCGGCCCGACGCGCAGCGCCAGGCTGCCGCTGGTGAACTGCGCGGCGCCGCGCACAACAACCAGGCGGGTCGGGGTTCCGGCATCGCCGGCCAAGATCTCATACTCGCCGTCGGCTGCGATCTGCGCGGCACCGCGCGGCGTGTTGATGGTGTAGGTCTCGCCCGGCCGCACATCGCGCAGATCGAGAAAAACCGCGCCTTGCGGCTCGGTTGCCACCAGGGTCTGGTCGTCCAGCGTTGCGAGATCGAGCTCGGTTTGCTCGGCCAGGGTGGCAAGGCTGGCACCCAGCTCGATGTCGGCCTGCGCCTGTGGCTGTGTCCACAGCGCGGCGCCGGTCGCGATCGGGAAGTTGAGCACCGCAGGGCTCCAATCAGTGGCACCCGCGCCGTGCGTCGAGACGGTTCCGGTCAAGCGCGACAGGCGACCAACCCGTGCCGGCGGATCTCCGGCCGCCGCCGCTGCCGGATCCTGGGCGCCAACCGGAACGCCCACCAGCATGCTCGCAGTGGCGAGGCTGGTGGCCGCCAGCCACGTGGTGAACCGAAAGCTGCCGGATTGCTTCCGCATTGCGTGTCCCGTGCCTTGTCACCCGAAGCCGTGCCGGCCGTGACGCAAGCCCGGCTGCGGCACGTGTCACCCCGCGACGGGGCGTTGGTCAATGCGTTTTGCCGCGCCCGGTTGATTGCTGCAGCGCGTCGATCCGCTTCGAAGCCTCGGCCTTGTTCAGCGTCTCGTCGAATGGCTCGCCGGCTTCCGTGCAGAGCGTCTTGAGGTAGGAAGCCTGTGCTCCGGTCATGCTTTCCTCGCCGGTGGCCCAGTCGTCGGGGTTCTTCTCGGTGTTCGACGGCAACGCCTGCTCGTCCACCTTGTCCTTGTTCGTGCTCATGCCGAGGTAACGCGCGCGTTCTTGTTTGGTTCCATGGTTGCGGCAGACCGGCTTGCGGTTTACGCGCCGCCCCGCGTGACCCGGGTGGGCGTCAGCCGATCCGTCCGGGCACCCGGTGGCGGTAGCTCAGCGCTTCCGCGACATGCATCCGCGCCACCTGGTCGGAGCCGGCGAGATCGGCGATGGTGCGCGCCACCCGCACCATGCGGGTGAAGCCGCGCGCGGAAAGCCGCAGCTGCCCGGAGGCTTTCTCCGCCAGCGCCAGGGCCTCGTCCGACATGTCCATCTGGTCCACCGGCGCTTCTGCGTTGCGAAGCCCGTCCTGGCGCGCGTGCTGACGCGCCCGGCTACCGGCGATGCGGGCCGCGACCGTCACGCTGCTTTCTCCTTTGGGGGTGCGCGCGATCTCGGAAGCCGGCACCGAGTGCATCTGCACGCACAGGTCGATCCGGTCCAGCATCGGACCGCTGATCTTGCTGAGGTAGTCCTCGCCGCAGCGCGGGGCGCGCCCGCACTCGCGGCTGGCGTCGCCCAGATGGCCGCAGCGGCAGGGATTCATCGCGGCGACCAGCTGGAAGCGGGCCGGGTAGGTGACATGCGCCGCCGCCCGCGCCACCGTGGTGCGTCCGGTCTCGATCGGCGCCCGCAGGGCTTCAAGCGACTGGCGCGGCAGCTCCGGCATCTCATCGAGGAACAGCACGCCGCGATGGGCCAGGCTGACCTCCCCGGGCCGGGCGCGCGGCCCGCCGCCAATGATCGCGGCCTGGCTGGCCGAATGATGCGGCTCCCGGAACGGCGGCCGCATCACCAGCTTGCCGTCATGCAGCAGACCCGCGACGCTATGGATCGCGCTCACTTCGAGCGCTTCCGCCGCCGAGAGATCCGGCAACAGTCCCGGAAGCCGCGCCGCGAGCATCGATTTGCCGGCGCCGGGCGGGCCGATCAGCATCAGGCTGTGACCCCCGGCGGCACTGATCTCGAGCGCCCGCTTGGCGGTTTCCAGGCCGCGCACGTCGGCGAGGTCCGGCGCCGCACCCATCTCCGCGAGCCCGGGAAGCTCCGGCGGCGTCAGCACCTGGGTGCCGCGGAAATGATTCACCAGCGAAAGCAGGTCGGGCGAGGCGAGCACCTCGATCTCGCCGCCCCAGGCCGCCTCGCCGCCCTGCTCCGCCGCGCAGATCAGTCCCAGCGCATCGGCGCTGGCGCCAAGCGCGGCCGGCAGCACGCCGGCCACCGGGTTGATCCGGCCATCGAGCGACAGCTCGCCGATCGCGGCATAGCCGGCGACCTCGTCGCGCGGAAGCACGTCCATCGCCGAAAGCACCCCAAGCGCGATCGCCAGGTCGAAATGGCTGCCCTCCTTCTGCAGGTCGGCCGGCGCCAGGTTGACCAGGATGCGCTTGGGCGGCAGCGACAGGCTCATCGCCGTCAGCGCCGCCCGCACCCGCTCGCGCGCTTCGCCAACCGCCTTGTCCGCCAGGCCCACGATCAGGAAGGCAGGCAGACCGTTGGAAATCTGCACCTGGACTTCCACCGGCACCGCATCGATGCCGGAAAAGGCGAAGCTGCGGACGCGGGCGATGGACATCAACGAACTCCGGACCGAGGCCGTACCGGTCGCCCGGCCTGATCCAGCAGTGTCGCCCCTGCATGATTAAGGAAGCGTTGAAAGTGCGACGATACCGCCGTTCTTCAGCCCAACAAACCGCCTAGGAGCGCTTGTAGAGCAGGCGCGCGCGTATGGTGCCGTCGAGTGCGCGCAGCGATTCCAGCAACTGGGTTGCATCCGCGCGGTCGGTGTCCGCCTCCACCACGACATAGCCGATCTCCGCGTCGGTCTCGAGATACTGTGCTGCGATGTTGACGCCAGCACTCGAGAAGATGTCGTTGATGCGGCCGAGGATGCCGGGGGCGTTGTGGTGCACGTGCATGAAGCGGGTGCCGCGCGGACGTGCCGGGAGCTGCACCTCGGGGAAGTTGACCGCGCCCAGGGTCGCGCCGACGTCGCTATAGGCGATCAGCTTGCGTGCCACCTCGACGCCGATCCGGTCCTGCGCTTCCGCGGTGGAGCCGCCGATATGCGGGGTGAGGATGACATTCGCCAGCCCCTGCAGCGGGGTTGTGAAGCGCTCGGCATTGCTGCCCGGTTCGAAGGGGAACACGTCGATCGCCGCCCCCAGCAGGTGACCCTGCCGCAGCGCCTCGGCAAGCGCCTCGAGATCGACCACCTGTCCGCGCGCATTGTTGAGCAGGAAGCTGCCCTGCTTCATGCGGCTGATCTGCGCGGCGCCGATCAGGTTGCGGGTCTCCCCGGTGGCCGGAACGTGCAGGCTGACGACGTCGCTCTGCGCCAGCAGCGCATCCAGGGTCGGGGCGGCGCTGGCATTGCCGTGACCGAGCTTGTCGACCACGTCGTGGTACAGCACCCGCATGCCGAGCGCCTCGGCGAGCACCGATAACTGGCTGCCGATGCTGCCGTAGCCGACGATGCCCAGCGTCTTGCCGCGCACCTCCCAGCTGTTGGCGGCGGATTTGTCCCATTCGCCCGCATGCGCCGCGACCGACTTCGGGAAGATGCGCCGCATCAGCATGATGATCTCGCCGATCACCAGCTCGGCCACCGAGCGGGTATTGCTGTAGGGCGCGTTGAACACTGGAATGCCCCGCGCCCTGGCGGCCTCGAGCGCCACCTGGTTGGTGCCGATGCAAAAGCAGCCGACCGCGATCAGCTTGCGGGCGCTTTGCAGCACCTCCGCGGTGAGCTGGGTGCGCGAGCGGATGCCGATCACGTGCACCCCTTCGACGGCTTCCAGCAATGCAGCGCCCTCCAGCGCCTTGGTCAGCCGGGTGACGTTGGAATAGCCGCTCGCCACCAGCAGCTCGACCGCGCTTTCATGCACGCCTTCAAGCAGCAGGACCTTGATCCGGTCCTTGGGCAGGGAGAGCTCGCTCGGCATGGTTGCAGCCCGTTCTGTTGCGGAGCAGAGCGCTTAGCCGAGTGTGGCGGCGGTTTCCAGCGCCAGCACCGCCGGCGCGAGCAAGGCAGGGTCGCCCACAGCGAGAACCGTGCCGTCGCCCCCCGGACGCAGCGGCGCGCCCTGCCAGTCGGTGACGCGTCCGCCCGCGCCCTCGACCACCGGAACCAGTGCCGCCCAGTCCCACGGCTTCATGTCGCACTCGGCGATGATGTCGATCTGGCCGAGCGCCAGCAACCCATAGGCGTAGCAATCGCCACCCCAGGAGGCGCGCTTCACCCGCGCGCGCAGGGCCCGCCAGCGCGGCTCGCTGCGTGCATCCAGCATCTCGGGGGACGTGCAGGAGAGTTCCGCCTCGGCCAGGGCGGCGCACCCACGCGTTCCGACCGAGCCAGGCAGCCCCCGGGACATGAAGCGCGTGCGCTCGCCCGCAACCGCGGTCCAGCGCTCGCCGGTGACCGGCTGGTCGATCAGGCCCAGCACCGGCACCTCCTCGCGGAGCAGGGCCACGAGTACGCCGAAGCTCGGCCGGCCGGTGATGAAGGCCCGGGTGCCGTCGAGCGGGTCGAGCACCCAGCGCAGGGCTGCGTCCGCCCGCTCCAGCCCGAATTCCTCGCCGAGGATGCCGTGCTCCGGACACCATTCGGACAGCACCGCGCGCATCGCCTGCTCGGCGCTCCGGTCGGCAACGGTGACGGGGCTTGCATCCGCCTTTTCGCTGGCGGCAAGCGGCCTGCGGAACAGCGGACGGATCGCGGCCCCTGCGACCTCGGCCGCCGCTTCCGCCGCCGCGAGCCAGCGTTGCGGCGGCAAGGGTTCTATTTCCGTCCCGCCTTGTCGGCGCCGCCCGGTCC
>CAXUNX010000034.1:15407-15870 GCA_964252545.1 uncultured Acetobacteraceae bacterium | reverse complement strand
GGTCCCGCCCCGGGGAGCGGTGCCGGCTTCGGCGACAGGCTGCGCAGATAGTCCACCACGGCGGCCCTTTGCTTCTCGCTGGGGATGCCGGCGAACGCCATCTTGGTGCCCGGCGCCCAGCCGCGCGGGTCGGTCAGCCAGGCATTGAGGTTGTCGTACGACCAGGCGGCGTGCTTGGCCTTGAGCGCGGCCGAGAAGTTGTAGTCGGTGCCCTTGGCGATCGGCTGGTCGACGATGTTGTAGAGGTTCGGGCCCACCAGCTTGGCGCCCCCCTGGTTGAAGCTATGGCAGGCGCCGCAATAACGCTGCGTGGCCTGCTCGCCGACCCCTAGATCGGCCTGCGCCACCAGCTGCGAGAAGGCAGGCCCGGCAGGGGCGCCGGCGGGCGCGCCGTTATCCGCGGTCACCGCCGCCGCCCGCGCCGGGTTGGGCCCCCGCGGCACGGGGGGGGGTGGGGGCGAAA
>CAXUNX010000034.1:0-15397 GCA_964252545.1 uncultured Acetobacteraceae bacterium | reverse complement strand
GGCCCACCTGGCGAACGTGACCCTCAACGGCGGCGCGGTCACCGCCGCCGCCGGCGCCTGCTTGGGCACCGGCGGCAGGGGCTGCGGTGCGTCCGAAAGGGTGCGCAGGTAATCCACCACGTCGGCGCGCTGCTTGTCGCTGTTGATCCCGGCAAACGCCATCTTGGTGCCGGTGGCATAGGCCTTGGGGTTCTTCAGCCAGGCGTTCATGTCGTCGAAGGTCCACTTCCCCTTCTTGGCCTTCAGCGCCGCCGAGAAGTCATAGCCGTGGCCCTCGGCGATGGGAGCGTCGATCACGTTGTAGAGGTTCGGCCCGACCAGGGTGGCGCCGCCCTTGGTGAAGCTGTGGCAGGATCCGCACTGCTTGGCCGCGTCGCTCTGGCCGCGCGAGGGATCGGCACTTGCCAGCAGCACCGCGATCGGCACCGCCTTGGGTCCGGCCGAGACGCCCTCGGGCAGGGCGCTGACGATGGTGAAGGCGGGCTTCTCCGGGTGCTCGGAATGGATCAGCTTGCCGCCAAGCACGCCGCCCAGGCCGAAGACGATCCCGGCCAGCAGGAACGCGGCCATGATCTTGTTGAGCTCGGTGCTGTCCATGCCGCGCGTCGATCTCCTGAAGCACCCGTCGGGCGTTGCGCCGCTGGGGACACGTTCCTAAGCTGCTCGGAACCTATGTGATGCAGCCGGAGGCGGCAATTGCCGCCCCGTCTCCCGGCCTGAGCTGAAGCTTGTTGTGATGAACCCCTTGGTGCTGATCCCGGCCCGGATGGCCTCCACACGCCTGCCGGGCAAGCCGCTTGCCGAGATCGCCGGACGGCCGATGATCCTGCACGTGCTCGACTGCGCGCGGGCCGCCGGCATCGGGCCGGTGGCGGTGGCCGCCTGCGACCAGGAGGTGGCCGTGGTGGTCCGAAATGCCGGCGGAACGGTCGTGATGACCGACCCGGTTCTTGCCTCCGGCTCCGACCGGGTGCACGCAGCAGCCCGCCTGCTCGACCCGCAAGGCAGCCACGACGTCGTCGTCAACCTGCAGGGCGACCTCCCCAGCCTGCTGGCGGCCGACCTGCGCCGGGCGCTGGTGCCGCTTCGGGACGGCGTGTTCGACATCGCCACCCTGGTCACCGCCATCAACGACCCGCAGGAGGCGGCAGCCGCGTCCGTGGTCAAGGTCGCCTGCAGTTTCGAAGCGGGAGTCGAGATCGCAGCCGCCCTGTATTTCTCGCGCACGGCGGTTCCGTGGGGTGACGGCCCGCTTTGGCACCATGTCGGCGTTTATGCCTTTCGACGCGAGGCGCTCGGGCGTTTCGTTGCCCTGCCGCAGAGCGGGCTCGAGCGGCGCGAGAAGCTGGAACAACTGCGAGCGCTCGAGGCCGGTATGCGCATCGGTTGTGCCCGCATCGACGTCGCGCCCTTCGGAGTGGACACGCCCGACGATCTTGAGCGCGCCCGCAGCCGCATCGCACCGACCGGCGCGCCATGAACCGCATCGCATTCCAGGGCGAGCGCGGCGCCTATTCCGACCTGGCCTGCCGCACCGTCTTCCCGGGTTGGCAGACGGTGCCGTGCGCAAGCTTCGCCACCGCGATCGAAGCGGTGCATGACGGTGCCGCCGAGCTCGGCATGCTGGCCTGCGAGAACAGCCTCGCGGGCCGCGTGCCGGACATCCACGCGCTGCTGCCGGAAGCCGGCCTGCACATCATCGGCGAGCACTTCCAACGCATCGAGCACTGCCTGATCGGCCTTCCGCACGCCAGCATCGGCGACCTCAAGCGGCTGCACACCCATCCGGTGGCGATGAGCCAGGTGCGCAAGCTGATCCGCGAACTGGGCCTGACCCCGGTTGCCCAATCCGACACCGCGGGTTCCGCCGCGTTGATCGCCGAGTGGGGGCGAAACGAGGAGGCCGCAATCGCCTCCTCGCTGGCCGCCGAGTTGTATGGGCTGCAGATCCTGCGGCGCAATGTCGAGGACGCCGAACACAACACCACCCGCTTCTATATCGCCGCGCGCGAACCGCGGACGCCACCGCCCGGCGTGCCCGGCACCATGACGACCATCCTGTTCAGGGTGCGCAACGTTCCCGCAGCCCTCTACAAGGCGATGGGCGGCTTCGCCACCAACGGCGTCAACATGACGCGGCTGGAAAGCTACATGCTCGACGGCAACTTCACCGCGACGCAGTTCATGGCGGACGTCGACGGCCATCCGGACGATCCCGGCCTGCGCCGCGCGCTCGACGAACTCGGCTTCTTTTCCGACGAGCTGCGCATCCTGGGTGCCTATCCGCGCTCGCGGTTCCGCGAAGGCGCGTCGTCCCACGCCAGCCGATGACCTTGGACCAGGTCTCGATGGATCAGGTCTCGATCAGCGCTTCAATCAGCTCGGAACCAATGTTCGACGGGCCGAGAACGCCGTTTCCCGGACCAGCTCAATCCATTCGGTCTGGCCACGGGCGCCATCCGGCACAAGGGCCTTCACCATGGAAACCCCGATGGACGCCAGCGGGTAGCCGGAATCGTCGAGCAGGGCCGCGGAGATGCAGCAAACGTCGTCATGACCTTCGGCTTCGTCGAAGGCCACCCCAGACGCCCGGATCTCCGCCAGCTCACGCAGCAGCATCTGCTTGTTGGTGATGGTTCTGGCGGTGAAACGCTGGAAGCGCATCGACTCCACCATCCCGTGCTGCAGCTGTTCCGGCAGGTTGGCCAGCAGCGACTTGCCGACGGCGCCCCGGTAGAGCGGTTCGACATCTCCCGGCATCTGGCGGACAGAGATGATGTGCCGCGCCGGAATCACCTCGATGATCATCGCCTGGTCCCGTTCCAGCACCCCGAGATAGGTGGTCATGCCGGTGAGTTCGTTGAGGCGATTGAGAGAGGGCCTCAGCCGCTCGATCAGCAGGCCACGGGCCGGCGTGAAGCGCCGGAGCCGTCCGAGCTTCGGGCCCTGGCTGTAGCGTTTCGATGCCGGGTCCTTGGTGACGAAGCCGCATCGCTCCAGGGTCGAGAGCAGCCGCAACGCGGTTGACCGGTCATAGCTCAGCTTCGAGGCAGCGTCGCTGAGCCGCACCGGCTCGCCCGCTGAAACAACGAACTCGAGCAGTTCCAATCCCCTGGCCAGCGACTGCACCGAGGCGCCTGCGCCTGCGCCTGTGCCTGCAACTGGGCCGGCCCGGGCTGCCGTCTTGTTTGAAGGCTTCGTTCCACTCATCGCCGAACCCATGCAGACCCGCCTGCCTAATAATTAGGCCGTCGGCTGCCAACACGCAAACGCCGGCCGTAACCGACCGGGACGTGGAGCGTCAATTCCGCCGCTTTGTTGCCAAGCGTGAAACGCAGTTGCGCTGTGCGAAACCTATGGCTAGTCTTGGGTTTGCTGTTTGGCTGCGTGCAAGAAGCCAGCCAGATGGCAGGTCCATGCCGCTGAGCATGGCTGCGCGGTCGAGATAAGGAATGCGCAACGATGGCGTTATCCGGCACAGCGACCTCGCGGCCTGCCTTCACGAGCCTCGCGAGCCTGCATGCTTGACGGCGAAGAAGCTGGGCGCGTCGCCAGCTTCGCGCCGCTGCTTACCATGCAAGGCATCGGCAAGAGCTTCGGCGGCACACGGGCGCTGCAGGATGTCTCGTTTTCCCTGCTCGGTGGCGAGGTGCTGGCACTTCTCGGCGAGAATGGTGCCGGCAAGTCCACGTTGATCAAGATCCTCGCGGGCGTCCATCCGCTGGACGAGGGCGCCATCCTGTTTGAAGGCCATCACCTCGATGCCTCGGTCGGCAGCCTGCCGATCGCGTTCATCCATCAGGATCTCGGCCTGATCGAGTGGATGACGGTGCTGGAGAATGTCTGCCTCACGCGCGGGTTCGCCCGCTCGGGCGGCCTGATCTCCTGGAAGGCCTCGCGCGCCGCGGCCGTAGCCGCCCTGGAGGCGCTCGGCGTCGATATCGATCCCGACACCCGCATCGCGCAGCTCGGCCGCACCGAACGCTCCCTGGTGGCGATCGCCAGGGCTTTGAGCACGAACGCCCGCATCATCGGCATGGACGAACCCACCGCCTCGCTGCCGGCCGACGAAGTGGCACGCCTGTTCGCCGCGGTCCGCATGCTGCGGGCGCGCGGCGTCGGCATCATCTATGTCTCGCATAGGCTCGAGGAGATCTTCTCGATCGCCGACCGGGTTGTGGTGCTTCGCGACGGCCGCCTGGTGGGCGAGGGCGAGGTCGCCGGCCTGTCGCCGGACCGGCTGATCCACATGATCGTCGGAAGGGCGACCGGCACGACCTCCCGCGCCGCCGCCGCCGTGGCCGCAGCACCTGTCAGCATCGATCTACGCGACGTGACGGTTGGCGAAGTCGGCCCCGTCAGCCTGCGCGTGCGAGCCGGCGAGATGATCGCGCTTACCGGTTTGCGTGGCGCGGGCCAGGAGACCATCGGCCGCGCGCTGTTCGGGCTCCTGCCGCTGGAACAGGGCGAGATCAGCATCGCCGGCAGGCAAGCAAGGGTTGCAAGTCCGGCTGCGGCGATCAGGCAAGGCATCCGCTTTGTCAGCGGCGACCGGGTCGGCGAGTCGGTTGTGCAGGGCTTCTCGGTGCGTGAGAACTTCTTTCTCAATCCCAGGGCCGCCGGACGCCGCCTGCTTGGCCGGCTGCGTCACAACGACGAATACGCGAAGGCGCGCGACATCGGCCGGTATATCCGCCTCAGTCCCAACGATCCGCTCGCCCGGATCGAGGCGTTGTCGGGCGGCAACCAGCAGAAAGTGGTGACCGGACGCTGGCTGCAGCTGCAAGGCCGGCTGCTCATCCTCGAGGATCCAACCGCGGGGGTTGATGTTGGGGCCAAGGGGGAGATCTACCGCCTTCTGCTCAGTGCGCTTGCGGACGGTCTGGCCGTGATCGTGATTTCGACGGATTTCGTCGAGATCGCCTCGCTCTGCCCCAGGGCATTCGTGTTCAGCCGGGGCAAGATCGTCGGCGAACTGGCCGGCGAGCACCTCACCTCGGGATCCTTGCTGAACGCCGCATCCATCACGGCTGCAGCATGACCCAGCTGCCGTCCTCGTGACCGCTCGCCAGGGAAAAATATCATGCAGTCGCTGAAATCCGATGCGTTGGAGCCGACCCGCGCCGATCTGGCTCGGCTCCCGGCCGGCAGGCGGATCGGCAAGCTGCTGCCGGTGTATGGCCTGCCGCTGCTGGCACTTGGTTTGATCGCGCTGTTCTCGGCGCTGTTTCCCGACACCTTCCCGACGATCATGAATTTCGCCGCCATCATCGACAACAAGGCGGTGATCGCCCTGCTGGCCCTGGCGGTGCTTTGTCCCATGATCACCGGCAAGATCGATCTGACGATTGGTTACGGCATCGTTCTTTGGCACATCCTGGCGATCAGCCTGCAGGTCCAGTTCGGACTTCCCTGGCTCCTGTCGGTGGTGATCGTCCTGGCCCTCGGCATCCTCCTGGGCCTGCTCAACGGCTTTCTTGTAGAGATCGCCATGATCGATTCGTTCATTGCCACTCTTGGCATGGGCACCGTGCTTTATGCGATTGCCCTGTGGCATACCGGCGGACGGCAGATCGTGGGCAACCTGCCGAGCGCCTTCACCTCGATCGACACGATGTCGATCGGCCCACTTCCGATCACCGCCCTGTATGTGGCCGTTATCGGCATCCTGCAGTGGCTGGTGTTCGAGCATACCCCGCTCGGCCGCGCCATGTACGCGATCGGTGCCAATCCCCGCGCCGCTCTGCTCAACGGCATCGCGGTCCGGCGCTACGTGATCCTTGCCTTCATGGCTTCGGGAGCCCTGACGGCTGCAGCCGGGGTGGTGCTTGCCGCCAAGCTGCAGATCGGGCAGGCGAGCGTCGGTCTCGATTACCTCCTGCCGGCTTTGGTGGGCGTGTTTCTGGGCTCGACCACGATCAAGCCAGGGCGGGTCAATGTGTGGGGCAGGGTGGTCGCGGTGATCGTGCTTGCGGTCGGGATCTCCGGCATCCAGCAGTTCGGAGGCGATTTCTACATCGAGCCGCTGTTCAACGGGGCGACCCTGCTCGTCTCGATCGCCATCGCCGGCTACACGCAACGGAGACGGCGGACAACAAAGAAGAGGCCCGCGGCCGTGCTGGCGACGGCCACCGACGCCATCATCTGAACGCTTGATCGGAGATCCGGATTTGAACGTGAACCAGTTGTTGCTGGCGGCCGCCGCGGTTGCGGTTCTGACAGGCGGGAAGGCGGCCGGGGCCGAGCCGCTGGATGTGGCGACCGCAAAGGCGATCGTCGCCAAGGCGGCGGCCCCGTCGCTTCCATGGGACGGGCCGACCACCGGGCCGAAAGCCCAACCCGGCAAGAAAGTCATCCTGGTTTCCGAAGACCAGCGTAACGGCGGCGCACTCGGGGTGAGCGAGGGTGTGCGCGAGGCCGCCAAGGCGATCGGCTGGGATCTGCGCATCCTTGACGGCGCGGGATCGATTGCCGGGCGTTCCGCCGCCTTCGCGCAGGCGATCGCCCTGAGGCCCGACGTCATCATCGCCGACAACGACGACGCGAACGAACAAAAGGCCAGTCTGCAAAAGGCCGCCGCAGCCGGCATCGTGGTGATCGGATGGCATTCGACGATCAAGCCGGGGCCGGTTTCGGGTGTGCCCTTGTTCACCAACATCTCCACCGATCCGCTGAACGTGGCCCGCGTCTCGGCTGCGCTGGCGGTGGCCCGCTCGAACGGCAAGGCGGCGGTGATCGTGTTCACGGATTCCACCGAGCGGATCTCGGTGCTGAAGTCGGACGCGATGGCGGCCAACATCCGCCAGTGTCCTGGCTGTTCCGTGTTGGCCACGATCGACACGCCCTTGGCCGACGTCGCCAACCGGATCCCACAGATGACCACCTCGCTGCTCCAGCGCTACGGCGCGAAGTGGAGCTACACGCTTGCGATCAACGACGGCTTCTACGACTTCATGGCCTCCTCCTTGAGGGCGGCTCGGAGAACCGGTGCCGATGCTCCGCACAACATCGCCGGCGGCGACGGCAGCCTGGCTGCGTTCGAGCGCATCCGGTCAGG
Organism: uncultured Acetobacteraceae bacterium; assembly: GCA_964252545.1. Taxonomy (GTDB): domain Bacteria; phylum Pseudomonadota; class Alphaproteobacteria; order Acetobacterales; family Acetobacteraceae; genus Lichenicoccus. Next base: position 8,340 of record CAXUNX010000034.1, on the reverse strand, counting down.
CGCCTACCAGATCGCAACCGTGGCCGAGCCGCTGCACCTCCAGGGTTGGCAGGCGATCGACGAAGCCAACCGGGCGTTGGCCAAGCAGCCCCCGAGCGGCTACGTGCCGCCGACCCATCTGGTGACAAAAGCCGACATCGGCTCGGACGGTGGTCCGAGCAACGTCTATGATCCGGCCAACGGCTACCGGAACATCTATGAAAAGATCTGGAATAGGCCGGGCTGAAGATCGGCTTCGGGCAGCGATCGGCGGCCCGACCGTCTCGCGACGCTGGTTCCGAAAGGAGAAAGAGCATGATCGACTTCTTCTTTTGGACCACTCCGAATGGTCAGAAGGTCCTGATCTGTCTTGAAGAGACCGGATTGCGCTACCGGATGTGTCCGGTCAACATCAGCAAGGGCGAGCAATTCACGCCGGACTTCCTCGCCATCTCGCCCAACAACAAGATCCCGGCGATTCGCGACCATGCGCCCGCGCACGGTGGCGACCCCATCAGCGTGTTCGAAACCGGCGCAATTCTGCTGTATCTGGCAGACAAGAGCGGCAGCCTGCTTCCGGCCACTCCCGGCGGCCGTGTGGCCGCCACCGAATGGCTGTTCTGGCAAGTCGGCGGGCTGGGTCCGATGGCGGGCCAGAACCATCACTTCGCCCATTATGCTCCCGAGAAGATCCCCTACGCGATCCAACGCTACGTGAACGAGACCGGGCGGCTCTACGGCGTGCTTGACCGACGGCTGGAGTCGCGGGAGTTCATCCTCGGCAATTATTCGGTTGCGGATATCGCCGCCTACCCCTGGATTTTCGATCATGCGCGGCAGGCACAGGATCTCGACGACTTCCCAAACATCAGGCGCTGGCTTGCAGCGATCTCCGCACGTCCGGCGGTGCAGCGCGCCAAGCGCATCGCGGATGCCATCAACACCGCGCCCAACGTCAATGAACAATCCCGCTCACTGCTGTTCAACCAGACGGCCGTGCTGCCCGCCAGGCGCATCTCCTAGCGGCGGCTGATCCGGCCGGCGGCCGCTCGGTAGCGGGTGGTGCGGTGGCCTTGCTCGCGCATCCTCCCCCCAACACAGGAGCATCCCTTGCCTGCCCCAGACCTGCCCACCCCGACCTACTCCCGCAACATGCGGCTGATCGGCTTCAGCGACCAGGGCGGGCGCTCGGACGGGCAGCAGATCATGGTGCATCGTGGCTATGCCTATATCGGTCACGTCTGCTCCCGGGGCTTCAGCGTTGTTGATGTGCGCGATCCCACCCGACCGCGCACGGTGAACTATGTCGAGAACCCTCCCAACACCTGGAGCCTGCATCTGCAGGTCCATGATGACCTGCTCCTGCTCGTGCAGGCCCGAGACATGTTCACGCAGCCCGAGATGGCCGACGAGCGGAACTACTACAAGCCACGGCCGGACCAGCACGCCAGCGACGCGGCACCCCATGAGCGCAACTGGACAGCCGGCATGGCCGTCTTTGACATCTCCTCTCCCGAACATCCGAAGCGGATCGGCTTCATGCCGGTGGATGGCCGCGGCCTGCACCGGATCTGGTATGTGGGCGGCCGCTGGGCGTATGCGTCGGCGCTGTTCGACGGCTTCACCGATTATATCCTCATCACCATCGACATGCAGGATCCGACACGCCCGCGCATCGCCGGGCGCTTCTGGCTACCGGGCATGAACCGGGCGGCCGGAGAAAGCTCGTCCTGGCCGCTGGAATTCGGCCGTTACGGCCTGCATCATGCAGTGGTTGACGGCGATATCGCCTATTGTGCGTGGCGCGACGCCTGCATGGTCATGGTAGACGTTTCGGACCGAGAAAACCCGAAGCAGATCGTGCACCGCAACTGGGCGCCGCCGTTTGGCGGCGGCACCCATAACTGCCTGCCGCTTCCGGATCGCGACCTGCTGGTCGTGCTTGATGAGGCCGTGCTCGACCAGATGCAGGACGGCGTCAAGCCGATCTGGGTGTTCGACACCCGGATCAAGAACAATCCCATCAGCATCGCGACGTTCCCGGTTCCCGCGGAGACCGACTACATCAAGGTCGGCGGCCATTTCGGTCCCCACAACGTCCACGAGAACCGGCCAGGATCATTCAACAGCTCGGAACTGATCTTTGCGACCTACCAGAATGCCGGGGTGCGGGTCTACGACATCCGCAACCAGTTCCGGCCGTTGGAAGTCGGCGCCATGGTTCCGCCAGCACCGAAAAAGCTGATCGATCCACGGCCGAACCGGCCGGTCGTGCTGCATTCGGCCGATGTCTTTGTGGACGTTCGTGGCGTCGTCTATTGCACCGATTGGAGCGGCGCCGGCCTCCACATCATGGAATATACCGGCTAGACAGTTCAAGCCTGCTTGAAGCCGGCCATCCTTCTGGAGCACCCAACGATGCCAGGATCAGGCTTCGACTCTCCCCGTGACCTCCCGTTCGACGCGGCGCGTCTCGACGAGCTCATGGAGCGCGAGGGGATCGACGTGCTGCTCGTCACCAGCAAGCACAACATCCAGTATCTGCTCGGCGGCTACAGGTTCTTCTTTTGCGACTATTCCGATGCGATCGGCGTCAGCCGGTACCTGCCGATCCTGATCTATCCGCGCGGCAGGCCGGAATGCGCGTCCTATGTCGGCCAGTCGATGGAGATCTCCGAGGTCGAGAACGGTTGCTTCTGGATGCGGAAGACCGATACCACGGTGTGGGGTTCGGTCCAGGCGATGCGCATCGCGGTGGAGCATCTCAGGGCGCTCGGGGCTGCCCGGAGGATCGGCATCGAGTTCTCGTTCATGCCAGCCGACGCCGCCGATCTGCTGCGCAGCGAGTTCCCGGCCGCAGAGATCGTCGAAGGCCACTTTCCCCTCGAGCGTCTCCGCGCCGTGAAGTCCGCGCATGAGCTTTCGCTGATCCAGCAGGCGTCGGAGCGTGTTGTGGAGTCGATGCTTGCGACGTTTGCCGCATTGCGACCGGGCATGACCAAGCGCGACGCGGTCGGCCTGTTGAGAGCCAACGAACTCGGCCGCGACCTCAATTTCGAGTATTGTTTGATCAGTGCAGGCACCGGCCTCAACCGTTCGCCGTCCGATCAGGTGCTCCGCGACGGAGACATCCTGACGCTGGATTCCGGCGGCCGCTACCAGGGCTATATCGGGGATCTTTGCAGAATGGGGATCCTGGGCGAGCCGGACGGCGAGCTCGAAGGGCTTCTGGCGGAAGTGGAGTCGATCCAGCAGGCGGCCCGCAAGCCGATCCGTGCGGGAGCGACCGGGGGCGACATCTTTTCCCTGGCTGATCCCCTGGTCGCGAAATCCCCCAACCGGGAGGTCCTGCATTTCGTCGCGCACGGGCTCGGGATCATCGGCCACGAGGCGCCAAGGCTGAGCGGGCGCGGCCCGGTCACCTATGACGGCTACGACATGGATCGCCCGCTCGAGCCCGGCATGGTGCTCTCCATCGAAACCACCCTGAACCATCCACGACGCGGCATGATCAAGCTCGAAGACACCTTGGCAGTCACCCAGGACGGCTATGTCGCCTATGGAGACCATGGCCGCGGCTGGAACCGGCCGGCCTCGTGAGCCGTGGCCGGCACCGATCCTTTCCCGGGTCCCATGCCGCTAAAACAACGAGCGCCACCGCACAGAAAAACGCAGCCTGTTCAGGGCGGCGTCGTGGACGAAATCATCCACCCGCGCACCATCAAAGCTAAGCTCGGATGGCGGCCGGGCCATGTCGTGGATGGTGAACTCCAGCATGGTCCACCAGGGACGCAGGCTGCCCTCGCGGACGGTCGAGATCAACAGGCGGTCGCCAGGCTCCCGGTTGCAGCGAAACTGCACGCGCAGCAGGTGCCCGTCGCGAAAGGCGAAGCTCGTGCCGTCGTCGAGGTAGACCGATCCCGCGCAGTCCGGCCCGGGATAGACCGCAAGCTGCAGCGGCCCGTCCGGCACCTCACCGCTATGCTGCACCAGCGGCTGGCGCGGGATGATGCTGCCGGCCCGCACATACACCGGAAGCTGGCCCAGTTCGGGGCTGACCTCGAGCTGGTGGGGCATCCGGGCAGGATCGTCGCCGAGATCCATGGTGACGCCGCTGCCGCCGGTGAGCTTGGCGGGGGGCAGCGCCCCCAGCTTCTCGCCGGTCCAGTAGTCGTACCACTCGCCGGGCGGCAGGATCACCGGATACGGATCCACCATCTCCCCGTAGGGGGCCGGTGCCACCAGCATCGCAGGCCCCCACATGAATTGCTGGCCCGCTTCCAGATCAAGCACGTAGCCGCCTGCCGCGTTGGGGAACTCCATGAACAACGGGCGCATCATCGGCAGGCCGGTGCGCGAGGCCTCCTCGGCCAGCGTGTAGATATAGGGCAGCAGCCGGTAGCGCTCCTCGATGAAGCGGCGACGGATGGTGGTGTGCGGCTCGCCGTCGACCCAGGGCTCCTGCGCGCGGGTGCCCTTGTCGCTGTGATCGCGGCTGATCGGATTGAACATGCCGAGCTGCAGCCAGCGGGTCAGCAGGTCGGCGGGCGGCGATCCGGCAAAGCCGCCGAGATCGCAGCCGGCATAAGCAAAGCCGCCTAGCCCGAGGCTGATCAGCATCGGCGTGCTCATCCGCAGATGGTTCCAGCTCGCGGAGTTGTCGCCGGTCCATACCACGCTGGTGCGGTGGCCGCCGGCATAGCTCGCCCGCGACATCACGAACGGCCGCCGGTCCGGCCGGCGTTCCAGCATCGCGTCATGGGTGGCGCGGGCGTTCTGCATGCCGAACACGTTGTGGATCTCGGCGTGCGGCGCGGTCCGGGCGGAGAAGCCGGGCTCCTCGATGCGGTGCACCACGTCGGGCGGCATGGTGCGGGTGGTGGTGCGGAACACCGAGGGTTCGTTCATGTCGTTCCAGATGCCGTCCACACGGTCGAACAGCGGGCCCGCGAACAGCGTGCCCCACCAGTCGCGCGTGCGCTTGCGCGTGAAGTCCGGAAAGCAGGTGTCGCCCGGCCATACCTCGCCGACATAAACGCTGCCGTCCGGGTTGTGCACGAAATGGTCGCCCGCCGCGCCGCTGTTGTAGGGCGCGTACGTCCCGCCCGGCAGGGCAGGCACATGCAGGTCGGTGATCACCACGCTGCGTAGGCCCTGCGCCTGCAGCTCCCCGGTCAGTTCCGCGAAACCGGCGAAGCGGCCAGGATCAACGGTGAACGGGCGGTAGCGGTCAAGCAGGTCGATATCGAACCATATCACGTCGCAGGGGATACGCTGCTCGCGCATGCTGCGCGCGAGCGTGCGCACGGCGGTGGCTGACATGTAGCTGTAGCGCGACTGCTGGAAGCCGAACGCCCAGAGCGGCGGCAGCGGCGGCGGCCCGGTCAGCCAGGCATAGGCCTGCTGCACCGCCTTGGGAGTGGGTCCCGCCATGACGTAGTAGTCGATCGGACCGCCCGCGGCGCCGAAACTGAGCCGTTCCGGATGCAGCACGCCGAACTCGAAGCTGGTGCGGAAGGTGTTGTCGAGAAACAGGCCGTAAGCGCGGCCGCGCTCGACGCCCATGAAGAACGGAACCGCCTTGTAGAGCGGGTCGGTGCTTTCCCCGAACTTATAGGCATCGGTGTTCCACAACACGAAGCTGCGCCGGCGCCGGTCGAGCGGGCCCGCCCGGTCGCCGAGGCCGAATACGTGCGTCTCCTCCGGCAGCTCCTTGAACAGGCGGAAGCCATCCCCGTCGGGGCGGAACGGCGCATCCGCGATGTCGCGCAGGATCGTCCGGCCGTCCGCGTCGGTGATAACGAGCGCCCCGCTATCCGCTGCGACGCTCACCCGCAGCGCCGGCGTCGACAGCCCGTCCGGCTCCGCCTGCACCATCGCGCGGGCCTCGCGCGCTTCCGGCAGCACCGCCCAGGAGGCATCCTCCGGCCACCGGTCGGGGCGGCCGATCCGCACGCGCAGGATATCGTCGCGCAGCGCGGTGACGCGCATCACCCAGTGGCTTCCCGCGCTCGCGAAGCCGGTCTCGAAACCGGCCTCGATGGGTTGCACGGACGCGCTCACTGCGCGCCGAGCCAGGCATCGATCAGGCTGCGCGCGATCGCGGTGGCCCCGGGCAGCTCCATGTCGAGGGCGGCCGGGTCGCGCAGCGCGTGCGGTGTCATCCAGTGCGCCTCGGCGATCTCGTTCGGGTCCAGCTTCAGCGCCGGATCCTCCGCTTCGGCCAGGAATCCCAGCATCAGCGAGTTCGGATAGGGCCAGGGCTGGCTGGAGTGGTAGCGGATCGACCGGACGGAGATGCCGGTCTCCTCGAACACCTCGCGGGCTACCGCTTCTTCGGCGCTTTCTCCCGGCTCGATGAACCCGGCCAGCGCCGAGAACAGCCGCCGTCCCGGAAAGCGCGTGCCGCGCGCCAGCAGCGCCTGGCCCTGGTGGTGCACCAGCATGATCACCACCGGGTCGGTGCGCGGGAAATGCTGCAGCCCGCATCCCGGGCATGCCATCCGGTAGCCGCCCTGCTCGGGCAGCGTGCGGCTGCCGCAGCGGCCGCAGAACACCGTGTTGCGTCGCCAATGCAGCAGCCCGCGCGCCTGCGCCAGGATCGCCGCCTCGTCGGCCGGCAGCAGCGTCGCCAGCGGACGCAGCGGCTCGAAGCGGCCGAGCCCGCCATCGATCAGCCCGTGCGGGTCGTCGAGGCTGTCCAGGTCGAGAGCGAACACCCCGCGTCCGCCGTGCACGCCCAGCAGCACGCAAGGATGACGGGCGAGCGACTCGACGCCGACGCCGATCGCAGCCCGGCTCGGCATCGCCACGCGAACGCCGTTCGTGCCGCCGCTCGCCTCCTCGCGCACCAAGTGCTGGTCGCGCCACACCGGCAGAAACAGGCTCGCGGGATCGTGCAGCAGGCTCCGCATGTCCTCGGCGTCGTCGCGTCGCAGGGCGACGCGGTCCAGGGGGTTGCCGGTGTAGAAGTTGCCGCGCATCGCTGCCCTCGCAAGTGGCCAGGGAGGTTTGCTCCCCGGGTACGCCCCTTGTGACGCAACCCCCTTCGCATGTTAAGGTGCCTCCGGGAGGTCGGCGGCGGACGGGCGCCTTGCCAACCCGGTCAGGTCCGGAAGGAAGCAGCCGCAGCGAGTTTCCGCTCGGGTCTTCGTTCGGCCTCCCACCTCATCGGCCCGCCTTATCCGGCCCGCCTTTGTCGTCCGGCCTCTCCCGCGAGGTGCGGATGTCTTCTTGCCGGTTGTGAGAGGCCTCCGCACGCGTGAGCCCAGATCTCGATCCGACCCCCAACAGCGGCCTGTTCGGCGATCTGCCGGTTGCAGCGAAGCCCGCACCCTATCGCGTTCTGGCGCGCGCCTACCGCCCGACCCGGCTCGAGGATCTGATCGGCCAGGACGCCACCGTGCGCATCCTGCGCCGGGCCTTCTCGCTGGGCCGGGTGGCGCACGCCTTCATGCTCACCGGCGTGCGCGGCACCGGCAAGACCACCACGGCGCGGATCATCGCCCGCGCCCTCAACTGTATCGGGCCCGACGGCGGCGGCGGCCCGACCGCGGACCCGTGCGGCGTCTGCGCCAACTGCACCGCAATCCTGGCTGACCGCCATCCGGACGTGCTGGAGATGGATGCGGCCTCGCGCACCGGCGTCGACGACGTGCGCGAGATCATCGAGGCCACCCGTTTCCGCCCGATGCAGGCGCGGATGAAGGTGTTCATCATCGACGAGGTGCACATGCTGTCGCGCAACGCATTCAACGCGTTGCTCAAGACGCTTGAGGAGCCGCCCTCCCAGGTCACCTTCGTGTTCGCCACCACCGAGCTGCGCAAGGTGCCGGTGACGGTGCTGTCGCGGTGCCAGCGCTTCGATATGCGGCGGGTCTCCCAGAGCGAGCTCGCGGCGCATTTCGGCCGCATCGCCAAGCGGGAGTCCGCCACCATCACCGGCGACGCGCTGGCGATCATCGCGCGCGCCGCCGACGGGTCGGTGCGCGACGGGCTTTCGCTGCTCGACCAGGCGATCTCGCTCGGCGAGGGCGAGCCGGTGGACGCCGCGATGGTCGCCGACATGCTCGGCCTGGCCGACCGCGGCCTGGTGTTCGACCTGCTGGAGGCGGTGGCGCAGGGCAGAACCGACCTCGCCCTGGGCGTCACCGAGCAGGCCTATCAGCGTGGCGCCGAGCTCAACCTGATGCTGGCCGACATGCTGGGGTTGATCCACACGGTCTCCCGCCTCAAGACCTTCCCCGCGCTGCGCGAAAGCAGCGAGCTGCCCGAGGCCGAGCGCGTGCGCGGCGGCGTTCTCGCCGAGCGCCTGGGCGTAGCGGTGCTGGGCCGGCTCTGGCAGATGCTGCTCAAGGGCGT
>CAXUNX010000033.1:0-21515 GCA_964252545.1 uncultured Acetobacteraceae bacterium | reverse complement strand
GGGCCGGGCCTTGTACCAGGCATGGAAGCTTTGTCCGGGTGCTGCCGGCACGTCGCGGCCCCTGCCCCAGCCGTTGGCCGGGTTGTAGAGCACGAAGCGCGGCATGTGCGGCAGCACGGCGTTGCCCGCGTCCACCGCCGCGCGGTAGGCGGCCGGCCGCGCCAGCAGGGCCGCAGCACCCTTCATCGACAGCCGCTTGCCCATCGACGGCTCGTGATGCTCGGCCATCACCTTGCGCCAGGACAGGATCTGCTCGTGGATGTTGATCTTCACCGGGCACACCGCGGTGCAGCTGCCGTTCAGCGTCGAGGCGAACGGCAGCATGCTGTATTTGCGCCGGTCGAAGCTGGGATCGATGATCAGGCCGATCGGTCCGGCATAGGTGGCGCCGTAGGACAGGCCGCCGGAGCGGCGATAGACCGGGCAGGTGTTCATGCAGGCGCCGCAGCGGATGCATTTCAGCGAGGACCAGAACTCCTCCATGCCGAGCCTGGCGGAGCGGCCGTTATCGACCAGCACCACATGCATCACCGCACCCGGGCGCGCCGCGCGGAAGTGCGAGGTGTACTGGGTGATTGGCGAGCCGAGGGCTGATCGCGACAGCAGGCGGACGAACACGCCGAGATCCTGCGTGCGCGGGACCAGCTTCTCGATGCCGGCGGAAACGATGTGCACGCCCGGCACGGTGGCGCACAGGTCGGCGTTGCCCTCGTTGGTGCAGACCACCACCGCGCCGGTCTCGGCCACCAGGAAGTTGGCGCCGGTCATCCCCGCCGACGCCTGGAGGATCAGCGGGCGGTTGGACTCGCGCTGCCGCTCTGCGAGATAGGCCGGATCGTCGCGGCCGGGATCGGTGCCGAGCGTGCGGGCGAACACCCGCGCCACGTCGGAGCGCAGCTTGTGCACCGCCGGCACCACCACGTGGCTCGGATCCTCGTTGTCGAGCTGCTGGATGCGCTCGCCGAGATCGGTCTCGATCACCTCGACGTTCTGCTCGGCGAGGAACGCGCGCATGCCGCACTCCTCGGTGAGCATGGACTTGCTTTTCACCAGCCTGGTGGCGCCGGCGCCGCGCAGGATCTCGAGGACGATGCGGTTGTGCTCGTCGGCATCGCGCGCCCAGTGCACCACCACGCCGCTGGCCGCGGCGCTGCGTTCGAACTGCTCGAGATACTCGTCGAGGCGGGAAAGCGTGTGTTCCTTGATGGCGGAGGCGAGCTCGCGCAGCTGCTCCCATTCGGCGATGCCGCGCGCCTCGCGGTCGCGCTTCTCGCGCAGGTCCCATAGCCGCTTGTCGTGGAAGGAGAGGTGGTCGGGCGCTGCCAGGAAGCGCTCCGCCGCCTCGGCGTGATCCACCGGACGGCCGCGGCGGACCCTGGCCCCGCGCGGCTGCGGCTCGTGGTCGGGTGCCGCGCCGTCCGGCGCGAGCGGCCTCGAGCGGCCTTCCGCATGATCGATCGACAACCGCTTCATCCCTGCGCCGCTCCCGGGTTGATCAGGGATAGATAGCAACTGCCGGCGGTTCTCCTACCCCGAACCGGCCGAACAATGGCTCAAACCCGATCAGCCCCGGGTCAACCGTTACGCGTCGCACCTGAACTCGGGCGCGGCGCGACGGACCGCCACGGTCATTTCGCCGATGCCTGTGCACCAGGCGGTCATGACATCGCCGGCATGGATCTGTCCCACGCCCTCCGGTGTGCCGGTCAGGAGCACATCACCGGGATGGAGGGTGTACATGGCCGCCGCCATCTCGATCATTCTGGGTATGCCGACGGTGAGCAGCTTGGTGTTTGATGATTGCCGGATTTCGCCGTTCACAGCGAGTTTGAGGTCAAGCGCGCCTGGATCGGCGATCTCGTCTGCCGTCACCAGCCACGGCCCCAACACCGTGTAGCTGTCCGCGGATTTGCGGAAGCTCCGATCCTCGACTCCGCGGATCGTCATGTCGAGCCCGATGCAGTAGCCGGCAACGTAGTCGAGTGCACGTCCGGCCGGGATGTCCTTTCCAGTTCTGCCGATGACCACAGCCAGTTCGACCTCGTGATCGTTCCGACGCGTTTCGCTCGCCAGCGTCACCCCCTCGAACGGTCCGACCAGCGACGAGTTCGCCTTGAGGAACAAGCCGAGCTCCTCCGTGGGAGCGGCCATCGCCGACAGCTGCGCGTGGTGCACACCGTGATCCACGCCGGGGTCCTTGGCGTCTTGCTCGACGTGCAAGCGATAATTGGCGGGCGCCGCCATGATCTTGCCGGGATTGGCAACCGGGCTGTTGAGCGCCACGGCAGCAAGCTCAAGGCACGGGGCGGTCGGCAGGAGCCGCTCGATGTTCGCCAGGACCGCGGGAAGGTGAGCGACGAGACCGTCCCCTAGCCCGAGCGGCCACCGAATTGCCGGGATCGCGTTTGTCGCGGCGGTGACGTCGCGCAGTTCGCCCGCCTGCACCACGCCAAGCCGGTCACCGTTGAAGCGGCAGAGCTTCATGGATGCGAACGCTCAGCGCGCTTCGCCGAACGGCCGCAAGATCTCGTCCTCGTAGAAGCCAAGCTTGTATTGCATTGGGCTGTCGTCGACCTGCAACAGGAAGGCCGGCGCCTTGCTGGACCGGTTGCGGTGGGTCACGGTGGCGAAGGTGGGGCTGGCAATCGTGTCGCTCTGCTCCCAAGCGAAGCTGTCGTCGTCTACGGCCGTCTCGCCCGTGCCCTCAAGCACGTGGAAGATGGTGCTTGGCGATCGCCGTGCGACCGCGACCTCCTCCCCGGGCCGCAGCATGCGGACGGAGAACGACATGGTCTCCAGCAGGCTCACGCCGGTCTGCGGATTGACGAACATCATGTGCACCGGTTCATCAGACCCTGCGTAAGCTGCCATGCGCATCAAGGCTTCGCGGGCCTTGCTCCAGGCGAAGCGCATCAGCGGATAGCGTTGTGTAGCGGTGCCAGGCGTTCGGTACGGCACCAATCCCGCCATCGTGTAGGTGATCTCCGATGCGTCGGGCATGTTGCGCGGACGAACGTAGCCCGAGGCGGGGTCCTCCTCCTCGACGAGGTAGGACACTTCAAGGGGGACGCTCACAGGGTGGTCGAGGATGTCCATCCAGGTCACCGGCGCGGCGCCCTCATGCCGGTGCTCGTGCCAATGATGCGGAGGCGTGAGCAGGAGGTCGCCGCGCTCCATAAGCAGCTTCTCACCATTGACCGTGGTGTAAGCGCCCGTGCCCTCCACCACCAGTCGCGCGGCGGCTGGAGTATGGCGGTGTGCGAACGCCCGTTCACCGGGCAGGATCAGCTGCATGCCGAGAAAGATCGAGGGCGTGGTCGCCAGACGCGGTGGCGCGATGCCGGGGTTCTGGAGAGCTAACACCCGACGTTCCGCAAGCTCAATGGGAACCATCTCGCCAGCTTGCAAAAGCAGTGGTCTGATATCCTGATACGACCACCTCGTCGCCGAGACCACACGGATCGGCTTGAGATGCGGCGTCAGGCCGCGAATGGCCAACCACGCAGCCCGCAGGCCGAGCCGCTCAAGCGAGGCAACGTATTCCGAGGGTAGCTCGTTGGGCTGCTGGTCCATCTTCGCAAGCTCCGTTGCTTATTCGACACCCCGTGTAGAGTCCGTATACGAACTCCAGGACCGCGTCAACACGCTGCGCAGCAGGCCATGATCGAGGCGTCTGACGCATGCTCCTCGCCGCCGCAAAGATCAGTCCGTCGTCATCAATGATGAGCTACCGGAGCATGCGCCCGGATCCTGCCTGCATTATGGCGGTGCGTTGCGGCTTTGCTCAAGCAAAACTGGAACGCAGAACCTGCGGAAGGCGGCGACTGGCATGCGAGAGCTCGCTTGCCGCTTGAATGGCGGTCGAGGTTCGTATACGTATTTGCCGGCGGTCCAAAGGACGTTGCATCTCATGGCGTCGACAAGAGCCGATCTTCTCGTGATCGGCGGCGGCATTGCTGGAGTGGCTTCCGCGCTCGCTCTCGCCAGGTCAAACCTTAACGTGCACGTACTGGAGAAGGCGCCGGTCTTTACGGAGTATGGAGCCGGCCTTCAACTTGCTCCGAATGCGCTGCGGGTCTTGGACGGGCTGGGTATTCTCGACCAAGTCTTCGAGATCGCGGTGTTCCCGAGCTTCATGAGCCTTCGCGACATCGTCACGGAGGAGGTGCTAAAGACGGTTGATCTCGGAACACCGTTCCGGGAACGCTTCGGATATCCGTATGCGGTCGTCCACCGCGGCGATCTCCTGTCCGCGCTCGTGAGCGCGTGCGAGCGGACCGGCACCGTGACGCTTGAGAGCAGCAAGGACGTCGTGGCCGTCGAGGATTTAGGAGATCGGGTGGAAGTCCGCTGTAGCGACGACTCGGCCTATCTGGCAGAGGGCGTCATTGCCGCAGACGGCCTGTGGTCAACGACCCGTCAACGCCTGTTCTCGGCCGATGAGGTCAAAACGCCAGGATACGTCGCTTACCGAGGGGCTCTGTCGACCGCCGACATCCCCGCCGAGGTTCGCCAAGACGAGTTGATGTTCTGGGCAGGACCAGAGATGCATCTCGTGCAGTATCCACTCCGGGGCGGCAAGATCTACAATCAAGTCGCCGTGTTCAAGACGGTGCCGGGAGAGATACATGGCACCGGCTGGGGCGGTCCGGACGAGCTGATTGCCCATTTCTCCAAGGCGTCCAACCGGGTCCAGAAAGCGGTCGCCAGCATCGGACGCGACCGTCGCTGGCCGCTGTTCGACCGGGATCCCATTGTGACCTGGGCACGTAATCGGATCGTCCTCACCGGCGATGCCGCTCATCCTATGCTTCAGTTCCTGGCGCAGGGCGCGGCGCAATCGTTGGAGGATGCTGCCATGCTTGCCCATTGGGTGGAACGCTACGCACCGGAATACGACGTGGCGTTCGTCGCCTTCCAGAACTCGCGCGTGCTGAGGACAACACGAGTGCAGATCACGGCTCGGTTCTTCGAGCATTTCTGGCATCCGTTCGGGGCCACGGCGAGACTCCGCAACGAGTACCTGGCCGGGCACCCGCCGGATCGCTACCAGGAATTAGATTGGCTGTTTGGTGCGGCAGACAGCTCAGGCGGGATCTGACAACAAGGCAGCGTGCAGCGCGGGCCGAAAACACGCGCGGCCACAATCCGGCCGCGTAGAACAGAACGACGGAGATGCGCCAGTATCGCGAGCGAAGGAGCACCCGGCCTGCCTGGAAGGTGACTTGATGAGGCGTCATCGTGCTCGATACCTGGTTTAGGTAGCAGAACGCGACCCAGGCATCCGGCGCCTACGATGTTGTTGACCGAGCAGCACTCCAGAGCTCAGGGCAGCGCGACGCAGGCAGGCGGAGGAGCGCTCGGCTCTGCGGGCGCGCCGTTATCCGGCGCAGAACTCCGAGGATCCGAATGCGCAAAGCGCAGAGCCGTCACTAAGCCCTTGAGCCACGCAGTGCCCGGCATTGCTAACTGCCAGTCTCGGCGGTGAAGGCCGGCCCATTGTGATCGATGATGACCTGCAAGCAGTGGACAAGGATTTTCCTGTATTCGGGTGGCAGGATTTCCAGCACACGGGCCTGTGATGTCCAGGCGACGGGGATGAGTGCTCGAAGCGCTGCCTCACCCTCCGCGGAGAGACTGTATTCTTTCGCCCGCTTGACGAAGCTAGAGGGGCGGCTTGACAACAGTTTGCGGTCGAACATGCGCCCGACCACCTCATGCATCGTACTACCATCGATCCTGGTTCGCATGGATAGCTGCTTCTGTGTCTGTGGGCCATGATTCTTGATCGTAAGTAGGATGGCGAACTGCCTAGGCGTTATATTGTAGTCTCCAGTCGAGTCCTGAAAGGCGGCGTCCGCGATATTTGAAACACAACGGAACAAGTATCCCGAAAAGCTTTCCAGATCTATGCCGTGTTTCGGCGTCTCTCCTCGGCTGTCTCTCACCGCCGTTGTCCTTTCTCATGCGCCTGTTTCACTTTTGCAGACCAGCATGAGGATGATATCGCGATCCTGGGCCTTGGCCACACTACTGGCCCTTCACGGCCGGTACGCCTCGTCACCGCAGAGCCTCGCCGCTCACCTCGTGCAGCACGGCTGGGCGCGTGTCGAGGCGCCGAGCCTGTACGCTCTGCCGCGCCACCGTTATGTTCTGGCTCCGGTCAGCACACTCCTGCGTCTAGAAGAATATCGCGATTGCCGTGATCACGTTCAAAGCACTTCCGGTCGACGGCGTGTAGAGCAGCGGGCTCGGATTATTGACGTACGCCACGGCAGCGTTGAGGTAAATGCCCCGGAACAACCTGTAGCTGTAGGACAATGTGGCTGCCTTACTGTCGTTATGAGCAAGTCTGCCGGCAAATCGAGCGATATTATAGGCAAAGTTGCTGAAGACCGTGTCCGTGGCTACCAGGGATACCTGGTCGAACGGCCGGCTGGGCAAGATACCCACCCCGTAAAGCCGAGCCTCATAGTACTGCGAGAAGAGGTTTAGGTTCGGAGGAACATAAGCAATCGAGAAGCCAGCATAGAGACCCCGGTAGGATTGGTTTGGTTTCTGCGACGTCTGCAGGAGTTGCTGGTCTGCATTGAAGTAGATCAGGTAATTGTTAGGGCTTCGTTCAGTCGAGTGATCCTGCTCGACGTAACGAGCCGAGCTGTAGCCTGTGCCAAGACGCACCCAGGTCGAACCGCCACTTCCCCCGGGCCGAGCCTTGTAGCCGACTTCGTTGAGCACGAAGACTCCGCTGTTCGGCGTGCTGAACCTTGTTGCGGTCGGATTCCAGTTGTGCTCGAGGAGGACTCCGCTTGGGTTGGCCGACCTCGTGACACCGAACCTGTCGTAGAAATGTGCGGTTGGATGCACGGTCACGTCGGCCCCATAGGTCGGGGTGCCTAAGGTTGTGCCGCCCGCCTCGTTGTATTGCGACCCTGCGGGCCCATACAGGCCGCTGCTGAGATTGCCGCCGGTAAAGGTTCCATAGAACTCGCCGTTGCTCGCAAGTAGACCAGCCTTGAACTCGATGTGCCTGTTGAGGAAGGTCTGATAGTAGGTGGCACCGTTAAGAACGAGAGACGTTGGACCGGACGGGTTCCAGGAGTAGCTGAGGTAAGACCCTGAGATCACGATCTGGCCGTCCGGGATGCCGTAACGACTAAGATCGACTATCACGTCGGCGTTGTTTGATGAGGATCCGGTTGGCTTCTGGCCGCTATAGGTCTGAACGCCATGATGGTTGTGCCGGAGCAGGTTGTCCGTAAACGTATCTATCGACCATCCCGTGTAGCCGATCCCGTAGTCGGTGGCGAGCTTCTCCCGGAACGCGAAGTCGCCATCGACCGTGGCGCGCGGCGGCGGTATGTTGAACACGAGGCCTTTCCATTCGACGTCCGCGTAGAGGTCGTTCACAGGCAAGGCCGAGATCGCCGCCGGTACTCCTGGTTGCTGCAGCCCGATACCCGGAGTGTTTGGAGCGGCGATAGGACTTGCCTGAGAGTTCTGGGAAGAGGAAGCGATCACGATCGGGCCGGTGCGCACGTCAGCAGGGGCTGACGGATCTGATGATCCTGCCGTCTGGGCAAAGGCGGAGACGGAGAGGCAGCCGAACGACGCGCTCGCGATGACGACCAGCTCGAGTTGCCAGCTTGGATGCCTTCGCCGCTGCCTGCGCATGTGCGAGACGTTCTGCGGCGACCCACGCAGCAGGGCGGCTAGGGGCGAGGTGATACGTTTCATCTTCTTGGCTTCTCCCTTTCCAATTATTCTGCCGTCGGTCTATTCGCCAGTGTCGATGCGGCTCTCATCGAATCTCATCGTCGCTCAGTACCTAGCTAGATCGTTGCTGCTTGCGAAGCCTCGCTGCTCGGGCACAGGGAAACGACGCACCGACATCAACCAGCCCAGGTGTTTCATCCCGTCCCGGACCGGCCAGGCAGTTTTTGAAGGCTGGGCCAGATTTCTTGCAAGACGCTGCAACGGCTTGTGTCACCAGCCAGCAGGACTCGACCTATATCCAACTGGCAACGTAACCTCCGCTGCCGATCGAGGACGTAACGTGAGTGCGCGGGTAGAAGTGGCAGATCCGCATCACGTGGCAGTGGCCGATCCACTCAGTGCTACAAGCGAGCCCAGCCTGGTAATGAAGACCGCCCAGGGTCTCGAAGATCGTCACAGGGCCACCACTCCTTCCCGGCGCAAGAAACTGTTGAAGCAGACGCACTCAGTATGCGGCGTCCGCTGAGTAGGCTCGAGGCATTTGGACTAGGTCGCCGCGCGTTCTCGATCCGCAGAACTCTGCCAGGTGGTCGAGGAGATCGGCGTCTGCTTGGCGTGAACAAAGCGCAGGACGTCGCCGGGCAAATCTGAGTCCCGCATCCCCGCCACGTTTCACCCCCTTTTTGCTCGTTGTTGATTCTTCTTCCGTATACGGATTTAGAAGGAATAAGATTTGTCCTAAGCACCTGTCAAGCGGCATAGACGCTGAGTCGGTGTGGGAGCCGCGATCGATGCAAGGGAGAGATAGCCACGCACGATACTCTCACCTTGGTAGTGTCCACGACGGCTCGGCTGAGCTCCGGGACCGACGGTCGTGGTTCGGACGCTTGCCGACAGAAGAGTCCCGCTTGACCGCCTTCCCTACTATCCCATCGAGGCTGCCGATCTTGCCGCCCGTGAACGGCGAAGTTGCCGTTGGCAGCACCGTCAGTGGTTCCGGTTCGGGACGTCGCCGCAAACCATCGCCGGGGTCTTGTGACAGCGTGGGTCGCTGCGTGCGGCGTGCGCCAAACCAGTAGGCGAGACACTTAATCGACCGATGCGTTGCGGCTTCCGCCCGGCAGCTCGCTTCATCTCGGCGGGGCGCAAGCTGCTGCCACCGTAGCTGCGGCAAAGGTGATCGCCGAGCCAGTCGGCATCATCACCGGTACGGATTGACCCGCTCTCTGGATCCGTATACGTATCAAGTAAGTGGTCTTTGGCGATGCAAGTTGCGCTGGAGGACGGAGTGGTCGCATCGATCAGCGCCCTTGCCGGAGCTTACTTCCCGGAACGCAACAGGCTGAGCCTCGACGCCGCGTGGCTCACGCGCAGCACCTTGCGGTGCGTCGACCGTCGCGCACTCGACCGCAATCAGGGCCGGTCCTCGGGCCGCAGGCCGAGATCACCGTCCGCAGGAGGCAGAAAGCCGTGACGGCAACAAATTATGGGGAACGGTCAACACGTGGCATTGGAGCCGCCGCGGCGGACCGGGGCGGGTTGTCCGACGAAGTCGATGCTCAAACCACCGAAGAGGCGGACCCGAGCTGGCTTAGCATTTCGGTCACGGTGCTGGGCTTCCTGATTGTGTTCTTCGACGGCTATGACGGGACGGTCCTGTCGTTTGCGGCCCACGCGCTGGCGTCCACGTGGCGTCTGCACGGGCCGGGCAGCCTCGCGCCGGCATTCATGTCGTCCATGCTCGGCATGCTCTTGGGGGCGCCGCTGTTCGGCTTTGTCGCGGACCGGATCGGCCGCAAGCCGCCGTTGATCGGCGCGTGCGTCGTCTTCGGCGTGTTTACGTTGATGACGGCGGCATGCGGCTCACTTGGGGAACTGGTCGTGTTGCGTTTCTTGTCAGGGCTTGGGCTGGGTGGTGCCAGTCCGATCGCCCTGGCGCTGACAAGCGAATTCGCGCCGCAACGCTATCGGGCGACTTTGGTGACGCTGATGTTCAGCGGTATCACGCTCGGCTCGGGCGCGCCGGGCGTCTTTGCGATGCTCGGTGCCGACCACGACTGGAAGCTGCCGTTTATCGTCGGCGGAGCGGTTCCGCTGGTTCTGGCCGTCGTCGCGTTTCTTGCGATGCCGGAGTCGGTGAGCTTTCTCGCGCGGACCGGACGCGAGGCGGTGGCGCACTGGCCCGCAGCGCGGGGTGGCTGGAAGGACGCCGCCGGCGCCGAGGCGGGCGTGGGGGTCGACGCAAGCCCATCCTTCCGCTCGCTGTTCCAGGATAAGTATGGACGGATCACCGCCCTGGTCTGGTCGTCCTTCTTTTTCTTCTTCATGTCGTTTTATTTTCTGTCCACGTGGACTCCCGCCTTGTTGCGCGCCTTCGGCGTGACCGGCAGGCTGGCCGCGCTCGCGCAGGTCCTGTTCCAGGTCGGCGGCTTCGTCGGCGGCGTGGTGACCGCGCGTTTGTTCGACAAGGGGCGTCGGGTCCCCCTACCTGCTTTGTTCCTTATCGCCGGCGCGCTGGTCGCGGCGATCGGCTGGACCGGAACGCGCTCGCCCGTGCTGCTGATCGCCTTGGAGACGGTAACCGGCTTCTTTGTGCTCGGACTCGGCTTTCAGATCATGGCGTTATCCGGACTGTTCTATCCAACACGGATCCGGGGCACCGGCGCGGGATGGGGCTTCGGAGTTGGCCGGTTCGGCTCGATCGCAGGCATTTTCGCCGGCGGCCAGTTTCTCTCCGCGCACCTGCCTTTCGGCACGCTGTTCGCCCTTGCCGCGGCGCCCCTGCTCGTCGGGTCGGTAGTTGCGGGCGCCCTTGCTCGTTTCGCTCCGATCGGCTCATACGCAGAGCCGTCCGCGCGGCGGCGTTAAGCGTCAGCTTTCAAGATCGTAGGCGAGCGTAGCGTCAACAGGAGGATGCAGAATGAGCCGGAATGTCAGTGACCTCGTCCCAGGGCAGGTGAGAAGAATTGTCACTGGTCATGACGAGCGTGGCGCGTCCCGCGTGCTGTGGGATGCTGCCGCAACGAATAGAAAGTATGGCACAGGTGGATCGGTTGCGACACTGATCTGGAGCAGCGATCGCTGTCCAGCCGACATCGCGGGCGGGGCCGATCCGGAAGATTACGGCGCGCGTACCACCGGAACCGCACCGCCCGCGCGCGGCAGCAGGTTTGTGGTCATCGACATCCCCCCGGGCATGACGGGATCAATGCACCGGACGGACAGTCTTGACTATGTGGTTGTGATAGCTGGCACGATCGACATGGATCTCGATGACGGCTCCGTCACGTTAATCGAGGGAGACGTGATGGTGCAGCGTGGCACTAATCACAGCTGGTGCAACCGATCCGTTGGGACGGCACGAGTGGCTTTCGTCCTCTTGGACGCGGAGCCGCTCGGCATCGGCGATCCGCTCACCGGCCGGACTTCCGCCAACTAGCCCGGCCGACGAAGACGTGGATCGGCTTGCGGGTCATGGATTGCTCGCGAGCGTATTTGAACAGCGACATAAGGATTTAGGCAGATGGCGCGTATCGAGAAGCTTTCGCTCGATCGGATGACCGAGGTACAACGCCGCATCCACGACCAAATCGGGGCCGCGCGAGGGGGTAACGTCGGCGGTCCGTTCGCTATTTGGCTACGCCATCCCAAGATCGCCGACGCGGCCAACCAGCTCGGCAACGCGCTCAGGCTTGACGGTACACTTGATGCCCGATTGTTCGAGCTGGCGATCCTGGTCGTCGCACGCAATTGGACAGCACAATACGAGTGGTATGCGCATGCCAAAGCCGCTCTGGATGCCGGACTGCCGGTCGCCATTGTCGATGCCATACGAGAGGGCCGTCGTCCGGATCTCGCCGACCCTGCTCAGCATCTCGTATACGACCTGACGGAGGTCCTACTCCGGACCAGGCGGCTGGACGAGACCATGTATCGTCGTGCAATCGACCTGCTTGGAGAGGACGCGATGGTCGAACTAGCGGCAGTCATTGGCTTTTACACGATGGTGGCGATCACGCTTAACGTGTTCGACGTGCCCGTGCCGGACGGAACCCGTCCCATGGAGGATTAGCACAGCAACACGCCTAGCCAGCGTAACGTGTCTGCTCACCGGAACGGTCGGGCTGGATAACCTCAGATCGGGATCATCAAAAATGACGCGGCACCGCGACCCGCAGGCACAGGAACATGCATGCCTCCTGCAAGGTCTCCGTGCGTTCGACGCGTCGATGAGATCACCGACCACACTGCCGGTGCACTCCCTGGCTCGCCTGCCGCTCCAGGAGCGCGGTCACCGGTGAAGCACCTTGCCGACAACACCGACGTTGGGCCCGAGTTGTCCCCGTGTTTGCCGCTCGAGGCTGGTATGCAGATCGGTCGAAGTTGCGTGCCCTCGAGCATCCGGGAACAGGATGGGTCAGGTGTCCAGCACCGGCACGGTCCTGACGGGTACCTCGACCATCGTGCCCCTGCGGCCAAGTTGACGTGGGGTCAGCAAGAGCGCGATGCCGGCGATGAGGACGCCCGTCGCCATGGCCAGAAAGAAGCTCGACTGCCCGTAGCTGAGGAGCAACGGGCCGATCAGGGCAGCCCCGAAAGCACCGACACGCCCCAGCGCAGAGGCAAACCCCACGCCGCTTGCGCGCGCCTCGATGGGGAAGATCTGCCCGGCAAATGCATAGAGCATGACCTGGATGCCGGGGATCAGGACACCCAGGGCAAAGAAACTTAAGAGCATCATGGGTGGCTCAAACCCCTGGCCAAACGGGACGATTGCCACGAGTCCGGCGCCAACCATTGCCGCCACGCTGAACACGAGGAAGGCCATGCGGGAACCTGAACGGCTCAATACGACGAAGCCGATCAGGCAGCCCGCAAGTCCGCCCAGGCTGTACAACGCGACGCTCCGGCTTCCCAGCGCAATATTGTGGAGGGCACTGGTGATCAGCGACGGCAGCCATGCGGCGATCGCCATGTTGCAAAACCCGATCATCAGGAAAGCCATGGACACAAAGATGAGGTCGACGCGATGCTGCCCGGATAGCAGCACCCGAACCGGAACGGCGCCAACCTCAACGTCGGTGTCGACAATCTCGACTCCATCCGGCACGTCATAGCCCGTCCGCTTCAACATCGCTGCCACCGCCGCGTTCGGGCGCGACCGGGCGATCATGGACCGCACGGACTCAGGCAGCATCGTCGCGAGCGCAACGCCGCACCCTGCCGAAAGCACGCCGAAGATGCCGAAGAGGGCATGCCATCCGAGCGTGGGAAGAACGTAAGACGCCATAATCCCGCCCGCAAAGGCACCAGCCGGCACGCTACCCAGCGCCACCGACAGGGCAAACGGTCTCATCCTCTTCGGCGTGTATTCAGAAACCAGAGCCGTCGCGGTGGGGAACGCAGCGCCGATGCCGAACGCGGCGCATAGCCGCGTCGCGCCGAGAGTGAGGAGCCCCGAGCTAAGTGCACCGGCAGCTGTGGCGATCCCGAAGACGGCAATGCTTGCGATCAGAGTTCGGCGACGGCCGAACCGGTCGCTTGATAGCCCACCAACAAGGGTGCCGATCGCCATCGTGACGAAACTAAGCGCCAGGATGCGGCCGAGGGCTCCGAGTGCAGCGCCGAAATCATGCTTGATCGCTGGCAGGGCGAAGGCAAAGGCCTGCGTATCCAGGCCATCGAAGCACATGACGCAGCAGACCAGCACGAGGACCCGTATCTGAGCGGGTCTCCATGCGCCCTCGTTCATCGTGGTGGCGATGTCGATGGTCGACTTGAACTGCATCGCCATCGCAGACGAGTGGGGATCGTCCATCGATGCATGTTGCCCATTCCCGCTCATGGCTGATCGTCTCCTGTTGCTTGACCTGCCGCGCCCGGGATCACGCTGCTACCTCTTCAAGACGCTTTCCTGCTCCACCCGTCACCGTCAGCGAGCCGCGTCAGCTGAAGCCAGAGAAACCGGCAAGCACGCCGTCACGCTCGACAGGCCGAGATCGGCGGCCCGGCACCGCGGATCGTTTCGATCAAATGCGAAGGATTCGCTGGAAGATGATCGCCGCGCCAAGCGACATGGCCGTCGGGTCGCACCAGCACGAGCTTTCGTTCGTATAGCGCGGCAGCGTCCCTGTTGTTTATCACGATCTTCTGGATGGGTACGGAACGTTTGGCGGCAGCGGCTTCCAGCTGGGTTGTCTCGTTCTCCCCGAAGGTGAGGAGCACAAACCCATGGCCGAACAAGTCAAGGATCGATCTGTCCTTGTCGAGCCAGATGTGCGGGGCTCTTGCACCGGGGAACGTGGTTGGAACGTAGCCGTGGAGATCATCCACCGGGACGGTCGTACCATCCGGCTCGACGATCGGCGACGGGTGATAGATGTAGCCGAGATGCACACCCAGCGGCTGCCAAGCCTTGGTGTTCCGCTCGACGAGCGTGGCACCCAGCTCTGCCCGGGCACGGTCGGCCGTAGCCGTGGTGTCGGTTATCCAGGGATGGCTCGTATCGGCGACCAGCCTATTGAAGTTGTCGAGTGACATGGCGGCAGCTCGGGCGGAAGCAGAGCGCCGCTCGACATCATAGCTGGCCAGCAGGGAAGGACCGCCCCAACCTTCCAATACGGCCGGGATCTTCCAGCCCAGATCAAACGAATCCTGGATCCCGGTATTCATCCCCAACCCGCCATTCGGGGGATGACTGTGGCTCGCATCCCCGGCGATGAACACCCTGCCGTCGGAAAACCGGTCGGCAACCACCATCTTGCGGGTCCACGAGGACTTGTCTTCCACCGTGTAACTGATGTCCTTCCCCATCAGTCGGCGCATGGCTGCCGCGATATCCACAGTCTCAAGGTCATTCTTGGGCACGCTGATCAGCTGCAGCCGGTACAGCTCTCTGCCATCGATGGACGTCAACACCGCCCACACGCCGTCAGCACCCAGCACGACGTAACGGATGGCCTGTTCCTTGTCGTGCTCGCCGTCCAGGTTTGGTATGCGCAGGTAGACGCTCATGGAAAGGCCAAGATTATGCTGGCCACGCATCGGGATGCCGAGCTGGTGGCGAACCGTGCTGGAATAGCCGTCGCAACCGATCAGGTAGCGGGCCCGGACGCTCCGGCGGATGCCGGTCCTCGCCTCCTCCAGCACCGCATCAACCCCTTCGGTATCCTGCCGCAGGCTTTCCAGCCGTGTTTCGTAGGCCATTTCAATGCTGGGGAACGATCGTGCGCAGCGTTGCAAGATCGGATCGAACCAGGTCTGCGGGCAAGGTCGGTCGCGCTCCGGACTCTGGGGGATGCTTGCCTGCCGCAAGGTAGGCGTGCGCACGCGCCCGAGCTCGTAGCCGTTCAAGCTTGTAACGAACGCCCCGTCGAGACTGTAGTCGATCGGGAAGCCCCATTCGCGCAGCTCCTGGGAAAGGCCGAGCTGCCGGCAGAGCTCCATCGTGCGTACGCTGACTTGGATCATCTTGGCGGAGCCGAGCGCATCGGGCCGATGCTCGACCAGCAACGTTTGAACTCCCCGGCGTCCCAGATTGGCGGCCAAAGCGAGCCCGATCGGTCCGCCGCCGACGACCAACACCGGAACTTCGTCCGGCACGGAAGAAGCGAGCGTCACGCCGTTTCGGCAAGCTGACGTGGCGTGTTGACCAGGCACTCCGCGCCACCAGGCCTGACCACCATGAAGTCGGAAAGCATGCAGCCGATGTCAATCTTCCAGGCCGGATTGTAGATGTCGAGGTTGTTGCCGAAGCACATGCCTTCCTCGAGAACGAGGTCGCCGATCCGACTTCCGTTGAGCATCATCGCTGGACTGTTCTCGGCGTAGATGACGGTCGGGAACTCCGGCGAGCCTAGACCCATGGCGTGGAAGCCCAGTTCGACGAACGCGTAGCCGGCCTTTTCACACGGCTTGCGTATGGCTCGCCATGCTTCACGCAACGTGTTGCCCGCCCTGAGCGCCTCCTTGCTCGCGTCGAGGCTCTCGACGCATACCTTGAAGATGTCATGCAGCTGCTGAGGCGCCTTCTTGCCGATATACACCGTATACTCGGTATGCGCGAGATAGCCGCCGTACTTGCTGTGCCACTCCGAGATAACAAGGTCGCCCTCCGCCAGCGGGCGCAGCGAAGGCGTCTGGGGCTGATCCAGCCCGTGCAGAAGGTGCCATAGTTCCGTCTCGGGATGTTCGACCGGACCAGAGGCCAACAGGTTGAAGATGTTCGGCTCTCCCCCGTTGACGATCTGCGTGCGGATCATCTCGGCGAACAGATCAGCCTCGGTGCGGCCTGGACGCGCATGCTCGATCATGGTGTCGATGACCTTGCGCCCGATCCCGGCGGCCTTTCGCAGCATGCCGATCTCTTCCTCGCTCTTCACCAGGCGCATGCGTTCGAGCAGGTGACCAGCGTCGATCAGCTCCGCATTCGGAAGCTGGTCTCGCAGCATCTCGACCTCGCCGGCCAGCAGCGTGGAGAACGCCTGGATGGTCGAGCTGTAGCCGACCAGACCGATGCGGGACCGTTCCATGCCTCGGCCACGCAGCTCTGCTGCGATCGCCGGAAGCCCCTGGAACGGGCGTATGTCGTCCACCCAATCCTGCACGGAATGGAGGAAGTTGTAGGGGATCTGCATATGCGGCGTGGAGTTCCACACGACGGGGTCACCTTCAACAAAGAAGGCACCATAGAGCAAGACCTTCGACGCCACGTTGAAGACGTAGCGGATGTTGGCCACTCCCATGTCCCAGAAGATGTCATTGCCAAGGAATACCAGGGCATCATAGCGGCCGAGGATCATCAGCTTTCGCAGACCATCCCAGCGGCGGTCGCGCTCCGCGATCGAGATCTGCGGGAGGTAGCGCATCGGCACCTTCGTCGGCTTGGCGTATGCATCCATTCTTGTGTTGCCCACTTCCATTCGGGTGGCCGCCGCATTTCCGGTCATCGTCCCTCTCCACGTTCGAGCCGGTTTTCCCGGTCAAGTACAATCTCATACCCGCCGCGAGGAACACGAGTCAATCGCCCGATTGACATCGGCAAACGCTTGATTGATCGCCATGTGGCTGGGCCTGCACTGTGGCTTCTGAAAGGCAACGACGTCGATCGGGTTGTCGCCCTACCCTGGGCGGCTCCCGTCATTTGCGCTATCCGGCAACAACGACTGCCTACGCGAACCTCGAAGCAGGATGCCTCATGCCCACACGCCGCACACTCCCGACGCCCCGGAGGGCACGTGCCATCCGGCAAGTGCCTGGCGCCGAAACCCGGCAGCGGCTGCTAGATTGCGCGGAGGCGCTGTTTGCCGACCGAGGGTTTCGCGATGTTTCGTTACGGGAGGTTGTTTCGACGGCAGGCGTCAACGTGGCTGCGGCAAACTACCATTTCGGCACCAAGGAGGACTTGTTTGAGCACGTGTTTGATCGTTGTGCGAAGCTGTTTGCCGAGGATTGGTTGGCTAACATGAGCGAGGCGGCGAAACTTGCCGGGAGGCCGGATTATCTGGAAGGGCTCTTGCTCGCGCTGATCACCCCAAACTTCACGTCGTCGAACGGTGAGACTCACCGTCTCAGGAACTTCAATCGCCTGCGTGTGCATATCTTCGGCGAGAATCGTGAATTCGCAACGCGCATGATGTCGAAGACCTTTGCACCGCTTGTCAAGGAGATGACCGGACTTTTCGCCGACGCTCTGCCGGCCCTCAGCTCCACCGATCTCGCTTGGCGGATCCATGTCATGCTCAGCAGCTTGGTGTTCACCTCCATGCCCGGTGCGCAGGTTCACGCTCAAACCGCCTACCAGCCGCATGATGGAAAAGAAGCGATCCACTACCTCGTCCCGTTGCTGACGGAGGTGTTCCGAGCACCGGCGATCACTCGCTAGCGTCGCAGCACGAGGGAGTCGCGGCCAGACCTCGCGCAGGCCCTCGATCATGTTGTGGTTCGGGACCACCGCAAGGTCGCTGACGCCCGCCAGACCGTTGTCGCTGAAGCTCCCCAAGACGCCGCGTCCGGATCAGCGGCGGGTCGGGCATGGGATCGGCGCGAAGCTCCGACCGATCCTGACACCGGCGACCATGGAGGCACCTGGCGGCCCGTGGCGCCGCCGTGGACAAGCTGGCTCGTCGTGCCTGCTTCCACTCGGTGGAACGGACCGCGCCATCAAACCCCGGCATCAAACACCTAGGCGGCAACCGGTGGCCGGATCGGCTTCAGGAGGTGATCTCGTCCAAATGCCGCGGTCGGATCTGACAACGAGCGGTTGAACGCACGCAGCTCCGCTTCCATGCCCGCACAGCGTTTGAGCTCGCTCACGGTCGTCAACATGACGATCATGTTCAATGCTCACCCGCCACCGGCGCGGCGTTGTGGGGTACGCCGGCATTGAGGACCTGCGCGATGTGCAGGTACTGCAGGGGGGCGCCCCGGCGTGCGGCGCAGCCTTGCTGGTGCATCAGGCAGGACATGTCGGCCGACACCACGAACGCGGCCCCAGATGCCTGCTGGCGCGACACCTTGTCGTGCCCCATGCGGGCGGAGACCGCCTGCTCGGTCACCGCGAAGGTGCCGCCGAAGCCGCAGCACTCGTCCGCCCGCTCGGTCTCGACCAGCTCCAGGCCGGCTACCCGCGCCAGCAGCGCGCGCGGCTTGGAGAAGAACGGCACGTGCTTCTCGGGCACCGGCTCGTGGTCGAGGCTGCGCAGCGCGGTGCAGCTGTTGTGCAGGGTGACGCGGTGCGGGAACGCCGCCGGCGGCAGCGAGCCCGCGCCAGACACGTCGTGCAGGAACTCCACCAGCTCGAAGGTGCGCCGGGCCAGCGCCGGGGCGATGCCCGACTTGTTGCGCACATGGTGCACGCAGCTCGCCGACGGGCAGACCACCGCCTCGAAGCCGTCGAAATTGCGCTCGAAGTTGCGCTCCACCGGCGCGCATTCGGCGGTGAAGCCGCTGTTGCCCATCGGCTGGCCGCAGCAGGTCTGGCCGGTGGGATACTCGACGTCGTGGCCGAGCTTCTCCAGCAGCTCAAGTGTTGCGATGCCGACATCGCGGAAGAACATGTCGATGAAGCACGGGACGAACAATCCGATCCGCATGGGAGCCCCTCAGACGATGCCGCCGCCGCCGCCACGACGTTTCGGCCGGCGATCGGCGCAGGCGGCGCGGTAGCCGCTCGCCCGGTAGCAGGCGATCGGATCGATCGCCGCACCCTTGTGCATGCGCGCCATCGCCAGGATCGGCGAGACGTCGGTGGTGAAGGCGCGCTTGAAGCACTGGTTGGCCATCATCGCGTCGTTGGCCTGCTGGAAGCCGGCCAGTGCGGCGCGGTCGACCAGCAGCGCCTGCGCATAGGCGCGCTGGATCTCGATGGCGCTGGCCGCCAGGCTCTCGATCGGGTCGGTCACGTTGTGCGACTGGTCGATCATGTAGGCGGGCGGCCGGTCGAACCGCGCCTGCTGTTCCGCCTCCACCAGCTCGTTGAACACCAGGAACAAACGATACGGCGCGATCGAGCCGGCATCGAGGTCGTCGTCACCGTATTTCGAATCGTTGAAGTGGAAGCCTGCGAGCTTGTTCGCGTGGATCAGCCGCGAGACGATCATCTCGATGTTCACGTTGGGCGCGTGGTGGCCGAGATCCACCAGGCAGCGCGCCTGCGGCCCCACCGCCTGTGCTGCCAGCAGCGACGAGCCCCAGTCCTGGATCACCGTGGCATAGAAGGCGGGCTCGTACATCTTGTGCTCGAGATAGAGCGTCCAGTCGGGCGGCAGGGCGGCGGCGATCGCGCGCACGCTCTCGATGTAGCGCTCGAAGGCCCGGAACAGGCTCGACTGGCCGGGGAAGTTGGCGCCGTCGCCGATCCAGATGGTCAGCGCCTTGCTGCCGAGCGCCTCGCCGCGCCGGATGCAGTCGATGTTGTGCGCGACCGCCTGCGCCCGCACCGCCGGGTCGGTGTGGGTGAGGCTGCCGTACTTGTAGGACAGCGGGTGCGCGGGGTGATCCGGGTGGTCCTGGAAGCTGTTGGAGTTCACCGCGTCGAAATGCATGCCGAGCGCCTCGGCGCGCGCGCGCAGCGCCGCGGTGTCGTCGGTCTCGTCCCACGGGAAATGCGGCGAGATGGCGGGGGTGGCGCCGGTCAGGCCGTGCACCACGGCGCAATCCTCGAGCTTGTCGAACACCTGGGCGGGCTCGCCCTCGCCCGGGAAGCGGGCGAAGCGGGTGCCGCCGGTGCCGGTGCCCCAGGAGGGGATCGCAACCGCGAAGCGCTGCACCGCCTCGGTGATCCTGGCGATGCTGATGCCGCGCTTGGCGAGCGAGGCGCCGAGATGATTGTAGTCGGAGATCAGCGCGCCCTCCAGCGGGCGGTTGTGCTCGGCCCGGAAATGCGCATCCAGGGGGGCGTCCAGAGCTGCTCCGGCCGGGCGAACCGGGGTGATCCTGTTCATCGCGAACTCCTCCTGCCCATCTAACGGCTAAACGACGGCGCGTGTCCCGCATCGACGTTGATGATGTTGCCGGTGGACTTGCCCGAGCGCTCCTCGGCCGCGAAGAACGCGACCGCCTCGGCGATGTCCTCCGGGTAGACCCCACGCTTGAGCAGGGAACGCTCGACATACACCTTCTCCAGGCCCTCGCGGGTGGTCTGGTTGGAGGCGGCGCGCTGGTCGCCCCATTCGCCCTGCCAGATGCGCGAGCCGCGCAGCACCGCGTCGGGGTTGACGACGTTGGCGCGGATCCCGAGCGGCGCTCCTTCAAGGGCGAGGCAGCGGGCGAGGTGCACCTCCGACGCCTTGGCGACGCAATAGGCGGAAGCGCCTGGCGAGGCCACCATGGCGTTCTTGGAGGCGATCACCACGATCGAGCCGCCGGTAGCCTGCGCCTTCATCTGGCGGAAGCTTTCCCGGGTGACCAGGAAGTAGCCGGTGGAGAGGATGCTCATGTTGCGGTTCCACAGCGCCAGCGAGGTCTCGTCGATCGGGGCCGCGGAGGCGATGCCGGCGTTGGAAACGCAGATATCGACGCCGCCGAACGCCAGCACTGCCTCGGCATGCAGTGCCACCACCGCATCCTCGTCGGTGACGTCGGCACTCACCCCCGAGGCGGCGTCGGCGCCGAACGCTTCTCGCATCGCCCGCTCCGCCTCGGCCAGCGCGCCGCGGTCGATGTCGCACAGCACCACCGCCGCCCCGGCCAGCCGGCGCGCGGTGGCGAGGCCGATGCCGCCGGCGCCGCCGGTGATCAGCGCCACCTTGCCGGCGAGCGGCTTAGGCGGGGGCTGGCGCTGCAGCTTGGCCTCCTCCAGCAGCCAGTATTCGATGTTGAACGCTTCCTGCTCCGGCAGGCCGCGATAGCGCGACACCGCGGAGGCGCCGCGCATCACGTTGATCGCGTTGGTGTAGAACTCGGCGGCGATCCGCGCGGTCGGCTTGTCCGCGGCAAAGGTGACCATGCCGACTCCCGGCACCAGGTAGACCACCGGGCTCGGGTCGCGCATGGCCGGCGAATCCGGGCGGCGGCAGCGCCGGTAATAGCCGGCATAGGCTTCCCGGTCCAGCAGGTCGGCCTCGGTCTCGTTTGCGGGGTCGAACTCCAGCAGCAGCGGCCTGATCTTGGTGCGCAGGAAATGGTCCGGACACGAGGTGCCCAGCGGCGCCAGCTCGGCCAGCGCCCGGCTGCAAACGAACTCGAGCACCGCCGGACTGTCGTCGAAATGGCCGATCCGGCTGGAGATGCGTTCCCCCTGGCGCACCGCGACCAGGCCGCGCAGGCGCGGCATCACCGCGGCCGCCACCGCCCGCCGC
>CAXUNX010000032.1:19079-22488 GCA_964252545.1 uncultured Acetobacteraceae bacterium | reverse complement strand
GGCCGCGCCCACTGCTGGCGTTCGTCGCCCTGTTGGCGTTGGCCGGGTCACTGGCCGGCTGCGGCGACCTGCCGCATCCGTTCCAGAACAACCCGGGCGGCGTCGCCGTGCGGCTGTCGATGCCGCCGCCCACCCGCCTGTCGGTGCCGCCTTCCACCGAAGCGCTGCTGTCGCGCGACGGGTCGGTTCTGCTTGCGCAGGACCTTTCGGGCGCGCTGCTCGCCCAGGAGGTGCCGGCGGTGGCGAAGCCCGCCAAGCGCGGCGACTGGCAGCTGCGCACCCGCGCCGTGCTGCAGGCCGGCAAGCTGGTGCCGAGCTATGCCGTGCTGAGCCCTTCCGGCGAGCTGCGCGGCACCGTGGCGGGAACGCCGGTGGACCCTGTGCTGTGGACCCGCGGCGACGCGGCAACGCTGGGCATGGCTGCCAGCGAGGCCGGCCCCAAGCTTGCCGACCTGCTGACCGGCATCCAGGCGGCGCAGATGCAGTCCGACCCGCGCAGCCTGATGAACCGTCCGGCCCGGATCCAGTTCCTGGGCGTCAGCGGCGCGCCCGGAGACGGAAACGTCTCGCTCGCGAGACAGATGGCGGTGTCCCTGCCGGACGGCGGCAACGTGCTGCAGAACAGCGCGGAGGGGGCCGATTTCAGCCTGCGCGGGCAGGTCCGGGTGACCCGGCTGAACCCCGGCACCGATCATGTCGAGATCGTCTGGATCGTGCGCAACGCCGCCGGAGGCGAGGCCGGTCGGGTGGCGCAGCTCAACGACATCCCGGCGCATACGCTCGACGTTTATTGGGGCGACGTGGCCGTTGTGGTGGCCAGGGAGGCGGCCGGCGGCGTGCGCGAGGTGATCACCAACAACTCCGGCCGCGCCCACAAGCCGCTGCCCTCCCCCCGCTCCTGACGTGACAGCGAGGTGACACGTTGCTAGGAAGTGGCCGCCCACTGCCGGTCCGGTGTTTTCGATGAAGATCGTTGCCTGCAACAGCAATCGGCCGCTCGCCGAGGCCGTGGCTGCGTCGCTCAACCTGCCGCTGTGCCGCGCGGTGGTGCGCCGCTTCGCCGACATGGAGATCTTCGTCGAGATCCAGGAGAACGTCCGCGGCGAGGACGTGTTCGTGATGCAGAGCACCTGCTTCCCGGCCAACGACAACCTGATGGAGCTGCTGATCATGCTGGACGCGCTGCGCCGCGGCTCGGCCAGGCGCGTGACCGCGGTGATCCCCTATTTCGGCTATGCCAGGCAGGACCGCAAATCCGGCCCGCGCACCCCGATCAGCGCCAAGCTGGTGGCCAACCTGATCGTCGAGGCCGGCGCCAACCGGGTGCTGACACTCGATCTGCATGCCGGCCAGATCCAGGGCTTCTTCGACATCCCGGTCGACAACCTGTTCGCCGCCCCCTTGTTCACCCGCGACATCCATCAGCGCCACAGCACGCGCGACCTGATGATCGTCTCCCCCGACGTGGGCGGCGTGGTGCGGGCGCGCCAGCTCGCCAAGCGGCTGAACACCGACCTTGCCATCATCGACAAGCGGCGCGAGCGGGCCGGGCTGTCCGAGGTCATGAACGTGATCGGCGACGTGTCGGGCCGCCACTGCATCTTGATTGATGATATCATCGACAGCGGCGGCTCCCTCTGCAACGCCTCCACCGCCCTCCTGCTGCACCGGGCGACCTCGGTGAGCGCCTATGTCACGCATGGCGTGCTGACCGGCGGTGCCGTGGCGCGGGTTTCCGCTTCGCCGATCGAGACGATGACCATCACCGACAGCATCCTCGCGACCGAGGCCGTGCGGCAGAGCGAGAACATCCGCCAGATCAGTATTGCCCGGCTGCTGGCCGACGCCATGCGCGCGATCTCGGACGAGAGTTCCGTAAGCTCGCTGTTTGATTGATGCGCCCGGTGCTTGCTCCCCGCCGGTTCTGGTATCTCCGCCATGGCGAGACCGACTGGAACGCGCGCGGCCTGTCGCAAGGCCGCTCGGACATCGCGCTCAATGCGAACGGCCTGGCGCAGGCGGCGCGCGCGGCCGGCGTGCTGGCGGCGCGTGCCGACGGGTTCGCGCCGATCACCGGGATCGTCTCCTCGCCGCTGATCCGGGCGCTGCATACCGCCCAGACCGTGGAGGCGGCGATGGTGCGCACCGGCCACTCGCCGCTGCCGATTGTAGTCGATCCGGCCCTGCAGGAGGTCTGCTTCGGCGTGCAGGAAGGCCAGCCCATGGGCGACTGGTACGATAGCTGGATCGCCGGTGACTACACCCCCGAGGGCGCCGAGCCGTTCGACGAGCTCATGGCGCGCGCCGCAGCCGCAGTGAACCGCGCCACCGAGAGCACGGCCACCGTGCTGATCGTCTGCCATGGCGCGATGTTTCGCGCCTTGCGCGCGGTGATGCATCTGCCTGCCAATGTCCGGCTGCCCAATGCGGTGCCGCTCTGGCTTGAGCCTGGTGCCTCCGAGCAGGCGCCATGGTCGCTGACCGAGGTCCACGCCCAGCCGGCCTGAAATCTTGCGTCGGCAGACGGGATTCGCTACATCGCCGCACCGCGCCGGCACCCCTGGAGGCCGGCGCCGGTGTTTTCGGGAGAGCATTGTGACCAATTTCACGACGATTGAAGCGTCGGTGCGCGCGAAGGCCGGTAAGGGGGCGGCGCGGGCAACGAGGCGGGACGGGCAGGTCCCGGGCGTGATCTACGGCGCCAAGCAGGATCCGAGCCTGATCGCGCTCGATCCGCGCATCGTGCTGCGCGAGCTGACCCGCACCGGCTGGCGTTCGCGGCTTTACGAGATCGCAACCGACAGCGGCGCGCCGACACGCGCGCTGATGCGCGAGGTGCAGCTGCATCCAGTCAGCGATCGGCCGATCCACGTGGATTTCCAGCGTCTTGCCCCGGGCGAGCGGATCAAGGTCGCCGTCCAGGTGGTGTTCACCGGCGAGGAAAGCTCGGTCGGTCTCAAGCGGGGTGGCGTGCTCAACGTGGTGCGTCACGCGGTTGAGGTGAACGTGGATCCGGACCATATCCCGGAGCGCTTCGAGGTCGATCTGTCCGGCCTCGACATCAACGACAACGTGCGCTGGTCGGACCTCAGCAACACCGGGCATGCCACGCCGGCGATCACCGACCGAGACTTCGTGATCGCCACGGTGGCGGCGCCGACAGTAGTTGCCGAGCCGGAGGTGGATGCCGCCACGGCCGCTGCGCCGGCCGCGCCAGCCAAGGGAGCCGCGCCGGCCAAGGGCGCTCCCGCCAAGGCTGCCCCCGCGAAAGCTGCTCCTGCCAAGGCTGCAGCGGCAAAGCCTGCTTCCAAGAAGTAGGTCGGCACGATGCTGCTCTGGGTCGGGCTCGGCAATCCCGAGCCCGGCATGGCCCGGCAGCGCCACAATATCGGTTTCCTGGCGATCGAGG
>CAXUNX010000032.1:0-19025 GCA_964252545.1 uncultured Acetobacteraceae bacterium | reverse complement strand
CCGCAGCCACGGCTTTTCGCCCTGGCGTCGGCGTTTCAAGGGCGAGGTCGCCGAGGGCTCGATCGAAGGTTGCCGGATTCTTGCCCTGAAGCCGCTGACCTTCATGAACGCGTCCGGAGAGGCCGTGCAGCAGGCAGCCTCGTTCTACAAGATCCCGCCTGAAGCCATCACCGCCTGGCACGACGAGCTTGATCTGGCGCCGGGTCGGTTGCGGGTGAAGCGGGGCGGGGGTGCGGCGGGGCATAACGGGCTGCGCAGCATGGACCAGATGCTGGGCAGCGCGGGATACTGGCGGGTCCGGCTGGGGATCGGCCATCCGGGCAGCAAGGAGAAGGTGC
Organism: uncultured Acetobacteraceae bacterium; assembly: GCA_964252545.1. Lineage (GTDB taxonomy): Bacteria > Pseudomonadota > Alphaproteobacteria > Acetobacterales > Acetobacteraceae > Lichenicoccus. The sequence goes on along the minus strand of CAXUNX010000032.1, from coordinate 18,687 downwards.
TCGGCCACGTGCTCGGAGACTTCTCCAAGGCCGACCAGGGCTGGCTTGCCGACCTGCTTGAAGTGGTGGCGGATGCGGCCGGGCTGCTCGCCAAGGGGCAGCCGGAAGCGTTCATGACCCGGGTGGCCTATCGAACCGGTGAGGAGAAGGCCTGATGGGCTTCAATTGCGGCATCGTGGGATTGCCGAACGTCGGCAAGTCCACCCTGTTCAATGCGCTGACCGCGACCGCGTCCGCCCAGGCGGCGAATTATCCGTTCTGCACGATAGAACCGAATATCGGCCGTGTTGCGGTGCCTGATCCGCGTCTCGACGCGCTTGCCGCGATCGCCAGGTCGCAGAAGATCGTGCCGACCAGTCTTGAATTCGTTGATATTGCCGGGCTGGTGCGTGGCGCCTCGCGCGGCGAGGGGCTTGGCAACCAGTTCCTTGCCAATATCCGTGAGGTCGACGCGATCATCCACGTGCTGCGCTGCTTCGAGGACGACGACGTCGCCCATGTCGAGGGCTCGGTCGACCCCGTCCGGGATGCGGAAACCGTGGAAACCGAGCTGATGCTTGCCGACATGGACAGCTTGGAGAAACGCCTGCTGCCTTTGCTGAAGAAGGCGAAAAACCAGGATCGCGACGCGCTTGCGGCGGTGGCGCTGATCGAGCCGCTTCTCCAGGCGCTGCGTGAAGGCAGACCAGCCCGCGCCGCGATCCCGAAAGGACAGGATGAAGCGGTTCGCCGCCTGCAGCTGATGACTTCGAAGCCGGTGCTCTACGTCTGCAATGTGGAGGAAGCCGCTGCAGCGACCGGAAACCCGCATTCGCGTCGTGTGGCCGACAAGGCCGCCTCGGAGGGTGCCGCCGCAGTGATCGTTTCTGCAGCGATCGAGGCGGAGGTGAGCCAGCTCACCTTGGGGGATCGGCGCGAGTTCCTGGAAGGATTGGGGCTCGCCGACAGCGGATTGGATCGCGTGATCGCGGCTGGGTACCGCCTGCTCGAGCTCAGCACCTATTTCACCTGCGGGCCCAAGGAAACCCGTGCCTGGACCATCACTGCCGGCACCCGTGCACCCCAGGCTGCGGCGGTGATCCACAACGACTTCGAGCGGGGCTTCATTGCCTGCGAGACGATCCCTTATGGCGATTTCATCGCCTGCAAGGGCGAGCAAGGCGCGCGCGAGGCCGGTCGGATGCGCGTCGAGGGACGTGATTACATCGTGCGCGACGGCGATGTGTTGCTGTTCCGTTTCAATGTCTGATTGCGGGAGTATCCGCGTCCACGGGCCTCATTTACCTTTTGTTGGATAATGCAGGCTTACAACGGGGGGATGCAGCTCGATCGACCGTGAATCCAGGATGGTGCCCCTTCGCCCGCATGAACGAAAGCCGACAGGATCGGTTGTCGCTCCGCTGAGGGTCCTGGCGGCACTTTGCCTGATGACGGTGATGGTCCTGGGTGCCGCCCGCACCGCTTGCGCGCAGCACCTGTCCTTTCAGACCTTCGACGAGGAGAGCGGACTCTCGAATTTCATCGTCACCGCTCTGGCCCAGGATCAGGACGGCTTTCTTTATGTCGGCACGCAGGCCGGCCTCTTCCGCTTTGATGGTTTGCATTTCGGTCGGCTTGGCCCCGACACGGGACTACCTGCCGCGACCGAGGTGGAGGCGCTTGCGGCGAAGGCCGATGGCGGGCTCTGGGTGGTGTATGCCGATCGCATCTATTTGATCGGAAACGGCGCCTCGATCTCTGCACCGTTGCCTACACCCTTGAACGATGACCACGCCCACCGGGCAGTGGCGTTTGGGCGTGATCTGCTGCTGATCCGCAACGCCGCATTGCTGCGGGTTCGTGTCACCTCCAACAAGACCTTGCTGGTGCAGCCGGTGAACACGGCCTCAGCCGCACCCGTGAACGGCGCGCAGGATGCGGTGCCCGCCGGAGGCTTCGAGAGCGTACATGTCGAGCACGGCACGATCTGGCTTGGATGCGGCGAGATGGTGTGCCGCCTCGACAAAGCGGGCCTAGTCGCTCTCGGCAGCGCTGTCGGATTGCCTGCGGATCACTGGACGGCGCTGCTGCGAGACCATTCCGGCACGCTGTGGCTGCGAAGCCCCACACGAGTCGCCTCGATGCCGCAGACAGCCACGCGCTTCAGCATTTTCGATGTTCCAGGCGGTGCAGGCCGCTTCCTAACCGATGCGGGCGAGCTTGACCTGTCCGAGGACGAGGCAGGCGACGTGGTGACGCAGAGTGCGGACGGGCTGCTGGTGCATCAGAACGGCCGCTGGACCACTTTCAACGAGGCGGGCAGCCTTGCCCATCTCGCAGTCTCCGCGATGCTGCTGGATCGAAGCGGCTCGTTCTGGGTCGGCACCAGAGGACGCGGAATCGCCCGGACGGTCGGTCTCGGGCTGCTCGAGAACTGGGACCGGGCCGACGGGCTTTCGGACGACATGGTCTGGAGCATCACCCGCGACGGCGGTGGCACACTCTGGACCTCGAACGATCTCGCGGTAGACCCGCTCGCCGCACCTGCAGGAGTGAAGCCCTATCCGCTGCGCGCCTATGCACTCGCCACGTCGCCGGGCGGCGCGCTCTGGATCGGTGCGGCGACTGGCAGCTTGATGCGCCGGGATTGGGCAACCGGGCAGACCCGGGTGATGCCCCTGCTCGGTCCGATCTACAGGCTGGCGGCGGAGCCGAACGGGCCATTGTGGATTGGCATGCGTGGCGGTCTTGCACGGATCAACCGGCCCGATGAAGCAGCGGCGACCGCAATGTTCGACCTGCAGCCTTTCGCCGGACGCGTCTACGACATCACCTTCGATGCAGCCGGAGAGGTCTGGGTGCTGACCGACTCCGCCCTGTTTCACCGTGATGCGGAGCATCGATGGCGTGCCGTGCAGGACGCCGATCCTGCAGGCAGCCTTCAAACCCGGGTCTTCGCGTTTGCCCCGGACGGCACGCTGTGGCTCGGCAGCTTCACCACCGGGGTGACGCGCCTGCACCTGAAGCATGGTGTCGTGGTGGCTCGGGATCGCCTGCCGTCATCCCACTTGGCGTCGTTGAACGTGGAGATGTTGCTGCGCGACCGGGACGGCCGGATGTGGGTCGGGACCGATCATGGCCTGGATGTGACGGACGGGGTCCATTGGCGCCACCTGGACGATCAGGACGGTCTCAGCGGCAACGACATCAATGAAGCCGCCGGCTTCATTGATCGCGACGGCACTCCCTGGTTCGGCACCACTGGAGGATTGTCGCACGTGGTTGGTACGAAGCGCCTGTTCAGCAGGGATGAGCTCCACCTGCATCCGGTGATCACCGGAGTCAGCTTCGGGGACATCGAGGTGCCGTTCGGTGTCGTGCGGAGCCGGCTGATCCGGTTGCGATGGGCGCGTGATCCGCTTGTCTTCAGCTTTGCAGCGCTCGATTTCGGCCTGCAGAGATCGATCCATTTCCGCTACCGGCTGGCCGGGCTCGATCGTCGCTGGGTCGATACCACGTCGCGTGAAGCCCGCTACCCTGACCCGCCATCGGGCAAGCTGGTGTTCGAAGTGATGGCGGTTGATCCAATGCACCGGCTGTTGTCGCAGCCGGTACGGATCGTCATCAAGCTGCAAGCTCCCTGGTGGCGGAGTGCCGCGGCCTATACAAGCCTTGCCGCCCTGCTGCTGGCGGCCCTGACGCTGCTCTGGCGGTTGCGGGTGAGCTTCCTGCTGGCGCGTCAGCGTCAGCTGGAAGCCCTGGTGGTCGAGCGGACCAGCGAGATCGAGCAGGCGCGACAGATCCTGTTCAAGCAGGCGCAGTTCGACTCGCTGACCGGTCTGGAAAGCCGCCAGGCGATCCTTGACCGGCTTGAGGCCGCGCTTGAGCAAGCCAGGCGGGCACAGACGCCGCTCGCCGTCGCGCTGCTGGACATCGATCATTTCAAGCGCATCAACGACCAGTACGGTCATCTCGGCGGCGATGCGGTCCTGCACGAGGTCGGCGCACGGCTCTCCGCCAGCCTACGAGACAGCGACCGAGCCGGCCGCTACGGAGGCGAGGAGCTGCTGCTCGTGCTGCCCGGGCTGAAGCGGGAAGCCTTCGAGCGCATGCACGCCCTGCGCGTCGCCCTGTTCTCGCGGCCCTTTCTCTTCGAGGAGGTGGAGATCCGCATGAGCTGCAGCATGGGGGTGACCTGGATGCAGCCGGGCGACGACATGACCGCGCTGATCCGTCGTGCCGACGCAGCACTCTACGCTGCGAAGCGCAACGGTCGCGACCGGGTGATATTCGATCCGCCGTCGCTGTAGCGAGGAGGCGCCGTAGCGGGAAGACCGTAGCGAGCAGGGTGCGTGCCGCCAACCGGCCAGCTCCAGCTCCCGGCGCTGCCGCATTCCGGGTTCATCCACGCGCCCGGAATCCCTCCAGGGCCACGTGCTGCCCGGTTCGAACAGCGACCGTGACACCGCTGCCGGGCATGACGCGGGTCTCCAGCGACAGCCCATCCATCGGTGCCGCATCCGGCGCCTGCACCGCCAGCACCAGCAATCCGCGCGAGGCGACGCGCTCGATCTCGGCGACCGTGCAGCCCGCGAACGGCGCGCCCTCTTCTGCAATCACCACCTCGATCTCGAGTCCGAGCTGCCGCAGGCTGGCCGATGTTTCACGTTGCGGTTCACGCACCGTTTCACTGATCTCCGGAAACAGGATGATCTCGGCAATCCGCTCGGCACCGATCTGGGTGGGCATCACCACGCGGTTGGCTCCCGCCTGCAGCAGCTTGCGCTCGGTGGCGGCGGCCTCGCCGCGTGCGATGATGGTCAGCCCGGCATTGAGACTGCGCGCACTGAGCGTGATGAACACGTTGAGCGCGTCGTCCGGCAGCACCGAAGCCAGCACCGAGGCTCGTTCGATCCCGGCCTGGCGCAAGGCCGCCTCTTCGGTCGCATCGCCGAGCAGGCAGATCAAATCGTTGGCGATGGCTTGTGCCAGCCGCGCCTCGCTGCGTTCCAGTATGACGAAGCGCTTGCCGCCGGCCTTGAGATCGCGTGCCAGCAGCCTGCCGATGCGGCCATAGCCGCAGATGATGACGTGGTCCCGCATCTCGCCGATCTGGTTTTTCATGCGACGGTTGCCAAAAATCTCGTTGATCTGATTGAACGTAATGAATTGCACGAGCGCGCCGGTCAGAAAGATCGTTCCGGAGCATCCCAGCACGATCAGCCCGATGGTGACGGCGCGCAGTTCGGGCGTGTTGATGGGATGGACTTCGTCATAGCCTACCGTAAAGACCGTCAGGATCGTGAAATATAGGGCGTCGCCGAATGGCCAGCCACGACTGACGTAGGCGGTGATCGCGCAGGCCATCACCAGCAGCACGAAGCCGACACCCAGAACGAGGTTGCGCACCGGAGCGCCGAGATGCTTCACGGCACCGCCGGCCTTTGTTCGAGCCGTCGATCCAGGCGCCGCATTTCATTGACAGTGCGGACCGGGCTGCGAAAGATGCCGCCGAGACCTGTGGAGCGCGAATGCCGAAACCTGTTCTGGCCTGGCTCGCCGAGGCAGGTGACTTCACCGCCCGGATCAGGACGCTGGAGGCAGCCGGATCTTGCGGGTGGGGTGAACTGGTTGGTCTGGCGAACCTGCGGCTCGACTTCCTGCGCACCGAGCGGCTGGATGCTCTGCTCAGGCGCCACTTTGCCGAACCTCCGGCTGTTCTGTCGACGCGACCGGTGCGCCTGGCGATCCTCGCCTCCTCCACCACCGTGCACCTCGCGGCACCGATCCGGATCGCTGCCTTGCGCCGAAACATGCATGTGCGCGTCCATGAGGGCGAGTATGGTCAATACCTCCAGGAACTGGCCGACCAGGAATCGGCGCTCTTTCGCTTCCGACCTGATTGTGTACTGCTTGCCCTCGATGCGCACCACATCGTGGCCGGCCTCGACGCGATGGCCGACGCCGATGCGGCTCAGGCAGCGCTTGATGCTGCACGCGGGATGCTCGCGCAGTGCTGGCGGCTGGCACGGGAGAAGCTCGGCGCCACGGTGATCCAGCAGGCGATCCTGCCCATTCTGCCGCCGCGGCTCGGAGCCAACGAACAGCGCCTGTTCGGCTCGCCCGCCCGGATGGTTGCGCGTTTGAATGCAGCACTGCGCGACGATGCCGATGCCGCAGGAGTGCACCTTCTGGGGATCGACGAGGCCGCCGCACGCGACGGCCTCGGGGAATGGCACGACCCGGTCGTCTGGCACCGCGCCAAGCAGGAGGTCACACCGGTCGCAGCGCCGGTCTACGGCGATCTGGTGGGGCGACTGCTGGCAGCGCTTCAGGGCCGCGCGGCCAAGTGCCTGGTGCTCGACCTGGACAACACGCTCTGGGGCGGCGTGATCGGCGATGACGGACTGGAAGGCATCGCAATCGGCCCCGGCTCGGCGCTGGGCGAGGCGCATCTCGCGGTGCAGGCCTATGCCAAGGCGCTGGCACAGCGGGGCGTGATCCTGGCGGTATGTTCCAAGAACGACGAGGCGAACGCCCGCTCTGCGTTCGAGAAGCACCCCGAGATGCTGCTGAGGCTGGCCGACATCTCCTGCTTCATCGCCAACTGGGACGACAAGGCCACCAACCTGCGGCGGATCGCAACCGCGCTCAACATCGGCACCGACAGCCTCGTGCTGCTCGACGACAACCCGTTCGAGCGCAACCTGGTGCGGGCTGAGCTGGCGGAAGTTGCCGTGCCGGAGATCCCGGACGACGATCCGGCCCTGATGCCCGGTGTGCTCGCCGCGGCGGGCTATTTCGAGAGCCTTTCCGTCACCGAAGAGGATCGCGCCCGCACCGCGCAATATGCCGCCAATCGCGAGCGCGCGGTGCTTGAAGCAACCGCCACCGACCTTCCCGCTTACCTGCGCTCGCTGCAGATGCGACTGATCTGGCGTCGTTTCGACCGGATCGGCCTCAGCCGCATCGTGCAACTGATCAACAAGACCAACCAGTTCAATCTTACCACGCGCCGTCGCACCGAGCAGGAGGTGCTGGCGGTGATGGCCGATCCATGCGCCTTTGGCCTGCAGCTTCGGCTACTCGACCGCTTCGGCGACAACGGCATCGTCGCCGTGGTGATCGGACGGATGAGCTCCGATCACGAGTGCGAGATCGACACCTGGCTGATGTCGTGTCGTGTGCTCGGGCGCGGCGTCGAGCGCGCGACGCTGGGGTTGCTGGCTGAGCAGGCGCGTGCGCTAGGTGCGGCATCGCTGTGGGGCGAGTATCACCCGACTGCCAAGAACGCCATGGTCGCCGGACATTATCAGGAGCTCGGGTTTACGCGCGTTTCCTTGTTGGAGGATGGCGGCCACCGCGCCGTGCTGGCGCTTGACGAACCGACCGGCGACCAGGGCTTCATGACCGTGCTTGAGGGAGATTGAGGTGACCGACGCTGAGATCTTTGCTGGATTGACCGACGTCTTCCATGAAGCGTTCGGCGACGACGGGCTCGTGTTGACGCCCGAGACCAGCGCCGAGCACGTCAAGGGCTGGGACTCGGTCAAGATGGTGAGCATTATTCTGGGCGTGGAGCAGCATTTTAACATCAAGCTGCGTTCGCGTGAGGTGGACAAGCTCCGCGATGTCGGCGACCTCGCGGCGTTGGTGAAGAGCAAGAAGTTGGCCTGAGGGGCGGCATGTCGGGTGCGGCGTTGAAGCAGGCGGATGCGATCGTGGCGATGGCCGAGGCGGCGCGCAAGGCGGCGCGTGGCCTCGCCCGCTCGAGCCGGGCGTTGCGCGACCTCGCCCTGCATGAGGCTGCCGGCGCCATCAGGCGGCAGATGGAGATGATCCTCGCCGCAAACGCGCGAGACCTGGATGCCCTGGAAGAGACCAGGCTGGGCAAGGCGCAGGCGTTTCGCGACCGCCTGACCTTGACCCCGGATCGGGTGGAAGCGATGGCCAGCGGTCTGGAGGCGGTGGCGAGCCTGGCAGACCCGCTCCACCGGACCCTCGCCGAATGGACGCGGCCGAACGGACTGCGGTTCCGCCGGGTCGCGACGCCCATCGGCGTCATCGGCATGATCTATGAGAGCCGGCCGAATGTCGGTGCCGATGCCGCAGCGCTTTGCTTGAAATCCGGCAACGCGGTGATCCTGCGGGGCGGCTCGGAAAGCCTGGGTAGCGCACGCGCGATCCAGGCGGCGATGCGTGCCGGGCTCGAAGCAGCCGGGCTGCCGGAGGCTTGCATACAGATCGCGCCCGACTCCGACCGCGCCCATGTTGCCAGCATGCTGGCCGCTGCCGGATGGATCGACCTGATCATTCCACGCGGCGGCCGGTCGCTTGTGGAACGGGTGCAGCGCGAAGCGCGCGTGCCCGTGCTGGCGCATGCGGAAGGGCTCTGCCACACCTATGTCGACCGGTGCGCGGATCCGGCGATGGCGCGTCGGATCGTTGCCAACGCCAAGATGCGGCGAACCGGGATATGCGGCGCGACCGAAACGCTGCTGATCGATGCCGCCTGCGCCGCTGCTCTGTTGCCGTTGATCGTGGCCGACCTGCGGGCACTGGGCTGCGACTTCCGAGCCGATGCGGCCGCACGCAACATCGTGGCCGATCTGCCTCCGGCCTCCGAGGCCGATTTTCACACCGAATGGCTTGATGCGGTGCTTTCGATCGCCGTGGTGGACGGGGTGACGGGCGCACTCGCCCATATCGGCCGCTGCAGCAGCGCGCACACCGAGTCGATCGTGACCGAAGACGAGATGGCCGCAACACAGTTCCTGGCCGGCACCGACAGTGCCGTGGTGATGTGGAACGCCTCGACCCAGTTCTGCGATGGCGGCGAGTTCGGGTTTGGCGCCGAGATCGGCATCTCGACCGGGCGGCTGCATGCACGCGGGCCGGTCGGACTCGAGCAGCTCACCTGCTTTCGCACCGAGGTGATCGGTCAGGGGCAGACGCGGTCCTGAAGCTGCAACCAGCCTTGACCGGGGCCCGGCGAGTGCCAGTCAGCGGGGATCGCAGGCGGATGCGCATCGGTCTGCTGGGCGGCTCGTTCAATCCGGCCCATGCCGGCCACTTGCAGGTTGCACGCCGCGCCTTGTCGCAACTGGCGTTGGATCAGGTCTGGCTGCTGGTGTCGCCTGGCAATCCCCTGAAGGCGGCCGCGGGAATGGCGTCGTTGTCTGAGCGGCTGGCCAGCGCCAACCGGATTGCCGACGGGCGACGAATCATCGCCACCGACATCGAACGCACGCTGCATACCCGTTACACGGTGGATAGCCTGGCAGCCCTGCTCCGGCGCTTTCCGAACGCATGCTTCGTCTGGCTGATGGGAGCCGACGCGCTTGCCGAGTTGCCACGCTGGCGGCGCTGGGACCGGTTGGTCCGGCTCGTGCCGTTTGCGGTACTGCCACGTCCCGCCTATAACTGGCCGGCCTTGGCGGGACAGGCGGCGGCACGGCTGAGGCATGCGCGCAGGCCGGCGCGGGAAGCGCTTCTCCTGCCCGGCAAAAGCCCACCAGCGTGGATCTTCCTGCCAGCGCCCCAGGACGATATATCCGCCACTGCCTTGCGCGCTGCCCAGGAGACTGAAACATCGCCCGGAAACCTCCATCAGACTCCGCAAAGCCACCACGTCCCGGTGGAACCGAGCCGCCGCGTGCCAGGAAGGCGCCGGGGCCGACCTTGACCAGCCTGGCCGAAGCCGCGCGTGCGCCAGGCACGCCGCGCAAGAAGGCCGCCGCCGCCGGACCCGGCAGAACGGTCGCGGCCCGCACCTCGGCCGAGCCCGAGTTGCTGCAGCGTTGGATCGGGATCATCACCACCAGCCTCGAGGACGACAAGGCCGAGGACATCGTGGTGCTGGATCTTACCGGCCGGGCTTCGTTTGCGGACCGGATGGTGATCGCCACAGGCCTTGCCGACCGTCAGATCAGCGCGATGGCATCGCATCTCGAGGAGAAACTGGCGGAGGCCGGGCTGAAGCGGGTGCTGACCGAGGGCGCGGGCGGCTCCGACTGGGTGCTGATCGACGCCGGAGACATCATCGTGCACCTGTTCAAGCGGGAGGCGCGCGCACTGTATGCGCTGGACCGCATGTGGGGCGCGGACCTCGACGAGTCGCCGAGGGAGGCTCAGGAACTCGGCGGTGTGACCCAGGTCTAGCGCGAGCGTGCGCTTGATCGCGATCGGGCGCGCAAGGCTGGGGCCGGAGCGGGAATTGTTTGAGCGCTACGCGAAGCGGCTGCGTCCGGCGCTCGAACTCATCGAACTGCCGGAGGCCCGTGGCGCACCCGCCCTGATCAAGCGGCGTGACGCGCAGGCGCTGCTCGAGGCATTGCCTGCCCATGCTTTCCTGGTGGCCCTGGACGAAGCGGGCCAGAGTTTCGCCAGCCTGGCTTTCGCAGCCACGCTCGAGGATTGGCTGGGGCGGTCAAGGCCGCTCTGCTTCGTGATCGGTGGGGCGGAGGGGCTGGACCGGCCGGTGATCGCGCGGGCGGACCAGCTATTGTCGCTGGGACCGATGACCTGGCCGCACATGCTGACCCGGGCGTTGCTCGCTGAGCAGATCTACCGGGCGCGCTGCATCGCCGCCGGGCACCCTTATCATCGCTCCGGAAGACCCTGACTGAGGTAGGCCGCGCAAGGAATGCGCATCAGCGAAAGCGCTCAGCGCAGGCTGCGGTTGGGTGCGTCGTCGCTCGCGAGACCGGGCGCCAGATCAAGACCCGCAGCGCTGTCCGGCACTTCGGCAACTTCCGAGTCAGCCACGCGCAGGTTAGGCGCGCGCAGATCGCTCGGCGCAGCGTTGTCGGTATGCGGCAGCGCGGCACTGCTGCGCGCGGTGATGATGCGGCCGCTGCTGTCAGCCCGGGGATAGATGAAGCCGTAGGTTGGATAGATGCTGCCGAAGGTGCCCTCGCGGCCGATTGCCACACGCACCGCGCTCCAGTCGTTGTTCTGAGAAACATCGATGACAACCACGTCCCGGCTGATGCCGTTGGCGTGCCAGTGCGACTGGTCGATGCGGATGCTGCGGCTGTCGATCAGTTGCGTCACCACCGCAACATGCCCGAGCCGCATGCGGCTGTTGGCGCGGAAGTTCAGTACGCTCCCGACTTCCGGTGCGGTGCCGCGCGCGTAGATGCCTTCGGCGTTTTGCCACCAGTTCACCGCGTTGCCCGGCAGCGCCACATCCGAATCGGCGCGGGCGAAGGCCACGCATTGGATCACGTGGGAAACGCCTGCCACCTGCCGGTGATGCGCGATCTGATGATGACGGGCGGCAAACGCCGGAGCGCTTGCTGGAACGGTGAAGACGGCGGTGGCGGCAAGAAGGGAGCTGATCAAACCCGTGAGCCGCATCCGCCGCATCATTCTGCCTCACTCTGTCGTGAAGCGCTGGTAACAACCGATAAGCAACCCTGACAAGCGACCCCGATGCTTCTTATCGCCGGATGATGAAATTACACAAAACTCGACAGCAACAAGGCTGCGTTTTAGGAACCTAATCCTTGTTTTGTTGATCGGGGCGAGATTCGTTGCCTCGTGAGGAAAGTCTCTCCGCCGAAACCGACCCCGAACTCTGCTTGAGGCACCGAATCTCGCCGGCTGTTGCTGAAAGGGAACAGCAGCGGCGGATGCGCCACATGCCTATTTCGTGGTGACCACCATGATCTCAACCAGCATGCGCGGATCTGCCAGCACCGCCTGGACGCAGGCCCGTGCCGGCGCTCCGTCCGGCGGCAGCCAGGCCGACCAGACGCTGTTCATCGCGTCGCGATCCTTGATGTCCTTCAGCCAGATCTGTGCCTGAAGCAGCCGGGTGTTGTCGGTGCCGTGCTCCTCGAGCAAGCCATCAATCTGCTCGAGCACATCGCGCGTCTGCGCCGTCACGTCCGCATCGAGGTCCCGTGCGACGATCCCCTGGGTGAAGATGAAGCCGTGATACTCGACCCCACGCGAAAGCAGCGGACTTGGTTCGGTGCGGATGATCTTGCTCATGAGTGCGTCCTTTGCTGATGAAGAAATCAAGGTGCCGGCGGCTGCGCCGCATAGTGGGCCAGCCGCGCCGGCGTGTCGAAATCCTCGAAGATCCCCGGATCGTTCACCGGAACCTCGCGCACTTGCGCCCGGTCCTGCCCGAGCAGGCGACGGCCGCCCTGGTCACCGGACAACGCCAGCAGGGCGTCGAAGCGGCTGCTGCGCCAGAGCACCGGATTGCCGGGCCTGCCGCAGGTGGTTGGCACGCAGGCCTCAGCCGTGTCGTCACATGCCAGCTGATCGATCAGCCGATCCAGCGTCTGGGTGCGGACCAGCGGCATGTCGCCGAGGCACACCAACGCACCTTCTGCCTCTCGTTGCATGGCGGTGCGCAGACCGCAGCGCAGGCTCGCGGCAAGCCCATCGTGGAAGTCGATCGCCTCGGTCAGGTGAATCCGGGAATCAGCCCCCAGCTCCTCATCCTGCAGCGCGGAGGCGATCTCGTGCTTGCGGTGACCCAGCACGACGATCACCTCGGTGACCCGACTGGCCAAGATGGAGCGAACGCTGCGCACGATCATGCACTGACCGAGCCGGTCTTTCGCCAGAAGCTTGTGCGCGCCTCCAGTCCGGCTCGACCGGCCCGCCGCCAGCACCAGCGCCGCCAGCCTCAAGCGACCGCGCCACGACGGACGGCGACGATCTCCGCCATGATCGAAAGTGCGATCTCCTCAGGGCCGATCGCGCCGATCGCCAAGCCCACCGGACCGTGCAGCCGCGCCAGGGCGGCGGCGTCATGGCCGAGTGCCGCCAGCCTGTGCCGACGCGCCTCCTGCGTCTTGCGCGAGCCGAGCGCTCCGACATAGAAGGCGCGCGTACGCAGCGCCACATCCAGCGCCGGATCGTCCAGGCGAGGCTCGTGGCTGAGCGACACAACCGCGGTGAAGCGGTCGGGACGTAGCTCGTCGAGCGCCTCGGCCGGCCATGACTGCAACAGCTCGATGTCGGGGAAGCGCTCCGCAGTCGCAAACCCCGCTCGCGGATCGACCACGCTGACCTTCATGCCCAGCGCATGCGCCAACCGGACCAGCGCTTGTGCGACATGGACGGCGCCGATCAGCACCAGATGCTGCCGCGGTGCGTGCACTTGCAGGAACCATTCCGCACCGTCGATCTCGACCGTGACGCTGCGCCCGGTTCCTGCCGCGTCGCGCGCAGCTGCAAGCAGCGAGGGATCCGGCTCGGCGCTCGGTTCACCGGCGTTCCGCACCAGCAGGTCATGGGCGTCCTGCACCAGCAGGTGCTGCGTGCCATCGGCGAGCCGGGTGACCAGCACCGCCAATCGTCGCTGCTCGCGCGCCGTTGTCAGGGTCCGGAGTTGCGTGGGCGTCATTCGGGATGGAGCGGTTCAATGAACACGCGGATGGTGCCACCGCACGGCAGGCCGACGGCAAAGGCGCTGGCGTCGCTGACGCCGAAGCGGAGCAGCTGCGGCGGCGCACCCTCGATGGTCTCCAACGCCGCCTGGACCACCGCGGACTCCACGCAGCCACCGCTGACCGAGCCCTCGATGCGTCCGGATCTGCTTACCGCCATCATGCTCCCAACCGGACAGGGCGCGCTGCCCCATGTCTCGACCACCGTGGCCAGGGCCACCCTGTCGCCGCTGTCGTGCCATTGCAGGGCCTGCTTGAGCAGGTCACGCATCAGAACAGCCCCACCATGAACAACAGCACCAGCAGGAACAGAGCTCCTCCGATCACCAGAGGGTTCATCAGGCTGCCGAGTGCCAGACCGCTGCCGATGGCCGCAGCGCCAGGAGCCGCACCGATGCGGGCATTGGGCTGTGCTGAGGGGTCGGTGGTGGCCTGCACCGCATTCGCCAGGCCGCCCGCGCCGATCTCCGCGGGCCCCGAGATGCCCTGGATGAAGCGTCCGAGCGCCTGGTCGATCCGCGCGCGAAGGTTGGCCTCCCGGGTGTCGGAAGCCTCGCCTTGTCCGTCAACCAGCGACAGCTCGTAGTGAAGCCGGGTGAACACGCCTTCCTCGGCGAGCTGGATCAGCGCGAGCTGGCTGGCCGCACCCTTGGGGTCGATCTTCCAGCCGAGGGTGCTGAACGGTTCGCGTATGCTGGGTTGGACATGAACCGGCGTGCCGCCGAAACCCGACAGCGTGAGCCCGCCGGCGTCGCTGCTCGGATCCACCTGGCTGCCGGGCACGCATTCCTGCAGCACCCTCGCGTCAGACAACGATCGCCAGACCCGCTCCCTCGGCGCGGGAATGCGCCGTTCTCCCGTGATGTGCATCGCCCTTGCTACTCCGACCTTTGGCTCACCACACTCTAACGCAGAACCAGCGCAGAGGGATCGCACCGCCATGCCGCCAGAATCGTCGCCGAAGCTCGAGATCGTTCCGGTCACCCCGATCCAGCAAAACTGCTCGATCCTGTGGGATCCGGACAGCGGCCGCGGTGTTGTGGTCGATCCCGGCGGCGATGCGCCAGTGATCCTGGCGCGGTTGAAGGCGCTGGGCGTCCAGGTGGAGGCGATCTTGCTGACGCATGGCCATCTGGATCATGCGGGCGGCGTCGAGGATCTGCGCGAAGCGCTGGATGCCGAGCGAAGCACCCGGGCGGGCGCAGGCGCTGTCCCGGTGATCGGACCGGACCGGCGCGACGCATTCCTGCTGTCGGGCATCGCGGCGCAAGCGGCATCATACGGAATCGCCGGAATGCGCGACGCACGGCCGGACCGGCATGTCGAGGAGGGCGAGGTGCTCGCCTTCGCCGGACGACAGTTCGACGTGTTGCTGGTGCCGGGTCATACGCCGGGCCACGTCGTCTATCTTGACCGGGCCGCCGGGCTGTTGCTTGGCGGGGATACGCTGTTCGCGGGTTCGATCGGCCGGACCGACTTTGCCTATGGAGACGGGCCGCTGTTGATCCGCTCGATCAAGCAGAAGCTGTTGCCGATCGGCGATCATATCGTGGTGCAGCCCGGGCACGGGCCGGCCACGCGGATCGGCGAGGAGCGTCAACGCAACCCGTTCCTGCAGTGACCCCAATCCTGCGGTGATGGACAACCCCGTCTATATCGGCAGCGAGATCTACCGCCACTCATCCTATGGCGGCGTGCACCCGCTCAACATCCCGCGGGTCACCGTGTGCACCGATCTGTGCCGGGCCATGGGTTGGCTCGGCGAAGGCGTGTACCGCACCGCCCCCCTGGCCGAACCTGCCGAAGTGCTGCGCTTCCACGAACCGGACTACGTCGAGGCGCTCCGCTGCGCGGAGCGCGACCAGAAGGTGGATGCGGCGACCCGGGCGCGGTTCGGCCTCGGCTTCGGCGACAATCCCGTCTACCCGGAGATGTATCGCCGGCCGATGACCGGTGCCGGCGGCCTGATGCTGGCCGCCCGGATGACCGCGTCCGGTGAAGCCCGTGTGGTGCACTGCCCGGGCGGAGGCACCCATCACGGCCGTCCGGGACGGGCCGCCGGCTTCTGCTACCTGAACGACGTGGTGCTTGCCCTGATGGTCTGGCGCGAGCTTGGACTGCGTCGGATCGCCTATGTCGACATCGATGCGCATCACGGCGACGGAGTGCAGGACGCTTTCGACGACGATCCGCTCGTGTTCACCTTCAGCATCCACGAAGCGAAGCGCTGGCCTTTGCGGAAGCTCGCGGATGGCGCGAGCCCGCGCGGCAGCGGCCTGGCCGCGGACCGCGCCGGAGGCGCCGCACGCAACTTCCCGGTGCCAGCCGGACTCAATGACAGCGAGATGCGCCTGCTGGTTGACCGGGCGGTGCTGCCGCTGCTGCGCGCGCATCAGCCGCAGGCGATCTTCCTGCAATGCGGTGCAGACGCCCTTGAGGAAGACCCGCTTTCCCGTCTCGCCTTGTCCAACAACGCCCATTGCGAGGTTGCAGGCAAGCTTCGCGCGATCGCGGCCGCCCGAGGCATCCCGCTGATCATAAGCGGCGGAGGCGGCTATAATCCGTTCAGCACGGGACGCTGCTGGGCGTCAGTGTGGGCGACGCTGAACGGCTTCGAGGCGCCGGCGCAGCTGCCCCCGCAAGCCGAGGCGGTTTTGCGCGGCTTGCGCTATCCCCGTGCGGCCGGCCGCAATCCGCCCTTGCACTGGCTGACCTCCCTGCGCGATGCAGCGCGCGAAGGCCCGGTCCGCGACGAGATATGCACGCTCGCGGCGGCGGCCCTCAAGGAGATCTAGCGGATGAAGCTGAGGTTCATGGTCTGCGTGTTGCTTGGGCTGGCAGCCATGCCGGCGGCGGCGCAGGATTTCTCCGAGCCCACCCAGGCGCAGGCGGAACTCCCGAAACAGCCGTTGACCATCGTCACCCATGATGGCGTCCGGCATGCATTCAGCGTCGAGCTTGCAAGCACTGCGCGGGAAAAACAGGTGGGAGAAATGTTCCGACCGTCGATCCCCGACCAGGGCGGCATGTTGTTTGTCTGGCCCTATCCGCAACAAAGCGAGATGTGGATGGAGAACTGCCCGGTTCCGGAGGACATGCTGTTTGTTGATGCTAGCGGCATCATCCGCAACATTGCCGAGGACACCGTGCCCGAAAGCCTGGCACGCATTTCCAGCAACGGCCTGGTCAAGGCAACCCTGGAGCTTCAGGGCGGCATCACCGCCAAGCTCGGAATACGGGTCGGCGACCGGATCGAGAACCAGGCGTTCGATCAGGCCGCCGGAGGGTAGGCCACCGGCCGCGACCCTGGCCGCGACCCTGGCCGCGACCCTGGCCCCGACCCAGCCAGGGTCCGGCTGGTTCAGCGGGCGCCGTCGCCGTCGCCGTCGCGTATCTCCCCGGTCGGCTCCTGCACATGCGCTTCCAGGAACCAGAGCTGCTTGTCGATGCCGCGAGAGATCTCGGTGAACAGGTCGGCGGTGTCTGGATCGCCGGCCTCGTCCACCTGGTCGATGCTGGACCGTACCGCATTTGCATAAACCGCGTATCGGTCGATCAGCGCAGCCAGGTGATCGGCGATCCGGTAGATGTCGGTGGGGTAGGGTTCGAGCTGGCTGCCCTTGGTGATCGTTTGTGCGGTGCCGAGAGCCGTGCCCCCGAGTGCCGTGATGCGCTCGGCGGTCTTGTCGGTCCAATCGTCCTGCTCGGTGCGGAAGCCATCGAGCATCTCGTGGATGCCGATGAATTGCGGGCCCTTGAGGTTCCAATGGGCCTGCTTGGTGATCAAGGCGAGATCAAGTCCATCGGACAACCTCGCGTTCAGCAGCGCGATCGCCATGTTGCGCGCGTTGGAATCCATGTTGTTCCGGGTCGAATGCAGCCGCGGCTTGAGTTGCGGCTCCTTTTGCGTCGATGCCATGAGGGCGCTCCATGCTACAGGTCTGAGGTTGGGGCTACAGGTCTGAGATTGGGTTGGCGGGTGCCGGCGTCAAACGCCACAAGACGAACCAGTGTTGCCGAACGGAGTTCACCTTCAGCGACTCCGACCCAGCCGATCGCCCGTGGTCGGGCGGATGGCGGGAGAGCCGCTGCTGTTTGCATGCGCGACGGCTTCCGGACGCGCCCAGCGCGATCCCTGCGCCGAGAACAGGAACGGGCGCGACCGCGGCAACCCCGCTTGCACCGTCCAGGGCTGGAGCGCAAGAGCGTGCAGAAGCAGGCGGCGGATGCGGTGCGCTGAAGGGGCTTCATGACGATCTTGATAACCGGCTGTGCTGGCTTCATCGGGGCTCACATCGCCCGTGCCTTGCTGGCCCGCGGAGAGCGGGTAGTGGGGATCGACAATCTTGATCCTTATTACGACCCACGTTTGAAGCAGGCGCGGATCGAACGGCTGCTTTCACCGGGACCGGGATTCCGTTTCGAAACCCTCGACATCAGCGATCGCGACGGGCTTGGTGCGTTGCTGGCGGAGGAATCCGGCATCACCGGCATCGTGCATCTGGCCGCCCAGGCCGGCGTGCGCCATTCGCTGGTTGATCCTTACGTGTATGTCTCGGCAAACGTGCTGGGTCACGTCACCCTGCTGGAGGCCGCTCGCCGCCTGCCCCGGCTGGAGCATCTGGTGTTTGCCTCGTCTTCCTCGGTGTACGGGCTCAATCACAGCCTGCCGTTTCGGGAAACCGACCGGATCGACACGCCGAGTTCGCTTTATGCGGCGACCAAGCGTTCAGGTGAGCTGGTGTCGCATGCTTATGGCCATCTTTTTGGCCTGCGCCAGACGGGATTGCGCTTCTTTACCGTGTATGGCCCCTGGGGTCGGCCCGACATGGCCTATTATGCTTTTGCCCGATCCATCGTCGAAGGAAAGCCGATCACGCTCTACGAGGGCGACAGGTTGGCGCGCGACTTCACCTATATCGACGACGCGATCGACGGTGTGCTTCGCGTGCTCGACCACCCGCCGCAAGGCGACGAGCCGATGCGCCTGTTGAATATCGGCAACCGGCACAGCGAGCTGGTCGGGCGGCTGGTCTGCCTGCTTGAGCAGGCGCTGGGACGTTCCGCCATCATCCAGCGCGTGCCGCGGCCAGGCACCGACATCGAGGCTACCTGGGCATCCATCGACGCTGTTCACGAGGCGACCGGGTGGACTCCGCGCACACGCTTGCAGGAGGGCGTTCCACGCTTCGTTGAATGGTTCAAGGCCTATCACGGGTCAGATTGATGCTTTTTCTTTCTCTCTGGTGTGGGTTGGATTTGGAGTTGACGGTGTATGGGATGGGGTTTAGGG
>CAXUNX010000031.1:18504-23094 GCA_964252545.1 uncultured Acetobacteraceae bacterium | reverse complement strand
CCGGCTGCTGCACGTGCTCGTCGAGCATGGCGTCGAGCAGCCGCCGGAGCGGCTCGCGACTGACCCGGAAGTTGCTGTAGCTCGGCACCGGGTTGACCGGCGAAAATAGCACCGGCGCTTCGGGATCGTCGGTCACGTCGTTGCCATCGATGAACCGGATCGGGGCGCCGTCCTCCTGATGGCGGGGCGCGTGATAGATGTCGAGGTCGCCGCGGCGTTCGAGGTTCCAGCGGTTGCTGAGCACCAGGCCGGGCCGGTTGCAGGCCCAGCGGTATTTCGCAAGCCCGGCACCCCAGAACGCCACAAAGAATGCGCATTGATCGGCCCAGAACAGGCTGCGCGGCATCGCGGCGCCGAACAGGTTGATGATCTGCACCGGGCTGCCCGCGAAGCGCTGCTCGAGCCTGAGCGCCAGCCGCAGCTCCGCGAACACCGGGGGCTCGTGCCCGGCGAGCTGTCCGAAGCTGCCGAAACTGCTGACCGGATCGTGACCGATCCGGGCGTTCTGACCGTCCAGGATGATCGCGACGCGGCCGAGCCGCCGCTGCAGGTGGGCGATGATGTCCGCGAGCAGCTCCTCGAGATCGACCGCGGTGCGGTTCTCGACCCGCACCCCGAGCAGCACCGCCGGCGTCCCCTGGTCGGCCAGGCGGTGTGCCTGGGAGCGGTCGTAGTGGGTCGGGCCGTTCCGCAGCGCGGCGCGCCGGATGCGCTCCCCCAGGCTGCGGGACACGCGGTCGTCGAACAGCCGCACCAGGCAGAGATCCTGCCGATAGATGTAGTCCGCCAGCGTCCGGGGCGCCTCCAGCCCGCGATCGACATGGCCGGCGAGCTCGGGGAAGATGGCGTCGATCGGCGCGAACGGCTCCGAGCCCTGCTCGGCGTCCGGCACGATCACCACCGGCAGAACGGCCGGGGTGGCCCGGCGCACCACCCGGTCCAGCCCGGTCAGCTCGTTCCAGAGGTGATGGCCGATATGCAGGTGGCCGACGCCCCGGCAGGCGGCGGCGAAGCGGCGCGGCCGGTTGACGCCGTAGCTCGCGAGCGCGTCGGCGTTCAGGGCGGCGTGCCGGACGAACAGCGCCCCCAGCTCGTGCAGCAGCGACGGTGGGTCGGCATGCTGCTTGAACGCGAGGTTGGCGGCCGGGAAGAACAGGTCGGCCTTATCGAACAGCAGGTGCGTGGTGCCGACATAGAACACCAGCCCGTAGCGCTCATCGATGAAGCGGTAGGCGGTGCGGTGCTCGTGCAGCGGCAGGCTGTCGCGCGAGCGGAGCGGCCAGCCGTCCACCGGCGACGCGCAGGCGATGCCGCCCGCGGACAAGGCCTCGATGAAATCGTCCTGGATGTTGCCCGCGAGCGCCTCGGGCACGGCCCGCAGCGCGAGGCTGCCGCCGTCCGGCAGCGTCACCGGATAGCCGCCGGGTTCGGGCTCGGCCCGGCACAGATCGACCACCCGGGTCTGCATCGGTGCGTGGCGCAGCACCAGGTCAACCAGATCCTCGACCATCCGGCGGTTGAGGCCGGCCAGCGGGTGGGCGCGTGATGCCGGTGCGGTGATGGTGCCGGGAGGAACATCGGGAACGGCGTCGCGGATCAGCCTCCGGTAGGTGCCGAGCACCGCTTCCGAGGCGGCGTCGGCCAGCCTGCGCTGTGCGTCGGGCGAAAGCTCGCCGGGGCGGCTGGCGCGATGCTCGAGCGCCTCGTCGAGGATCCAGCCGGCCTCCCGGCCATCCTCGTGCGCGAGGTCGAGCAGCACCCAGGGCAAGAAGGCGAGGCTTGCGCCGCGCGGGGTCCAGCCCGGCAGGAAGCTTTGCACCGGCTTGCCGGCGAGGCGCACCGGGCGGGCTTGGCCGTCCGGGCCGACCACCTGATAGGCGCCGTCGCGGCGCTCGACGCAGGCCGGCCTCACGCCCGGTGCCCCATCGAGCGCCGGATCAGTGCCGCGATCTGCGGAAACAACGCTGCCTCGTCGACCTCGAAATTGAAGAAGGATTGCTGTCCCGGCGCCACGTCCACCAGCAGCGGCGCTTCCGGCCGGTCGGTGACCAGCTCGGGCGGGATGAAGCAGAGCGGCGTCGGCGACTCGGTGAAGCTCGATGCGTCGTAGATGTGCAGGTCGGCGCGGTGGCCCAGATTGTGGCGGCTGGTCAGCACGTAGCCGGGCTTGTTGCAGACCCAGCGGTACTTGGCGAGGCTGGCACCCCACACCGACACGAAGCAGTCGCACCGCTCGGCCCACACCAGGCTGGCGGCGATCGGCTGGCCGATGGTGTCGACGAGCATGGCGGCGCCGTGCTGAAAGCGTTGGCGCAGCCGTTCGGCCAGCTGCCGCTCGACCTGCAACGGGCTGCGCGCGGCCCGGGACTCGCCGTGGCTCTCGATCGTGCGGCCGTCCTTGCCGCGGGAATTATGGCCGTCGAGCACGATCGCGGCGTCTGGGAAGTGCTCGGCGATGAAGCCCACCAGCCGCTCGAGGAAGCCGCCCAGATCGACCAGGGTGCGGTTCTCGACCCGCAGCCCGAGCAGGATCACCGGCCGGCCCTGTTCGGGCAGCCGTGCCAGTGCGCTGCCGGCGGCAGCGCTCGCCCGGGCGTCGGCAAGGATGCGCTCGCGCAGGCGCCGTGAGACATGCTCGCGCGTGACCCGCAGCATCATGATCCCCTGCTCGTAGCCGTGCCGGATCAGGGCCGTCACATCGGGCAGGGTGCGGTTGACGCGTCCTTGCAAGGCGGGGAACAGCTGCTCGAGCGGGCCATACAGCTCGATGTCCTCCTCCGCGTTCAGCACGATCCATTCCGGCAGCGCCCCCTCCACCTGCAGCATGGGTGCTGCCTGCAGCAGGCGGTCGATGCCGCTCAGCTCGTTCCAGAGCTGGTGGCCGATATGCACGCCGCCCTTGCCGCGCATCACGCTGGCGAAGCGTCCCGCTCCCGCGTCCAGGTAGGGCACGAGCAGCCCCGCCCAGACACAGACGTGGCTGACCACCCAGTGCGCGAGGTGCGGCAGCAGCTGGATCTGCGCGATCCCGCTCGTGCGTTCCTCGGCCGGGGTGACCATCAGCCCGAGCGATGGGAACCACACCCCGCCGACACGGGAATAATGCTCGGCGATGACCACAAAGAACACGAGCCCGTGCTTCTGGTCGGCGAAGCGGAAGGCGAAATGGAAATCGTCGATGCACAGGCAGCCCTGCGCCCGCAGCGGCGCGCCGTCGACCGGGCTCGGCCAGAACAGCGCGTTCTGGCGGAATGCCGGGGCGAGGCGGTCCTGCCAGTCGACGGCGAGGCCGGCTGCGAGATGGGAGCGCTCGATTGCGTGCAGCACGGCGTTTCGTTCGCTACGGAACATCAGCGAGCTCGGCATCAGCTCCTCGACCAGCAGGCGGCTGGGACGGCGCATCAGCTGGTCGAGGCAGCCAAGCCCGATCGCCCGCCGGGTTGCCTCGTTGAGCTGCAGGAAGGCCAGGCTCCCGGCGTCGAGCGCCCCCGGCGCGCAGCGATGCAGGATGGCGTGCATCATCTGCTGCAGCACCGGCGCCGCCTGCTGCCGCAGCAGGCCGATCAGCTCGGGTCCGAGCCGGTCCACCGCGTCGGCGATCCGCTGCATCCGGAAATCCAGGAACCAGGTGGCCCGGCGCCCATCCTCGTGCGCAAGCTCGAGCAGGAACAGCGGTGCGAAACCGGTGTAGAGCAGCAGAGCGCGCCAGCCGGGAAGAAAGCTGCGCACGGTCTCGTCCTGCATCCTGAGCGGCAGCAGCCGGCCACCCAGCTCGAGCGCCAACCCATCGGCGTGCGGTCGCACCGGCTCGTGCAGGATCAGGCTCGCATCCCCGCCGCTGGCGGCCGAATCCAG
The DNA here is from genome assembly GCA_964252545.1 of uncultured Acetobacteraceae bacterium. Taxonomy (GTDB): domain Bacteria; phylum Pseudomonadota; class Alphaproteobacteria; order Acetobacterales; family Acetobacteraceae; genus Lichenicoccus. The sequence goes on along the minus strand of CAXUNX010000031.1, from coordinate 19,239 downwards.
GCTGTGCATCCGCTCTCTCCAGGCGGCACATCATCGGGCGCGGCCGGGCCGCGGGCAAGGGAGGGCGGCCCGCGGCTTGCGCCGCCGGCCATACGGCTACTGGGCGGCGACGGTGCCGGCGGTAGAGACCCAGTGCGCGTGGCCGTCGTCGAACACGATCATGCCGGTTCCAGCCCCGGCCACCTCGGAGGGCTTTAGGCAGTTGGTGCAGAACACTTCCGAGCCGGGCGTCCCGGTCGCAGGCAGCGAGGCGAAGGCATAGCTCGGCAGCACCAGCGGAGCGGCGGCGACCACCTTGCCGCCTGCCGCGGCGCTGCCGAGCTTGAGGTTGCCGCTAGCGTCGGCGGAAAGGCTGCCGCCCGCCCCGCCGGACGCGGTGGCGAGAAGCAGCGACCCGCCGCCGGTGATGGTGGTGTTGCCGGCCTTGTTGACCACCAGCCCGCCGCCGTTGAAGCCGAGCAGTCCGATGCTGCCGGTGCCATAGCCGGCGGCGTCGAACACGATCTGGCTTTGCGGCGTGCTCACCGTGCCCTGGGTGCCGTCGACCATCAATCCGAGGTGCATGCTGCCGCCGCCGGCGCCGATCGTGCTGCTGTCCTGCTGCAACCAGTCCACCAGGCGCAGATTGTCTGCCCCATCGATGAAGCCGCTCTGCTCGAACAGCTCGCCGGTGTTGCCGACGGCGCCGGACACGCCGCCGTTGCCTTTCACCAGCATGCTGGGTGCGGTGATGGT
>CAXUNX010000031.1:0-18404 GCA_964252545.1 uncultured Acetobacteraceae bacterium | reverse complement strand
CCCTGCGCGCCGTTGAGCATCAAGCCGAGGCGCATGCTGCCGCCGGCCGCACCCACCGTGTTGGTGTCCTTCTGCAGCCAGTCGACGAGGCGGAAATTATCCCCGCCATCCATAAACGCGCTGTGCTCGAATAGCTCGCCGGTGTTGCCGGCGGCGCCCGCGACGCCGCCATTGCCCTTCACCAGCAGGCTCTCGCCCAGCAGGTAGTTCGCGGTGGAGCCGCCGGTGAAACGCAGCAGGGTCGGCATGTTGCCGGCCAGCTGCAGGTCATAGCTGTCGGTGGAGGGCAGCACGCCGTGGCTGACGCCGCCGCTGGTCACCAGGGCGAGCGGGCTGTAGCCGATGGTGAGTCCCCGGAAGGTCGCCTCGTAATCATGCTTGGCGAAGTTCCATTGATCCAGCTCGAGTCCCTCGAACTGCTGCATCCTGCTGCTTTCGCCCTCGCTCGGCGTCGAGGTTGCGGGCACCAGCGGGCTCGGATCGTAGGATTGCACCCAGTTGTTGATGGTCGCGGTGGTGGGCGTTCCGATATAGGCGGTCTGGGTGGTGTAGGGCATCGAAGGATCGAGCAAGGCGGACGGCGTCTGGCCGGTCATCGGCCGCTGCGCTCCCGGCACCGTCCAGCCATTCACGTTGATAAAGCTTCCGGCCGGGTCCCATCCGGTGATCGTGGTGCCGTAGGTCATGGTCTGCACGTGCTGGCCCACCGGCCACTGGAACGGTGCTGCCACATAGAAGGTGGTGCCGGCCGGATAGCTCGTGTCGTTGTTGGCGTCGGTGACCAGCGGGTTGCTGAGCGTGATCACGGTGGTGTAGCCGCTGATCACGGCGCTCTGCACGGTGGTGCCGGACGCGATGCCGGGGTTGGTGGCCGGCACGGGTGTTCCGGCCGGGATGTTGTAGACCCCCGCGACCGTCAGCGTGGCGCTGCCTACCGCGGCGGCCTGGCTGAGCGCGACCGGGGTGTTGTAGGTCACGAAGCCGTAGCTGGTGCCGGCCGCATAGCTGGTGATCGGCGCGGAATCGGTGCCGCCATCGACCAGCGGCGTGGAAAGCCCCACGACCGTGTTGCCGCCGTTCGCGTTGACGCTGGTGACCAACACCGTCGGACCGTTGATGCCGGCGTGGAAGCCGCGGACATAGCTTCCCACCGAAACGTTGACGACGCCCGCGAGCGTCAGCGTCTGGTCGCCAGAATTCGCGGCGTTGGCCAGCACGCCCGACGCCAGCGAGGCCATGGTGGGGTCGATCGAGTTGGTGGTGATCCACATGCTCTGGCGGAGCTGCGAGATTTGCGTCGCGCTCAACGGCGTTGCGAACTTGATCTGGGTCGGCGTGTAGGTGATGCCACTGCTGATGGTAATCCGCGGCGGCAGCGGCATGGTCTGGTTGTAGAGATTGACCGAGTTGAAGTCCGGGTCCTTGGACATCGCGATCAGCCCATCGGGAAAGCCGTTATAGCCGCTGTTGATGCCGGCTCGGGAATTACCGAGAGCATGCGACGTGGCGACGATCGAGAGCAGCGAGCCGGTGTCGTAATAGCCATACGGCGCGCCGCGTATGGCTAGCGAGCTGCCGCCGCTGAAATCCATCAGACCGCCCAGCTGCAGGCTGTCGGGCGAGGTCCATGGATCGGTGGTCGTGGTGGGTGTCACCGGAAACACCGCGACGCGAGTGCCGTTGCTGTCGTTGGCAAACTGCGAGCCGCCCGGGCCGCTCACGGAAAGCGTTGATCCGCTCAGCGCCTGCGCCTGCGCGACCCCGGATGAGAAGACCAGCGCCAAGCTTATCGATGTAGCCAGTTTCATGGAACATCTCCCATCATCACGGAAGCCGGCTACCGCTTGCCGGAGAGGAGCGATTTTATTCTGTCCCAAACGCGAGGCAGTTGTTTATCGCCGCTTGCGGTGCGGATGCGCGAACGCGACGATGCGCAAGGCGCGTTTTGCGCATTGTTGGTGAGGACAGGCATGACCCCACGCATTCTTCAAGCGCTTGCCGTGATGCTGCTGGTGTTGCGATGGACGGCCGCTCCTCCGGCGCACGCGCAGCCGGCGCCCGCGGGCCTGCCGCAGACGCAGGCCACTGACCCGTATACCGGCCAGGAGACCGTGCTGGTGGGAGGCACGCGGAGCGGCAACTTTCCTGGCCAGACCGTGCGCGACGTCGCCAACAACGCTTCGTTGAACATCGTCGGCGCACCCTACGGTCCTTTCAACGCCGGATGCGTGCTGTGCGTCTTCACCTCGCAGTCCGACATCGCTGACAACCGGGCGGGCATCTCGGGACTGGACTACCATCTCGGTGCCAAGGCGGTGACCGGCGCGGATCTGGTGGGCTTCTACGAGGCACCGAGCACGCTTGAGGCACGCATGGTGCTGGATGTCGACCATTACGGTGCGAACAAGGTTTATCTGAAAAGCCCGATGACGCCCGCGCAGATGGCGAAGCTGCACACGAACATGTACATCACCACCAATTCGGTCGATCCGCGCTTCGGACTTCGGCCGCTGGCGATGTACGACAACAATGCCATCCGACTGGTCAACCTAGTTTCGGCGATCATCAGCGGCTGGTCGGCAGACGGCAAAAGCATCGATGTCGCGGGATGGGCGGTGCCGTCCGGCAACGACTTCTCTGCAGGCCAGGTGCCGAACGCCGGGCGCCTTGATCGCTACTGGTCGCAGTACGACAAGCCGGTGGTGTTTATCGGCGCCGGCACCAAGATGTTCGCGCGCAACACCTGGATGTACTATGACGGCTCGAAGACCAAAGGACACGCCACCAGCCTGATCCGCGCGATGGAGACCGAGGAGGTCGATCTGCGCTATACCGCAAGCCGCGCGCACGAGGTGGAGATGCGCGGCCTCACCATCTCCATGGATCCGATCGGCGGCTACGGCCCGCACGGCCTGACCTCGGACAGCTACCATCTGCTGCTGTCCGGCTATAGCCCGACCATGCTGATGTTCAACGACGGCAAGGACACCAACGTGATCAAGGCACACTCGTTCTATGTGCATGGCAACGAAGGCGTGGGAGCGCTGCGGCCGAGCAGCGAGCTGTTCGAGCACAGCGCGTTCGCTGACAGCACCAACAACATGCGCCTTGCCGGATACCTGACCAAAACCGGTGCGGCGTCGGGCGCACCAGCGGCCGCGTTCCATCTTGGCTTGCGCATCGACGGCGTCCAGGGCGATCCGCTGAGCGGCGGCGGCTGGGGCGAGCTCGTCTGGAATAAGGATGGTCGCAACAATGGTGGCGTGTCGCTTTGCGGCGGCTCGGGCGCCTGCGGCTTGACCGAGCACTGGGACGGAAGCCTCTCGCTGGCAGGAATCACCGGGCCGTTCGACCTTCCAGCGCAGGCGGGCGTGCGCTTCACCGATGCCAAGCGGCATGTCGTGGCGTCGTTCGCCGCCGACACCGCTGGGGACGTGGCGATCGGCGGTTTCGGCCAGGGCGGCGGCGGGCTGCGCCTTTCGGCCTACCCCCTGGCCGGGCTGCCGTCTGCCAGGTCGGTCGGCACGCAGCTATATTGCAGCGATTGCCGGCCCGTGCGCGGCAACCATCCCGGGCTTCCGGTCTGGTGGAATGGTGCGGCCTGGACGGACGCGCTCGGCGGCAGCCTGGTACGCTGAGCCGGTTCGGAAAGGCGGCAGCGGCGCACAGGTTTGACCATGACAAGCCCCATGTTCGGCGCTAACACCTGCGTTGATGCGCAAGCTAGCGACCTTCCTGCGATCCCAACCCTCGCCCCCGTTCTCAACAAAACCGCAGCCTTCGTCTCAGATTTTGGAAAACCCGCGGCAGGCTCGCCTTTCGCGTATTTTGACACATCGAAACGTCGCGATCGGAGGCGGCAACAATGTTGCGGTGTATAACGGCCAGCGGAGCTTCGTGGAGAACTGGAATAGCGAGGCGGATTTCGAAGCCGTCCGGCTGATCTACGCGACGGCGCGCGGCGGCAGCCGTTTCGGCATCGCCCGGGCGACGGTCGCCGCCGTCAGCACTCCCTGGTCGGAATCCGCGGGAACCGGTGGCGCGCGGGCGGAGCCGGAGTTCCGCCCGGTGGGCTTCGCCACGCTGCAAGGCAACCCGCCGGCCGACCCGGCGTCCGGACCGGTCTGGTTCCCGCCGCTCCCCGACGTCGCCGACAACATCAATGTCTGGACGCCCGGGCTTGTGCTGTCGGATTTCGTCGACGTGCCGTCGGTGCGGCGAACCGATGGCGGACCCGGAAGCCTGATCGAGATCCGCACGCTGGTCGGCCCCGAGCAATCCATCACCGGCCCCTATACCGCGCACAAGAGCGGCGTGGACGCTTCCGACACGGCGATCCTCACCGGCCGGAGCGGGCAGAAGCTGTTCGGCTTTACCGATCTAGTCACCGAGTCGCCACCGGTCGGCCCGCGTGACCTTGATCTCGGCACCCGCGGGCAGGGCGCGGTGTATGCCGTGCAGTTCCGCTGCCCCACCCCGGGCGCCACGCTGCAGGCGGTCGGCGACAGCATCGTCCAGGGCGGCGGGTTCAGCGCAGCCCCATTCGTGAGCGGCCATTTCAGCTTCGCCCACCTCGTTTGCGCCGCCATCTCCAGCACCCGGTTGCCGGTGGCGCTGCTGCAATCGGGCGTGGGAGGCGAGCCTTCGCGCCATTTCTTTGCATCCGCGCTCGCCGACCTGCGCCACAGCGACGTCGCCGTGGCGCTGATCCAGACCTGGTCGGGCAACGACATCGCGCGAACCTCGTCCGGGGAGGAGGCGCTCGCGGCGGCCGACGCGGCCTGGGGGCGGGCCATGCACTACGGCGAGCTGGTGCGCCGGCAGGGCGGGGTTGCGGTGTTCTTCACCGCGGTGCCGCAAGCCCCCAAGATCGGCTCCGCCGCCGCCGAGGCGGCGCGGCTTTCCAGCGTCGAGCGATGCGCAGTGCTGGCAGCCCGGGGCGAGCACGTGCTGGATCTGAACGGGGTGCTGGGCGACGGCTCCGCCATCGCACGCTACAAGCCGGGACTGGGCTGCGACGACGAGTGCCACCCCAATGCGGCCGGCAACCGGGCGGTGGCGGAGGCCTTGCAGCCGCTGTTGCGGCAGATCCTCCGTCTGGCTGCCTAGGAGCCGGCCGGGCCGTTGCCCTGGAGGCCTACAACACGCCCGCGAGAGTAAGGAAGCGGCGGCTGAGCTCGCTCGGACGCTCCAGGATCGGACTGGAGCGGACGATCGTTTTTAACTCGGCGAGCCGCACCGTGTAGGCCTCGCGGACGCCATGCACGGCTTCGGCGATGCCGGGCAAACCCTCCAGCCAAGCCAGCTCCTGCTGGATCCGCGCGCGATAAACCCCAAGCCTGTTCTCGACTTCCTGGTCGGGTTCGTCGTTCTGCCGCATGAAATCCTTGATCCAGTCCTCGGTGAAGAACCGGTCCGGCAGCCCACTTCGCACCGGCGAATCGCCCCGGTTGCGCGAGCTCTTCCACATCCATTCCGAGGCCGACTTGTAATAGTAGTGGTAGATGCAGGCGTTGTCGGTGTTCACCCGGTCGGAGAAGCCGGCATCGGCGTGAAAGCCGGGCGGACTGCTCTGGTAGAGGTGAAGCTCCCCGGTCGAGAGCCGATACGTGAACGAGCTTCTCTCGTCACAGACCGGCGTATGCGAACGCGAGCGCAGCATGCAGCGCGGACGGAAGATCGTCTTGATCAGCCGGAACCCGTCGCCGATCAGCGGATTGCCGACGAACCGGGTGTTGCGCTCGGTCATTAGCTGATCGAGGCAGCTCACCTCGTTGTTCGAGGCGAGGAACCGCCAGTTCAGCGCGATCGCATCGACTTGGCACTTCTCCTGCCAGAACAGGAACTCCGAGACCGTGGTAAAGCGGTCGGGGTTGGGCACGAAGAATTCGTCCGCATCGACGATCAGCGACCATTCGAAGTCGAGCACCTCGGGCAGGATGCCGAACGCGTGTCCGTAGGCCTTGTACTGCGAGCGCACCCCCGGCGCCATTTCGTTGTCGATCCAGGTGATGACGTTGGCGCGGGCCAGGGCGGCCAGCAAGGCATCGGAGCCATCATCGTTGTTGTTGCTGTAGATGAAGAAATGCTCGAAGCCGATCGCTCTGTGGTAGGCAATCCATTCCGGCAGGTAGATGCCCTCGTTGCGGGCGCACATTACGATGCAGGCCCGTCGGCGCGGTTCCACCTTTTGTCGCGCCAGGCTGGTGCAGGCCTGGGGGAACGACATGAAGCGGCCGCCGGCGATGAATGACCCACTGTCCGCACCGAGCGCCAGCTCGTCCAGGTCGGTGCCGATCCGGATCATCGAGCGCCTCGGCTCGGCAGGGCCAGCCGTGGCGGATACAGCCTTGTCGGACACGGCGTAGGCTGCCGCAGGATCGGCCGTGGCTCCCTGTGGCTGCGGCCGCGCGTCGCGGGAGAAGCCGCGCACCCATCTTGGCATGAGCGACGGCTTGGTGGGTACCGCCGGTGCATGGGGCGGCTCAGGGGCCAGCGCTGGGGGCGTGCCGCGGCCGGACAACCAGCCTACCAGATCGGGCAGTCCCGCGGTGGCCCACGCATTGCCGGGAAAGATCGCCTTGAGCCTTTCGAGCAGCTCGGGTGTCCGCAGCAGCTGATCGGCGAGTGCCCCGAGCGCGTTGCGGCTCAGCAGGGGCACAACCGCGTTCAACGCCCATCCGGCTTCAGCCCCGCTCGCCCCCTGGATGCAGCGCACCACCGACCCGACATCCAGCCCTTCCTCAAACAGCACCCCGACCGCGGCGGCGAGTGTTGCCACTGCCGGCGTCCCGGCCTCGGCGGGCAGGGGTGCCAGGCTGAAATGCTCCCAGGCATCCGCGCGGTCGCGGCTGGCGGTGACGCCGGCCAGACGGTCCGCTGCCTGTACCGGCGGGGCCGCCAGGTAGCGACCGGTGGCGGGATCGTGCAGCGTGATCGAGCGGCCATCCGGCAGCGGAGTGGCGACCAGGGCGAGCAAGGGGTTCGCAACACTGCCGGGCCCCAGATTTATCTCGGCCGAACGCTCGGCGAGGGCAGTCAGGAACAGCAGATCAGGTCGGCTTTGGAGGCCGAAGCCCACCACGGCGTCGAACAGGAGCGGCGACGGGCCGGCCGGGATGCAGGCGACGGCACCTGTTGTCCGGAGCGCACCGAGCGTGGTGCCATGGAACGAGACGATTTTGGAAGGCTGCTTCATGCGTCCTCGTCACGGTGCCGGATCATGGTGCCGGGACGGGACGGAAGGCGGTGCGTCCCGGTGCCGGTCCTCGTGGTGGGCCATCATGCTCGCCGAGCGGATCCTGCTCAGGCGGCGGCGGGCGAACGGATGGCTGCCGCCTCGCCCGACGGGGAGGAGATCGGCGGCAAGGCAGCCGGCCGGGAAGGCAGATCCCGCTCGATGGTCTCGATGGTCTGGAAGAACCGTTGCAAGGATTCGTCGGAGCAGTCGAACCGAAGCGAGCCGCTGGGCTCGCGCGACATCCTCTCTGCGAACAGCAGCACGTTGTGGTCGTCGGCGATCCGGCCCAGATTGACCTGCACTCCGGTCAGCGGATTGATGCTGCCAACGACCGTGCCGTGCCTGGAAAACACCGAGCCGTGCTGGGCCGAGCCATGCTCGCCGATCTGCACCGCGGTCTCCGCCATCAGCCGGACCTGGTCGGAAAGGCTGAGCTCCTCCGGAGCGACGATGTCGTAGCCCCGATCGGCCGCCATGCGCTCGAACTTCTCGCGCTGCGTGAAGATCCTCTGGTCCGGCTTGCTTTCATCCCAGTCGCGCCGAGACAGGCACACCCTGCGATGCGGGATAGCGTCGGCCGGGGCGTAGTTGGAGAAGAACTCCCGAACAAAGGGCTGGAACTGATAGCTCTTGTGCAGGAAGCCGGGGACGATCGCGGATTTGAGGTGCCACAGCTCCCGCTCGTGATTGAAATACAGGATGCGGTCATCCTCGATGTCGAAGAAGAACCGGAGCAGCGCCTTGCCCCAGCTCCGGAGCTTCTCCGGGAAGATGAAGCGGATGCTTTGAAAGGCCTCTCCGAGCGCCAGCTTCAGCAACCCGAGGCGGGGCAGCTCGTCGACCAGCCAATGCCCGTAACAGGAATAACCCGGGCTGAAGGCCACCACTACCGGCTCCTCCACCACCCGCACGACCTTGTGGGTCCAGGGCGTCTGCCAAGCGCCGCCGCGGGTCTCGCCCTCCGCGACGTCCGACAGATACGAGTCAAGGCGGATGAAGCGGTTGTTCTTCCAAAGGCAGCCATGGCCGCTCAGGCCGAGATCGCGCAGCCAGTAGACCCCGGCCGCCGGCGCCAGCGCCGGCTTTTGCTGCTGGTCCTGCCAGGAGCGATGGGCGGGTGCTTCCGGGATGAGGGTAAGGTCGCGGCCCGGCGGCAGCACCTGTGCCGGCAGCAGCATCCGCGCGCGCTGGCCATCCCCGCCCGGCGCCAGCAGGACGCTGTCTTCCGGCCTGACGATGTTGTTGATCCGGATGGTCGGGATCGCCGGCACCTTTGGCGGCGGCTCGGGCTGGTACTCGGTGTAGACCTTGAGGTCGCGGTCCGACTGCTCGACGATGGTGCGGTAGTATTCCCGGCCGAGCAGGTGGAGCCCGGCCTGCTGTGGCCAGGCGCCCTGTTCGCACCATGCGTCGAGGATGGTCATGGTGAAGCCGCCGGCTCCATAGATCATCCATTCGTCAATCGAGGTTCCGGTCTCGGCCATCCACTCCGAGCCCCGGACCACATGCCGCAGCAGCCGCGCCACCACCGGGTTGGCGGGCCGCGTCGCCATGAATTGCGGCCACACCACGGATGGGCGGCTCGGGCTCCACGGCATCACGAAGCCGCAGCCGGGCGGGATCAGCAGATCGAGCGGCGCATGGCAGACCTCGCTGCCGCCGGCATAAACCCCGCCATGGCGGAGCAGCCGCGACAGGAAGAAGATCGTGGCCTTGCGCGACGCGGTGGGCGCCTGCGTGTAGGCGGCGCACACCCGCTCGCCCATGCCGGCCAGCAGGTCGGCACACGCGGCCTCTTCGTTGAAGGCGCGGTATTCCGCCGCCCCGTTCTCCCGGCACCAGCTGATGCGTCCGTCCAGGCGGCCGGCGTGGCTGTCCTCCGGGCGGAACTGCGCAATCCTGAGCGGGATCAAGGGAGCAACCGCCGCCTGGGCGAAGCCCCCGGCGGAATCAACCATCGTGATGCCGCCGCACGACCGCAGGATATCGAAGAAATCGAGCCATGCATGGTTGATCGAGCGACCGGCGACATAGGCGCAGCGCGCCCAGGCCAGGCTCGCCGCGGTGTCGCCGGCACCCAGCAGCCGGCCGGCCTGCGCCACGGCCAGTTGGTGTAGCGCGCCAGCCGCCGGCAGCCGCTCGGCGGGGTCCGCCCCGTCCAGGAACAGCCGACACAGCTCACCCGACGCCGCGTCCTCGGGAGGCCGGTGCCGCATCGCGGCCGGCAGGCACTCAACAAGCAGCGACAGCTTCCACTGGTCGATCAACGCCTGATCGAAGTCCGCGGGACCAGGCCGCAGGCTCACCGGATCGAGTGTTTGCACGCAGTCCGCTCCATGTTGCGTCGCACTCTGCCGGCGCGGCGGTGCTGCCTGCAAGTGCTACGTCGCCCACCCCGCAAGCCATAGGGGGCAGGCTCGGCGCGGCCAAACCTCCGTTCAGCGTCCTGTTGATGACGGTGCGATGACAGGCCGGCGGCACCGCGTCGACGGCCTGGCTGGTTGGTCATGCCCGCGCGCCACCGAACTGGGACGTGGCCGCAGGATCGGCGGCCACGCGCACGAGGGCCTTGCCGAAGTTGCGGCCCGCCAGCATGCCGATGAACGCCGAAGGCGCGTGCTCCAGCCCCTCGGTGAAATCCTCGCGATACCGGATGCTGCCGTCCGCGATCGCCGGAGCGACCGTGTCCAGGAACGGCTGGAAATGCTCGGCCTCAAACTCGAAGTTGATGAAGCCGCGCAGGGTGAGGCTGCGGGTCAGCACCGCCCGCATCATTGCCTGGAGATCGTGCTCGATGTCGGGCCAACCGCCGCTGTGCCGCGCGATGAGGCCGCACACCGGAACGCGGGCAAAGCGGTTGAGCAGCGGCAGAACGGCCTGCAGGACCGCGCCGCCGACATTCTCGAAATAAACGTCGATGCCGTCCGGGCAGGCCTCGGCCAGGCGCCCCGGCAGGTCCGGCTGCCGGTGGTCGACCGCGGCATCGAAGCCGAGTTGTTCGGTGACCGAGCGGCACTTGTCCGGGCCGCCGGCGATGCCGACCGCCCGGGCTCCCGCCTGCTTGGCGAGCTGACCGACCAGCGAGCCGACCGGCCCGCTCGCCGCGGCCACCACGACGGTCTCGCCGGGCTTTGGCCGGCCGATCAGCTTCAGCCCGGCATAGGCGGTGAAGCCCGGCATGCCGAGCACCCCGAGCCGGGTCGAAACCGGCGCCAGCGCCCGATCGATCTTCCGCAGGCCGGTGCCGTTTGAGGTCGCATGGGTGCTCCACCCCGTCCGGGCGAGCACGAGATCGCCCACGGCGTGGCCGGGATGGTCTGACGCGATCACTTCCGCCACGCCCTCGCCCTCCATCACGCCGTTGACCGGCACCGGGGCGATATAGGACGGTGCGTCGTCCATGCGGCCGCGCATGTAAGGATCGAGCGACAGCAGCAGAGTCCTGAGCAGCAGACCGCCCGCAGGGCAGGCGGGCAAGGCCGCCTCCTCGAGTCGGAAGTTCTCGGCGTGCGCCGCACCTTCCGGCCGGGAGGCAAGGACGATCTGGCGAAGTGTCGCGTTTGTCACGATGGAGGCTCCTTCCAAGGCACGTCGATCAGGGCGCGCGCGGCCCGGGACAGCCGGGAGACCACCCACTGCAAAGGCTTCGCCCATCTCGCCGCCGCCATGATCCGGACACAACGACTCTCGAACAGTTCTGGTGGCGGGTTTGCGTTGGTCTTATTTGACGATGGAACGAAGCGTCGCCGGCTTCTCGTATTCGGTGTCCACTCCCGTGGCGTTTGGTCGGTTCGATGCCCGCCTTCCCGCGCCTTGCGGGGCGGCAAGGCTGGCGGCGAAGGTGATGGTGCCGACAAGCAACAGCGTCGCGGCGCGCTGAAGCCGGTCGGCACGGATCGTCGTGGCCGGCGAACATCGATGTACGGCCGGTATCCGACGGCGAATCAAGAACTCCCTGTTTGCAGGCAGCGAGGGTGGCGCCCGGCGTCGGGCGATTTCGCCTCGCTGATCGAGACCGCCAGGCTCAACGGCCTGGGTGTCCAGCCTCTCATCGCAAACTCCGCACGAAGAAGTCGACGACCTGTTCGTTGAAGTAGCGATGGAAGGTGGCCCGGTCGTAATCGGGAGAGCTTTCGCAGATCGGCAGTCGGGGTGCATCCGACGCGCATGGCGCCAGGAAATCGAAATGGCCGGCCCTTGGAACGTCGTGAAACTCCGGCGGGAAGGGGAGCGCGGCACGCACGGCATCGGCATAGTAGGGCGCCGGGAGAACCCGGTCGTTTGCAGCCTGCCATAACTGCACGGGACCCGTCACGGCCTGAAGGCCAGATCGGTTGAAGGCGAAGCCGAGTGCCGGGGCGGCGATGACGATGGCCCGGATCCGGTGGTCCCAGGCGATCGGCTGCATGGCCTGTGCATGCGGGTGGGAGTCGATCAGCTTGCAGTCGTAGAACTCCGGATGCTCGGCGCAGTGCGGACCAATACGTGACCAGTCCGGCTTACCTCCTGCCGCTGCAAGCACGGTAAAGCCCCCGGCGGAGAAGCCGAACGCCCCGAGGCGGGCCGGATTGATCCGCCGGTGGAACCGCCATCCGTCCAGCATGAAGCTCACGAGAGCGGTGAGGGCGGCCGGACGATCCTCAATCGACGACGCCCTCGACTGGTCCTGCCAGTTGTCTCCGGGGTGGGTGAGCGCCGCGACGACGAAGCCTTGCCGGGCCAGAATGATCGCGGTGTCGACGTGCCCGGCGAAGAACCCTCCGGTACCGTGCGACATCACCACCAGCGGCAGCGCCGTGCCAACCAGGGGCCCTGCGATGACGGCATCCTGATCAAACAACCCGAGCCGCTGGTGAGCCGGAGCCCCCCGCGAAGGGTACCAGACTCCGACCTCGGTCCCATCGGCCATGCGCGTATGGTCGAAACCCACGACGTTCGGCCCCGCATGTGCGAGGCTGGACGATACCGGCATCAGGAGCAGGAACACGGTCGAGAGGATGCGACAGGTCATGACGATTTCCATCTTGCGGTCCCACCCCGTACTCACCGATCACTCGTCGCTGCCACGAACATTTCGCGGACGGGCAAACGGGCACGCGAACGGGCAAGCGGGCACCGGGCAATCCCGGAACCGGGCTGCGATCAACCGATGACGACGATCGCTGCGCCGGCAGCGCCCCCCGTTTCATGGCGGCGGGTGATTGGGAGCGGGACGTTCGCCGGCTTGATCCTCGGCGCCCTGGGACCCTTCGGGAGCTACCTCAACGGCGGCATCCTTTCCCGGTCAGCCTACTGGACCGGAGCCATCTGGCTAGGGCTGGTCCTCTACGGCAGCGGGGTGGCAGCGGTGAAGAAGCTGGTGATCCCGCGGTGGCAGCAACTCGGTTTGCTGATCCTGGTCATCCTAGTCGCCAGCATTCCCGAGACCGCGTCGACGCGTGCGGCAGCGTTCATGATCTGGCCTCGGCTGGGACAGTACGATCCTGGATGGTGGCTCTGGTACCTCCAGACCACGACGGTCGGGGCCATCACGGTCAGTACCGCTACCTTGATCATGGATGCCCGCACTGAACCCGCTCCTCCGCCGTGTCCGACGGTTTCGGAACAGGAGGTGAAGTCGTTGCAGGCAGATCGGCCATCGAGATTGCCGACCGGGGTGATCGCGCTCCAGATGGAGGACCACTATGTCCGAGCTCATACTCGTGCTGGCTCAACGCTCATCCAGATGCCGTTGAGCCAGGCGATCATGCAGCCTGGCATGGCGGAGGGCCTCCGCACCCACCGGTCCTGGTGGGTGGCACGGCAAGCCGTTGAACGCATCGACGGCTCACCCCGGACCATGCGGCTCCAACTGCGCAACGGCCTGTCGGTGCCGGTGGCCCGACGTGCGGTGGCCTCGCTGCGGGAAGCAGGGTGGCTCGAACGCCAAGCTGCCCAGGATCACCAATGATCCGGACATAGGTGTGTCTGCACTCTCCGGTTATGAATAAAGCTGCAATCCGACACCTCCTGTGCCCAACACGTGCAGTATCGAAACGAACCTGCGCGGGCCCGGCAGCCACCGAACTGCCATGCCCGCCAGCCCCGGCCTCGTCGGCGCCTCGCAACCAGGCGCCGGTGAGATTGCTGCTGCACGGGCCGCCGCGGCTGGCGGCGGTCGCGCTCCATGTGCCGCTGCCCGCCACTTTGCGGTTGCGCGTCCCGTGCGAGGCGTTCCTGCGCCGGCCCTGCGTCGTTCTCGACGATGTTCCGCCGGGTGACCGGCGAGAAGCCGAGTCATTACGGCGCCACTCGAGCCGCGAAGGCGTGCTCGATCGGCTTGCGCCACGGGGCGGATCAAGGGTCGGGGCTGTCGGGCGGCAGCAGGAATCCTACGACTTCAGAACAGGTCGTGGCCCTCGGGATCCGCATATGTCGTGATCCGGACCTCGATGTTGGACATCAAAGGCTGGCCCGTATAGCGGTCCCGCCTCGTATCCGTCGACAACAGCCGGTTCACGGGAGAGCCGATCCGGCTGACATCAGCCTTGTTCTCGGGCGCATCGCCGAAGCAATGCTGCATAGACACCGTTCCGGCAGCGACGGATCGGTCCGTTTCAACGATGGCGTCGACGGCGCCCGCGCTCGACGCGATGTTGACGCGGTCGCCGTCCTCCACTCCGATCCTCCCGGCGTCAGCCGGATTCATGTATAGCGGGTTGTAGAACCGAAGCTTGTTGACCTTTGCGACATGGTAGTTGGAGTTGATCACCAGACCGCGCCGGTTCAGGAGACGGAACGACGAGGCAGCCGTGTCGACCGGTTCGCGGTGAAGCCGCCGCAGGTCGTCCATCATCTCGGAGGCGCCGACATCCAGCCTTCCGGTCCACCCCTCATCCTTGCTCCCCACCAGGACCGGCGGCGTTGCGGGAAACACCGACCCGCTGGGATGTGCTTTCACCTCCGCCAAGGACACCCGGGCGCTCGACGTCCACATCTCCAGGATCTCGTCGTGGGTCGGACGGCGGCTCATGTCGACGCGCGGGTAGGTGACGCCTTCCCGCGGCGGCCCGATCTGGAAGGGCTGCGCGCCGATCCAAGACAGCTGCAGCCCCATGCGCCTCGCGACCTCGTAGAAGACAACCCACTCCTCCACCAGATCCGAACCCGTCGGCGGAACCGCGACGGCGGGGGTGTACTGCGCCCATGCCTCGCCATAACCGGAGTAGCCATTGGCGTAGCCGACGGTGGCCGAGCTCGACGTCTGGTAGCCCGGTATCTCCAGGCACATCGTCGAGGCGAAGACGTGCGTCGACTGTTTCGCGGTCTGGGACATGCGCACGTCGAAGCTCACGAGCATGTCGAGCCTGGCCAGCGCCGCCAGCGTCCGGCGCTGGTCGGGCCAGGCCACGACGGGATTGCCTCCGAGGTTGAACAGCACCCGCACCCGGTCCGCCGCGTCGGACAGGATCTCGTCGGGCAGGTCGGCGGTCTGCAGGCCCGCCAGGCTGTCGGTGCGCCCGGAGCCGTGAAGGGCCACGCCGTAGCCGTAAGACCTGACAGGAGGCCAGGCCTGGGCCTTGAAGCGCGGAGCCGGCGAGAGCGGTGCCGCACTGGGGAACGCCTCGCCCGCGCGAAGATAGTGGCCGCACAAGGTGTCCAGGCAAAGCACCAGATACTCCAGCAAGGTGCCCGTCGCCGCACTCATGCTGGCGCCGGTGCCCGCCACGGCGTAGCCCCTCTTCGCCTGGGCGAACCAGCGGGCAGCCGTGACGATATCGTCAGCCGGCACATGGGCCCGGTCCGAGACGTAGGCCGGGGTGAACGGCGCGACGGCCTCGGCCACCGCTGCCAATCCGTCGACGTTCGCGCCGACGAAGTCGCGGTCCCACAGTCCCTCGGCAATCACGACGTTGAGCAGGCCCGCCACCAGCGCCACGTCTTCTCCCGGCTTGAGCTGAAGATGAAGCGAGGCGAGCGCGGCCGTCTCGGTCCGGCGGGGATCAACCACGATGGTCTTGCCGCCGCGCGCATGGATCGCGTTGATCCCGTCCCGCGGGACGCCTGCCGGTATGCCCTTGTACGACACCAGCGGGTTGATGCCGATCCACAACGCGACCTGCGGCTCGGCGAACCCCTGGGCGGGCGCCATCCAGTAGCCGTGCAGGCCCGCGGCCACGTGCTTGCCCGGTTGATCGATCGTGTTGGCGCTGAACAGCATCGGCGAACCGAGCTCGGTCAGCAGGGAGCGCGCGAGCGCATAGGAGGGGACGCTTTGCACCGACTGCGTGCCGACATAGAGGGCAACGCTCCTCGGTCCATGGCGGTTGACGATCTCCTGGAGCCTGTCCGCCACGTCCTTGATCGCGTCTTCCGAACTGACCGCCTCGAAGCCTCCACCCGCGGTCCGGCGCATCGTCCGCAGCAGCCGGTCCGGATCGTTGTGCAGCTCGGGGAGCGAGCGCCCACGGCGGCAGGTGTAGCCTCGGTGCAGCCGCGCGCCGGGGTCGCCGGTGACGCGGCGGGGTCGCCCGTCCCTGAGCTGAACCAGGATCGGGCACCGGTTGAAGCAGAGCCGGCAGGTCGAATGGACCAGGGTTTCGTGGGTGTCAGCCATTGCCCGCCACGGCCGCCCCCAGCATGTCGCCTATGGCGACGAAGCGGCTGCTTGAGCGCCTGCGGGCGCGGCCGGCGGCGATCTCGGCCTGACTGATCCGCGCCCAGCCGCCATAGTCCAGCACCTCCGGCACCCGCTCCGCCACGAGGGCTGCGAAGTCGGCCTTGGACAGGCGGGGCGCAGCCAACCGACCCGCCATGAAGTCCTCCAGCAGCCCCTCGACGGTTTCCGCGGAACAGCGCTTGTTTGTTCCGAGCACGCCTGTCGCCCCCCGCTTGATCCATCCGGCGCAGTAAAGGCCGGCGACGGGCTGGGAGGTCGCGGGATCGACGGCCCTGCCGCCGACGTTGTTGATGGTTCCCGACTGGCTGTTGAAGGGCAGTCCCGGGACCGGCCGTCCCCAATAGCCCACTGCGCGCACGACGAGGGAGGTGGGGATGGTCTCCGTCTCGCCGGTCGCCTCGGCCCGCACGCCCACGCCGTCGGGGATGAGCCTGTTGCGCGCGAACGTCACCGACTCCACGTGGGTCGCGCCATTGATGGAAAGCGGTGTCAGGAGGAACCGCAACTGGATCTGGCGCTCTCCGCCGCGCCGTCCGGCAGCCTCCTTCACGACCGCGTACTTGCGCAGCGCGCCCGGCTCGATCGGTGGTTCCCCGACCTCCTCCGCCTTGGCGAGCAGAGACACCCCTTTGAGCTTGGTCAGGGCGAGCAGCTCCGGAAGAGTAAACGCCGCTTCCGACGTGCCGCGCCGCGCGGCCACCGTGACCTGGCGGATGGCGGAAGCGTTGAGCGCGTCGATGGTATGGTGGGCGATGTCGGTGCGGTCCAGCTCGTCAACCGGGCGGACCAGGATGCGTGCGATGTCCATGGCGACGTTGCCGTTGCCGATAACAACGGCCCGGTCTCCCGGAAGGTCGTCCAGCGTCGTGGCGTGGTCGGGATGGCTGTTGTACCAGGCGACGAACTCGCGGGCGGAGTAGCTGCCGATCAGGTCTTCGCCCGGTATGCCGAGCTTCCGGTCGCTCGTGGCGCCCGCGGCCCAGATGATCGCGTGATGCGAGGCCAGCAGGTCCTCGATCCGGACCGCTTCGCCGATCTGGAGGTTGAGGTAGCACTGGACCTGGGGGCGGGACAGGATCTCGTCGAACCGCTGGCCGATGCCGCGGGTATGGTGGTGGTCCGGCGCCACGCCGGCGCGAGCCAAGCCGTGCGGCGTCGGAAGGCGGTCGAACATGGACACCTCGACCCCGGCGAGGTCGGTCAGCTTCTCGGCGGCATAGCAGCCCGCCGGCCCGGCGCCCACAATCGCGACCCGCAAGCCAGCCGCCTCGCGCCACTCCATCTGCATCAGCTCACCAGGTGGGTTCGGCTCGACGATCGGATGGCGCCGGAAGAACTCGGCATTGATCTCGAGATAGTCGGTCTGATCGGACGCCAGATTGAAGTCCATGACGATGGCGTTCACCGGACAAACGTCCAGGCATGCACCGCAATCGATGCAGAGCTCCGCGTCGATATAAAGCTGTTCCGAGCTGGAGAACATCGGATCGCCCGGCCGCGGGCGGATACACTGCACCGGACAAACCGGAACGCAACTGCCGTCGTTGCAGCAGGACTGGGTAATCACATGGGTCATGACAGGCCATCACATGTAATCATCGGCACCGTTGAAGTATCGAGCCTACCCGGCGACCTTGCACAGCGATCAGCGGCAAGCCGTCGTTGCGACGCTGGCGGCTTCCAGGCCGATACGGCCGCACCTGGGCGCGATCGTGGCTGCGAAAGGATCCAGCCGGCGGATTTCAACCTCAGCACAACCAGGCGGAGCCTATGCGCCGGAGACAGAAGCTGAAATGACGAACGACGCCAAAACTACCGTGATTGACGACAAGGGCTTGCGCGGCAGCATGGCGGCCGCGTCCGCAGCCCCTGCACCAACGCCACACGCCGACCCGTTCCCCTGCGGCGGGGCAGTGTTTACCGCCGTTCGCGGCTCCCGGAGTCAGCGCCCGTGGCCATGTGGGCCTGCTTGTCTCGATGACGCCCGGCGTGAGCAGGAATGGCGCGCCCTACTGGATTCGAACCAGTGACCCATAGCTTAGAAGGCTATTGCTCTATCCAACTGAGCTAAGGGCGCGCAGACCGGAGCAGGACGCTTGTTAATGGGTCCAGTTCTGAGTCCGGTCGAACCGGAAATTATCCGCATAGGCCTTGGGCCTGCGCACACGCGGGGTGGCCAGCTCCAGATCAAAGGCGATGCCCTCCCGCTCGGCATAGGCCACCGCCGCCGCCTCGGTCGGGAACTTCAGGCGCACCTGGCTGCTGGTGTCGCCGCTGCCGCTCCAGCCCATCAGCGGGTCGCTCTGGCGTGGCGACGACTGGCCGTACTCCAGGATCCAGTCGTGGGTGTTGGCCTGCCCGGACTGGGTCGTGGTCTTGGGCTGCTTGAAGATCCGCGCGCGCATCAACCGTTCCTTGCCGCTCCGGGCCGTGGTTTCGGCCCTGCCGTCCTGGTCGGGGCGGCCGGACTCGAACCGGCGGCCTCGTGTACCCAAAACACGCGCG
>CAXUNX010000030.1:0-23341 GCA_964252545.1 uncultured Acetobacteraceae bacterium | reverse complement strand
GGGGGGGGGGGGGGGGGGGGGGGGGGGCGGGGGGGGGGGGCGGCGGGGGCGGGCGGCTGGTCGTTTCCCCGCCCAGCACGCGCCTGAGCGTCTATCCGGCAGGTTCTTGAGCCAGGTGCGTTGGTCGTGCGGTCGGGCGCCCTGCAGGCAGCGAACCAACGCGCTCCGGCCATCGCGGCCGCGCATTCAATCCGGCGGGCCGAGCTTCAATCCCTCGTTCAAGGTCCAGCCGCCGTCTCGAGACCGCATCCAGCCGCTGGCCGCCCAGGTGCCTCCATCGACCGGCAGCACGGTTCCGGTGACATACGAAGACATCTCTGATGCCAGGAACAGCGCTGCGTCGCCGCACTCCTCGACCACGCCCTCGCGTCCCAGCGGTATCAGCCGGTTCATCGCCTCCACCTCCTCGGCTTCGCGGCGTCGCCACTGGCGCTGGTCAACCGGCCCGCTTCTGTTCCCCATGCTGCCGGGCGTGACGGTGTGGTCGGGCGCAAGGGCGTTGACGCGTATCCCGTAGCCCGACAACTCCAGGGCCATCGTCCGGGTGAAGCTGATCATCCCGGCCTTGCAGGCTGCGTAGACCGCATAGCCGGGCGCGGCACGCGAACCCTCGATGCTGGCGACGTTGATGATGGCGCCCCCGCGTTCGCCTTTGATCATCACCGGAACTGCGGCTGATGTCGCAGCCAGCATGCTGACGAGGTTGATGTCGATGTGACGACGCCAGCTGCGCTCGCTTTGCTTCAGGAACGACTTGGCGGCGACCCCTCCTGCGTTGTTGACAAGGATATCGATCCGGCCGAACTGCGTGGCCGCCTCCTCGACCATGCGCCGGATCGCCTCGCTGTCCATGACGTCGAGTGTGCAGGCGATCGCTGCCCGTCCTTGCTCCCTGACCCGTTCAACCACCTCGGCGGCGCGTTCCGCCACGATGTCGGCAATCACCAAATCAGCGCCGGCGCGAGCGAGGCTGATGGCGATGCCCCGACCAATACCCGCGCCGCCCCCGGTTACGATCGCAACCTGTCCTGCGAGCGATATCTTGGTTTGCATGCCGCTTCCTCGTGCATACTCTTGATTACGCTGTCGGATACCCCCGTTGCGGGAGTCTCCGCGCCGGCGGACGCGGGCATCGGCGGGCAACCTCGCCGCTTATGCACCCTTGCCCCGGCGGGATGAAAATGCAACCGTCAGACAATTATAAAGTCTAGACGATTTAGAATAGTGGGAGGATGTGCATGGGGTTGCGGCTGCCACCTCCGATGCAATCGATGCTGGCACCCGGCACCATGTCTGGGCAGGTCGCCCTTGTCACCGGCGGCGGGTCTGGTCTGGGTTTCGCCACGGCCCGTGCGTTCGCCTCCTGCGGGTCGGCGATCGGCATCGTCGGGCGCAACCCAGAGAAGGCGGCGGCGGCGGCCCGGCTTCTGGCGAGTGAGTTTGCGGTTCCGGTCGCATCCGCCGGCGCCGACGTTCGTGAAGCGGCACAGGTCACGGAAGCATTCGACGTGATCGAGGGCAGCCTCGGAGTGGTCGACATCCTGGCCAACAACGCTGGGGTGAATTTCCCGGTGCTGTCGGGCGAACTCAGTCCGAACGGATGGCGGGCTGTCGTGCGGATCGCGCTGGACGGAAGCTTCATTGTTTCTCGCGAATTCTATCGCCGCCTGCAGCCGACCGGTCGGCCCGGCGCAATCCTGAACAACGGCGCCCAGTACATGTTCCAGGGCTTCCCGGGCGCTGCGGCGTCCTGCGCCGCAAAGGCCGGAGTGGCCAGCTTGACGCAGACGCTCGCTGCGGAGTGGGCAGCGGACGGGATCCGCGTGAACTGCCTCGCCGCGGGCTTCTTCCCGCACGAGGGATCGGTGACAGCGAAGCCGGCTGAGGCCGATCACATCGTCGGCTCACGCATCGCCGCAAACCGAGCCGGACGCGTCCATGAACTCGGCTGGATCTCCGCGTATCTGTGCTCGCCCTATGCGGCCTACATCACCGGCCAGATCCTGTTCATCGACGGTGGCGAACATCTTCGCCGGTCTGTCCGGATGCCGGCCTATGTTCCACCGCGGCAACGGGAGTGGCTCTGGCAGTGAGCGAGCAACGATCCGGGCTCCCGCCGGCCTATCCGGCTGGAACAAGCATGCTCGCAGCCGACACGTTCGCCGGCATGGTCGCGCTGGTTGTCGGCGCGGACGCGTATTTCGGCGCGGCCGCAGCCGAGGAACTGGCAAGGGCGGGTGCCTTCATCCTCTTGGTCGGTGAGGACGCAGGCGTCTGCACACGCCTCGCCAGTGCCATCACCGCTGGCGGCGGCAGCGCACAGGCCGTGGAATGCGCGATCCTGGACGAGGCCGCAGCAGGGGCGTTGCTTGCCCGGCTGATCGCCGAACACGGACGGCTGGACGTGCTGGTCAATGCTGGCGGCCGGCGGCGGGTCGCCCGGGCCGCCGACCTCTCGCTCGGGGAATGGCGTCTGCTCGCCGGCGAGCGTCTCGATGCCACCTTTCTGTGGTCCACCCTGTTCGCCCGCACGGTGGGCGACCGCGGCGGAGCCATCCTCAACGTCATCCAGACCTTCGATGGCAGTTCCCTACCCGGCCTCTCGCATGAAGCGTCCGCCTATGGCGCCATCGAAGCCCTGACCCGCACTCTTGCGGTTGAATGGGCGCCGCGTGACATCCGGGTGAATGCGATCGCCCCCGGTCAGTTCGATGGCGCGCCCGGCCCGGTCGACGGTGCAACGGTGCCGGCTCTCCGTCTGGGCAGCCGCCAGGAGTTCGGCTGGGCAGTGACCTTCCTGGTTTCCTCGTTCGCGGCCTATATCACGGGCTCCGTGTTCGTCATCGACGGCGGCAACGCGCTGCGCCGGTCGTTGCTCGGCCCGCCCTACCGGGTCGACGAGTTTCTTGAGACGATCTAGAAAGGTTGGAAAGGCACAACCATGAGCAGGAAGGACATCGGCGAAACCTCTCGCGTCCTCAGCGATCGGCTGCGCGCGGTGATGGATCTCGATCCGTCTGCACCCGCGATACAGTTCAAGGGAGTCTGGCGGTCCTGGGGCTGGGCCAAGGCTGTCGGCGGACAGGTCGAGGCTCTGATCGGGTCTGGCGCTGCTGCCGGTGTTCCGGTAGGCCTGCTGGCCCGCAATCGCCCCGGTCATCTCGCCACCACCTACAGCCTGATGGTGCATGGGCATTGTGCGGTGATGATCAATCCGATGCAGCCGTCACAGGCGATCGCGTCGGATATCGCAAGGTTGCGTTTGCAGGTGATCGTCGGTGATGAGTCCGACTGGGCAACGCCGGGATTGGTCGAGGCGGCGCGCGCCGCAGGCACTCTCGGCATCCAGCTGACCGCGAACGGTGCGGAGTTGGTTCCAGGCTTGGAGGCGGCTGGCCCCGGACCGTTCCGCGACGATCTGGCCGGGATCGGCATCGAGATGCTCACCAGCGGCACCACAGGAGCGCCCAAGCGGGTCAAGCTGAGCCTGTCGACTCTGGCGCAGTCGATGGCGGACGGCGTGCGCTCTGAGTCCAACAGCGGAGCCTTCAGGCTCAAGGGCTCGCCCTACCTCTTGTTCGTGCCTCTGGTGCACGCCTCCGGAATGTTTGCCGCCCTGTTCTCAATCTATGAGGGCCGGCCGATCGTGCTTATGGAAAAGTTCGCCGTCGACGATTGGCGCGCAGCGATGGTTGAACACCGGCCGAAGTTCGCCGGCCTTGCGCCACCGATGATCCGTATGGTCTTGGACGCGGACGTCCCGCGCGAGGACCTCTCGAGCTTGATCGCCGTTCGCGCCGGCGCCGCACCGCTCGACCCCATCGTTCAAGAAGAGTTCGAGAACAAGTACGGCGTTCCTGTCCTGATAAACTACGGCGCCACGGAGTTCCTCGGTGCCGTCGCCGGCTGGACACTGGAAGACCACCGCATCCACGGCAAGGCCAAGCGCGGCAGCGTTGGTCGCGCACGCGGCGACGTCGAACTTCGGGTTGTCGATGACCAGTCAGGTGCGCAGCTCCGGTGCGGAGAGCGCGGCATCCTGGAGATTCGTGCTCGTCGCCTGGGCGAAGACTCGCCGTTCGTCCGCACGACCGACCTCGCCTCCCTGGACGCGGATAACTTCCTCTACATCCACGGACGCTCGGACGACATGATCATCCGCGGTGGCTTCAAGGTCTCCACTGAAACCGTGACTGCCGCCCTGCTGCGCCATCCGGCGGTGCAGGAAGCCATCGTCCTCGGCATGAAGGATCCGCGTTTGGGCGAGGTGCCGGTGGCGGCCGTCGAACTCAAGGCTGGCGCTCACGTCGCCGAGAAGGCTCTCAGCGGCTTCCTGCGCGAAACCCTGGTCGCCTACCAGGTTCCAGCACGGATCCTGATCGTAAATGAGTTGCCGCGGACGCCGTCGATGAAGGTGAACCGGCCTGGTGCGCGCGCGCAGATCGAGCAGACCTTGGCTGCGACACAGATCTGACCCACCAGCGGGTTCTGCTTGCCGCACAAACGTTCGGTGCTCCGCCAGGAAGCCGGTCGATCACCGGTGGATGCGGGACAGGCGGTCGCGCCGATACGTGCGGCGGCGGGACATTCCAAGGTGGCGCGCATTCGATGTTGTCTGTCGTGAACTCCTGTATCGGACAGGCAGCCGTCGGAGCTATATCTGGAGCGATAGGATTGACGGTGTCGGGCCGTGACGTGCGCGATGGCACCCGACCGCAGAGCCCCGATCTCTGTTCACCGTTCCGAATGCCGTCGTCGCGATAAAAAACATAGATCAGGAGAAGGGTCCTTGGAATATCACGTCATCGCAGACGGGCTGCATTTCCCTGAGGGTCCGATCGCGATGCCGGACGGCTCGGTGCTGTTCGTCGATATCGGAACGGCGACCTTGTCCCGGGCTTGGGGCGACGGCCGGGTGGAGGTGGTGGTGAAGACCGGCGGCGGTCCCAACGGCGCAGCCCTGGGACCCGATGGCGCAGTCTATATCTGCAACAATGGTGGTGCAGACATCCAACGCAACGACGAAGGCAACCTCGTGTTTGGTCCCGTACCCGCGAGCTATGCGGGGGGCTACATCCAGCGGGTGGATCTATCGAGCCGGCGGATCGACCGGCTTTACGATCATTGCGGGGAGAACCGCCTCACTTCGCCCAACGATCTGGTCTTCGACCGCCAGGGCGGCATGTGGTTCACCGACATGGGACGGCCGATCGGGCGCGAGCGGACCATCTCGGGCGTCTACTACGCAACGCCCGACGGGAAGCATATCAGCGAGCAGTTTTTCGGCGGTATATCCTTCAACGGGATCGGGCTGTCGGCTGACGAGCAGACGCTCTACGTGTCTGACACCTATCCGGCTCGCCTGTGGAGCTTCGACTTGGCCTCGCCTGGAACGATTAGGCCCGATCCGTCCGGACTGAGTCCGATCAAGTACGTGGCATCGTTTCCCGGTCACATGGAAGTCGACAGCTTCGCGCTGACGCGTTCCGGATCGCTGTGCGTGGCGACCATCACCACAGGCGGCATTGCCGTCGTGACCCCCGGTGGCGCAATCGACCACCGGCCGTTACCCGATCCATGCGTGACCAATATCTGCTTCGGCGGCGAGGGGCTGGAAACCGCCTTTATCACCGCGGCCGGACGTGGCCAGCTGTTGCGCATCAAGTGGCCGGAACCAGGTCTCGGACTGAACTTCCTGGATCGGTAAGCGAGAGCGGGAATGCCTTGCGGCCGTGCGGAAGTGTAACTCCCGGCGGGCAACCTTGATTGATGCCGAAGGCATGCGCGGCGATCGTCGGTGGCAGTGCGGCGGGTCTGGCCCAGTTCTCGAGCGACCCGACTCAGGGTGGTGTAGCCAGGTCGGCCCGATTCCTCCCGTGCGCCGGACAACCGGGCTGCAACGGCGACAGCCACTTGGCCTCGTTGCATTGTTCGGACGGTTGGTGTGCCGTCGCTTTAGCCACCTCGTTGCATTCAGGTGACTTTCTTCCAGACTGATGGACCGCCGGGAGAACTGATCCGGACGATCCTGCTCAACATCTGACGCAAAAGAAGAGCCTCGCCCTCGTCGAGGTGCGCAGTCATATCGGCCTCGGCCGCCTTGGCAATCGCAAGAAACTCGAGTGCGAGACCACGACCCGCTTCCGTCAAGGTCAGGAAAGTCTGACCCGCTGCCTCAACGTCGCAGGCAAACCCCTTTTCCCGCAATCCAGCGGACGGAGCCTCCGTCGCATCGCGCCCGACGCTGCCTAGGAGTTGGCCGAGTTCGCCCAACTCTCGCCGGTCCGATATACCGAGTGCGCTGAGGGTGTAGTACTCATCCTCGCTCAGACCATGCGACCGGAAGGCTCGACGAACCGGCAGGAAAGTCTGGTGGAACGCTGCGGACAACAGAAAGGTCAGCAGGTTGCGTCGATCCGAGTTGGCCTCCACCGGCTCGGGCGAACGCGTCGCGCGACGTACCACAAGTCCGTACTTGCCACTATGGTATATCAGCGGCGGCTTGTTTCCGGCTTCGAAGGACTCCACTTCGCCAACCAGGATCACATGATCGCCGCCTTCGTAGCGAAAGACGGTGCGACACTCGAACCGCGCAGAACAGCCTTCAAACAGCGCAGCACCTCCGCGTCCGCGTCCGATGGACAAATTTGCAAACTTGTCCTCACCGCGACGCGCGAACCGGTCCGATAATGCCTGCTGGTCGGACGCCAGGACATGCACCGCGAAATGCTGCGCCTCTTCGAAAATCCGGAGGCTGTTGGATGAGCGGGCCAAACTCCACAGCACCATCGGTGGGTCGAGCGAAACCGAGTTGAAGCTGTTGGCGGTCAGGCCGGTATCGGATCCGTCGTTCCCTCGTGCGGTGACGATCGTAACGCCCGTCGCAAACGCCCCGAGAGCATCCCGAAACTGCCGAACCGCCTCAGGGGTCAGATTTCCCGCCATGTCCTTCGCATCCGCTCATTACCGGGGTCGACGATCATCTTGCAGCTTGGTGTCGCACCGCTCCGGAACGGGCCGTGCAATGGACGACGTGAAAAGCGCCGGCTTGACATCAGTTTTGCGCCAGGGCGTCCTGCCGTGTCAATTCCGTCCGGCTCTGCGCGAGCCGCAGGAGGCACAACAACTCGAAGGTTCTTTTCGGAAGACGGCACGGTTCAGTGCCAGAAGCGGAGCGATCCGGCCGCTGCTTTGGTCGCAACAACGTTCTTTGTTTATCAAAATCGTTGCTCGCATCACCTTCTCGGCCAAGCGGCACAGCCAGACACACGCAGGTGCGCATCACCAAAACGGGCGGGTCGCCTGGTTCGCGCTGCGCAAGCAGCGACCTGTCTAGACGATTGACGGTAGGATCCAGCTTCGGGTAGGTCAAGCGAGACGCTGTTGCTCATGCTTGATGGAACCGAGTTCGCCGTGGAGGATAGAGCCGGATGTCGGATCACCTGCTGATCGTTGATCACGATGGCGATGTGGCCATCCTGACATTGAACCGCCCGGCCTCCGGCAACGCCATAGATGTTGCAATGGCTGATGCGCTCTACGAGGCGGCCGACGAACTTCATGCCAAGAACAGCGCCCGGGCTATCCTGCTACGCGCCAATGGAGCGTTGTTCAGTGGCGGCGGCGACCTTGCAGCCTTCGCCGGCGCGCTCGCCGGAGGGGCCGAGCAGGCCTCGGAATATCTGCATACGCTTGTCACGGCGTTCAATCGGGCGCTGCTCCGGTTGTTGGCTTACCAGGCGCCGATTATCGCAGCGGTGCATGGCTCGGCCGCGGGCGCCGGCATGAGCTTGGCCCTCGCCGCGGATCTCAGCTATCTCGCGCCAAAAGCCAAGCTGGTTCCTGCCTATACTGGCATCGGTCTGTGCGGCGACGGCGGCATCTCCTGGATGCTTCCGAGGCTCTGCGGGATACGCAAAGCCACCGAGATCCTGATGCTCAATACGCCGGTCCGTCCAACCGAGGCGGTGGCGCTCGGTCTGGTGACTGCGGCTCTTGACCAGGATGGGGAGGCATTCCAGGAGGCTGTGCTGGAGCGGGCAAAGCGTGTCGCCGCCGGGCCGAGACAAGCCATCAATGCCGTTCGTGTGCTGCTGCAAGAGGGTCTTGCGTCCAGCTTCGAAAACCAGCTGGTTCGCGAGGCGGAAAGCATGGCGCGCCTGGCCGGTGGCCCGGAACTGCCGGAAGGGCTCAGGGCCCTGCGGGAAAAGCGTCATCCGGTGTACGGCTAGCACCGGATCGTCAGGTGAGGCGGTCAGAGCCCGACCGGTTGTGTGACGATAACCTGCCTCAGTTCAGATGATTTGACACCAGCTCCTTGGTCGAATCACGGAATTTGCGCGGTGAAACATCCGTCCAGCGCGAGAAGGCAAGATCGAAGCTGGTGCGATCTGCATAACCGAGGATGGATGCGATCTGCGAAATGGAAAGGGAAGAACTTCGCAAGTAGGTTTGTGCAACCTCGATATGGGCCCGCATCAGCAACGAGCGGAAGGTAAGTCCTTCGCTGCTGAGTCTGCGTTGGAGGGTTCGTACCGACATGTTCAGTCGCGCCGCGATCGCCTCGACCGTTCGAAGCATCGAGGGCTGTAACGTGATCAAGCTGATCACCTTGGCTTCGAGGCCATCCTCGGTCATCGGGCTGCCTGGGATCTTGCACTGATCCGCGTAGTACTGATGCAGATATTCGCTTCCAAACGGTAGTGGCATATCTGTCAGGCTTGTGGGCCAGGTCACTCTCGTGCTCGAGGCGTTGAACACAACCCTGCATGAAAAGATACCGCGGATAAGCTCCCGATTCGCCACCGGCATGCCCAGCTCGATACAGAAATCGGTTGTCGGGCCATGCCATACCTCTTCAAGCACGGTACTCAGCGCACCGAGGTCTCGATAGAAGGTCATTTCGCGACGATCTTCAGGCACGGCTTCAAAACAAAACTCGATCCCGCACAGCTTGCCGCCTCGGTCCACAGGTTGATAATCCGCAAACGAGAAGCAGAGATCCCGCGCCCGCCCGGAAAGCTTCACCCATTGCCGCAGACTGGGAGAAGTGCCCAAGGCGAGGCCGAAATTGCCGTATGCAAGAAGGCGATGCCGACGTCCGACTTCCAACCAAAGATCCGGCCGCCTGGGCGTAAGAGACAGAAACACCCGCTCGAAGCTGATCTCTTCCTGCGCTGAAACAAAGCCACTCGGCGGTAATCGGATGACCGGATCGAGCCCGGCGGCTCTGAATGCAGGACCTGGATCTATGTTCGCACGCTCGAGAACCTCGGACATCACACCGATCGTGAAGGCCGGAATCCTCATTGACGAGAGCGTTTCCTCTCGCATTGGACGTATCTACCTAGGTTACCTCGCCTGCATGACGTTACGGGCCTGGCTGCAGCCAGTCAAGTTGTTGACCTATGTCAGGCGTGACACTCGAGAACGGTCTGGACATTCATGGTGCCGGACCAGCCGCCGCCACCGGAAATCGCCGCCCAGCCCTGACTACCGGACCGCCGCTGCACGCCAGCCGGCCGACGTCTGGATGTGGTCCCTACGTCGTCCTGGGGCTGATCACCGCCTTGTAGTAGCCTGAGCCGGTGGCGTTGCCGGTGCCGTAGAACTGCAGACGGTAGTACCCGGTGAAGGCCCTGTCCGCCAGGTTGATGTTGTCGATGGACAGGTCGACGCTGGTCAGGACGTTCCCGATCCCCATCCAATTGCAATAGAACCTGTCGATCTTCAGCGATGCGGTGCTTCCGCTTGCCGACGTGATCGTGCCCTGGGCGGTGGCGCAGGTCGGGGGTATGCCATCGACCGTCGCCGCGACCTTGACGCCGCCGAGCGCCAGGCCGTCCGTCACCTCATGCTGCTGCGTGACCTGCATCCCGCTCACGTTCAGGAACAGGGGCAATACGGGACCGCCCACTCCACTGGCCGAGAGGCCCGCGCCGTTCTTGCACCGGTGCGAATGGAGGTCGGCCTCGCACAGCGCCAGCGCGTATGGCCGCCCCGACGCGAACATCTGGTTGATGGCCTGGTGCGCGTCGGTCGATGTGCCCTCGACGGTCAGAGCCGGCCGGGCGACGTAGTTCCCCAGGCTGCCGCAGCCAACCAGTGTTGCGGCAACAACCGGCAAGGGCAGGATGCGAGCGAGGCCCCTGGCAAGCCGGCGATGAACGGGCGTGCCCGTTCTCGCTTGTTGGGGGATCGGCATAACAGATGCCCGGGACATGTTGCCTCCAGATCAGGACCATTGCTCATAGAGCATTGCTCAGTGAGCGATGATCACTTATTGCCGGCTCGTGCGGGCGTCAACCGCTGCCGCCGCACCGGGCCGATAAACCAGGCGTGAGGAGGCCGGCGATGCTCATGCGGCAAAGTGCGACGACGCTGGTCGGCCGCCGCACCGAAGGGCGCAGCCTCGCCGCCGTTCGCCCCCAGGCTTCCCGGCCGTCAGCGCCGGTCCCATTGTCCGCGTGCGGTCCAAGTCCCATCTCCCGCCCAGCTGCGGTGGATGGCGGGAACCTGCGGTTAAAGGTTAAAGCTCACCTGCCCGATCCACCCTCCACGGGATTCGAATGGCCCCGAAAGCAAACACCGCCATCGCCCAGGCCCACGCCCCAAACGCATCCAATCGCAAGCTACGGGGTTCCGGTCACGAACGACTGGCGGAGATCCTGGCGGCGGCCAAGGCTTTGTTCCTGGAAAGCGGCTTCGAGAACGTGTCGACCCGGTTGATCGCCGAGAAGGTCGGGATCTCGCAGACTGCGCTTTTCGCCTACTACAAGAACAAGGATGCGATATTCCACAGGCTCGTCACGGATGCCTGGGCTGAGGTCGATCAGGCCATTTCCGACATCGAACGGTCGGAGGATGATCGCGCCTGGTTCAGGCAGGCCATCGCTCGCTACATCTATTTCGGGCTCAGCCATCCCGACGAGTACCGGCTCGCCCTCATGGTGACGAAGGCCTACCGGACGCCATACAACGTCGAGGCGCCCCAGCAGCCTGGTGAAGCGGTGCGCGCGGGAGTGCCGGTGTTCCTCCGCCTGGTGGCGAAGATCAATCAGGCGATGGCGGCGGGACGGATCCGGCAGGATCTCGGCTCGCCGACCCAGGTCGGCCAGGCGCTGTGGGCGTCGATCCACGGGCTGGTCGCAGCACTGATTGCCAGGCCCCGCCCGCAATTCCCGTGGGAGGACACGGACATCCTCATCCGGTTGCAAACCGACATCCTGCTTGACGGGCTGTTCGCCCGACCGCAACAAAAACCAAAGGCTGCCAAGCGAACCCGGAAACCATCCGATGCCGGAGCTGGATGAGCCGCCTCCGCAGCAGGGCCGGTTCCAGCCTGCATGAGCGAAGATCCCCGGATGCGACTTCGTTGTTGAACAGGCGGGCCGGAGCAGTCCGAGATTGCTCGAAACGCTGGCGGCGGCGGAGGCCTTCGGTGCAGACCGGACAGCCAGGGTCTCGCTTGAGGTCGAACAGGCATGACGCGCTACAGCCTTGAAGACCTTCAGCCACCCAGCGTGCTGCTTGAGGACCGAGCGAACGCGGGAGCTGCTGGGCTTCTATACGCGCGGCCACGCGCGATCGTCCGGTGCGACGACCCCCGAAACGTTGAAGCCGCGTTCCGGGCCATCGAGCAAGGGCTCGGATCCGGCCTGCACGCCGCCGGGCTGTTCTCCTACGAGCTAGGCTACGCGCTTGAGGCAAAGCTCGCGCCACTGATGCCGGCGCCGCTCGCGACGCCGCTGCTCTGGCTCGGGCTGTTTGATCCGCCTGCGCGGATCGAAGCCGCGGCCCTGGATCGGATGTTCGCGGAACTCGGGCCGCCGCCGGTGCGGCTCGCTCCCTTGAAGGATCGCGCGCGGCATGTGGCGGAGGTGCGAGACGCGCTCCGGCTGATCGCCGCAGGGGACGTCTACCAGGTCAACCTCACCTTCCCGATCGATTTCACCGACGCGGGCGATCCGCTCGCGCTCTACTCGGCGATGCGCGTGCGTCAGCCGGTCGCGCATGGCGGGGTGGCCTCGCTCGGCGACATCACGGTGCTGTCGGTCTCCCCGGAGCTTTGGGTCTCCACCAGCGAGGGCGTGGCGACCACCCGACCCATGAAGGGGACGATCGCGCGGGGAAGTGACGCGATCAAGGACGCGGCAGCGCGGGCGGCGCTCGCGATCGACCCGAAGCAGCGCGCCGAGAACCTGATGATCGTCGACCTGCTCAGGAACGACCTTTCACGGGTCTCGGTGGTGGGCACGGTGCGGGTGCCCACGCTGTTCGAGGTGGAGACCTATCCAAGCCTGCACACCATGACCTCAACTGTGGTCGGCCGGCTTCGGACCGGCCTGAGCCTCCAGGAGAAGGTCGCGGCGCTGTTTCCGTGCGCCTCGGTGGTGGGCGCACCAAAGATCCGCGCAGGGGAGATCATCCGAATGCTCGAGCCATCGCCAAGAGGGTTCTATACCGGGGCGCTCGGCGCGATCGCGCCCAACGGCGACATGCGGTTCAACGTCGCGATCCGAACGGCGGTTCTCAACCCGGACGGGAGCGGCCGCTACGGGGTGGGCGGTGGCATCGTCGCAGACTCCGATCCGGATGCCGAATATGACGAGGCGTTGCTGAAGGCCCGGGTGCTGACGGATCTGGCAGGGGAGTACGGGCTGATCGAGACCTTCCGATGGACCAAGGCGGCCGGGTTCGTGCGGCTTGACCGGCACATGGCCCGGATGGCGGGCTCGGCCCGGGCGCTTCGGTTCGCCTTCGACGGGAAGCGGGTGACGCAGCGCCTGCGCAGCCGGGCGACAGGGTGGGACGCAGGTTCCGGCGATCGCCGGGTGCGGCTGGTGCTGGCGCGGGACGGAACCGTCTCGGTCGATGATGAGAGCGTCGTGACCCCTGGCGGCACGATGCGGGTCGGGCTGGCGGCAGACCGGCTCGATCCGGGCGACCCGTTTCTCCGGCACAAAACAACGCAGCGCACGATCTACGAGCGGGCGTTCGCGGTGGCACGGGCAGGCGGTCTTGACGAGGCGGTCCTGCTCAACCGGCGGGGCGAGGTGGCGGAGGCGTCGCGCCACACGGTGTTCGTGCAAAGCAACGGACAACTGGTCACGCCGCGTCTCACGTGCGGGCTGCTGCCCGGGGTGTTGCGGCGGTTCCTCCTCGAAAGCGGCACGGCGACCGAAGGAAAGGTTACGCTCGCCATGCTCACGGCCTGCCCGCTCTGGCTGGGAAACAGCCTGCATGGTCTGCGACGGGCTGTTCTCGTGGCGTGAGATCGCAAGCCGTCAGCCCCGACACGGCACGATCTCCGCGCGGGCCACCGGCGGCATCAGGCGCATCGAAGTTTCGGTGGCTCCGGCGTAACCTTGCCACCGACTGGTCCGAACAGGTTCTCCGTATCAGGAGGACACCAGATGACGCTGCTCAACCGCCGGATCCGAACATCCTTGCGCCTGGCCCTGGCCTCGGCGACCGTGATGGGCTTGACCGCCACCAGAAGTTTCGGTGCGGAACAGGCCGACCATCCGCTGCCGATTACGCGGCACGTGCTGTATGTCGAGTCGAACGATCCGCGAGCGAACGCCAACGGCATCTTGGCTTATGGCATCGCGAGCGATGGCAGCCTCGATCCGGTCGCCGGATCGCCGTTCGCGACCGAAGGCACCGGCTTCGTCGATCCCTCCTTTGCGCTCGGGCCGTTCGACAACGACCAGCAGCTCGCGCTGAGCCGCAACCAGGACACCCTGTTTGCGGTCAACCCGGGCTCGAACACCCTTGCGGCCTTCCACGTCGCGCCGGACGGCAGCCTTTCGAACCTGCTTGGCTGGCCGGCCAGCACCGGAGGAAGCACGCCGATCTCGATCGGCCGCGAAGGCAACCGGCTGGTTGTGCTCAACAGCGGCGAGGATCCGGCGCAGGCGGCGACCGCCGGCGCGCCGAACGTCCAGACGATCGACATCCTGCCGGGCGGCTTTCCGCTTCGGCGCCCGTTCCAGAGCGTCGAGCTGCCGAAAGGATCGGATCCTACCCAGCTTCTGACGACCGATACCGGCCGCTTCATCTTCGCAACCAGTTTCCCAGCCGGCGGCAGCATCGCCGCGTTTGAACGCCGTGCCGACGGTTCGATCACCCCGACCGACGTGGTCGAGCCACCGGTGTTCGATGGGACCCAGGCGCTGGCACTTGGCCTCTGGGCGCATCCGACCCAACCCTATCTTTATGCCGGCCTCGTCAACGCCAACCGCCTCGGCGTCTACCGCTGGAATGCGGCCGGCAAGCTGAGCCTTGTCACCACCATTGCCGCAACCGGGCAGGGTTTGTGCTGGCTCAGGGTGACGCCGGATGGAAAATGGCTGTTCACGTCCAACACCGCCGATGACTCGGTCTCGGTCTATAATCTGGGCGATCCCGCCAATCCCGTCGAAGTTTCCCGCGCGGTCGGCGCCGGAGCCGGCGGCTACTACCAGATCGGCCTGTCGCCGGATCAGCGCCACCTCTACGCGCTCGAGGAGGAGACCTCGACGGCGGCCGAAGGCAAGAGCAACAAGATCCACGTCTTCAACTTCGACTCGGCCAGCGGTCAATTGTTGGACGACCCAAGCAAAACAATCACGCTTCCGGTCGCTGCCGCCACGCGGCCATTCGGCCTGATCGTGCGCTGACGGGATCTGTCAGCGCCAGCGCAGGCGCTGGCGCCGGCGTGCAACCAGGCAGCGGGTGAAAGGCTGGAGGATCCCTGACTTCCAGCCTCGCTGGTGACAAACTTCACCGGAAGCTTCAGCGGCCGCTTGTTACCTGCTGCCGCGGAAGGATCCGGCTTTCTCATCGACCCTAAGTCGCCATAGATCGCCGACAATGCGGTCATAGTCAGCTGGCACAAACGGCAGGCAGGCACTCCCCTGGTAGTGCGTGAGCTCGCCGAAATAGGCCATTCCGCTAACGGAGTAGAGATCGACGCGGACATAGTCGAACTCTGCACCAAGGCATTCGGCGATGTCGATGAGTTCGGCGAGATTAACAGGCGGAGACCAATCGCAGACAGGCGGATAGATGTGCGTGAACGGCAACGCCCGGCCGTCCCTGTTGTAGTAGGTCGTGCGGTGATCATTGAAGCGATCCGTGTGCGCTTCAAAGAACTGGACGCGGCCATCGAAAACGTGGAACTTCAGGTCAGCCGGGATTTTGCCTGCTTGATCAATCAACAGCTTCTCGGCCAGCAACCTTGGTTGAAGACCGTGATAACCCCATTCCAACGTTGCATGGTAATGATCGGTCTGCAACCAGGTCGCAGCGGTGGCCATTGCTGCTTCCCGGTCCAACTTTGCCTTGTCGTGGACCAGCAGGTTCATGTTCCAGCCATGACTGGCCTTGAGCACGAAGCTTGTCGGCAGCGACTGCCAGGGAACATCGGACGCGCACTCCCAGACTCCATAAAGCGGCACCAGGATTTGCGAGCCGACCCGTTCTGCCACCCAGTCACGCACATCGATCTTGTCGGTGGTGAGCGGGATCAAAGGGTCGGAGCTGTGCAGCATCCGCCAAGCCAACTTTTCGTTGAAAGTTTTCGGGTTGCGCAGATCCGGCCTATAGCCGAGTGCTGACTGCATGCGACGGCGAAGCCGTCTTGCGTCACGGTGCCGTCGCCACGTGGCGAGATATTCGGCCCTGAAGTTGAGCGTCCAGCGCATGACAGCTTCCGACAGGTTAAGCGTGTCAATAAACAGCACGAACTCAACGCCATTGCGACGGCTTAGATTGGGCTGGGATGCAATTATTGACGAGGCGCAACGGGTCGGAAACCAAACCTTCACACAAGCAATCGCGAAACTGCTGGACCAGCCGCGCCTTGGCCGCTGCGGCCTAGCCAGGCAAGATCCGGCGTCAGCAAGCCGTCAGGCTCCGATAGGCCACGGCCTGGTCCAGCCCTTCAGGCGCAAGATTGCCGCTCAGTGCGATGGCAGTACGGGGCAAGCCCGGCGGCACGCCATGCAGCGTGTCGCCGGACGTTGCTCCGTCACCTTGTTCTGGTGCCCGCGGATCAGTACCCGGACGGCTGCGCTGCTGTCAGGCTGCCGAACAGGCCCGTCCTGCCTTCCGCCGGACCCGCCGAGAAGTAGAGTGTCCGCGTATCGCTGTCCGACGCACCGCCGAACGTCAGCTCCCATAGTCCGGGGATCCTGATTGGAACCCCCGACTTGTCCAGCAGCGGCAGCGAGAATGGTGTTCCAGGATGATAGGCCAGGATATGCCCGTCGCCGAAATTGCCGATCAGCAGCTCGTTGCTGAATGCGCCGAATCCCTCCGGGGCCTGCGCGATCCCCCAGGGCGCATTCAGCAGATCTCCCTTGGCCACGTTCTGCAACAGCCTGCCATCGTTGTCGAAGATCGCCACATAGCCCAGCCCGGCGCCCATCGTGACGAAGGTCTTGGTTGCGTTCTGCTTGGCGTAGGTCACCACAAGGGTGCCGTTGATCTCGCGCAGGTTGAATGGCGTGTAGCCGGCCGGTATGGCCGGATCGGCAAAGCTGCCGGCGAGTTCGCTGTTGGCCGGCTTGAAGCTGCCGTCGAACACGTCGATATGCCCGGTCGCAACGTTAGGCGCGTAGATAAACACGCCCTTTGGAGTTGTCGCAAGTTCGAGACCGGTATAGCTCGCGCCGGCTCTCGAATTATCGACCGCCAGAACCGCGTCGAGCGGATTGCCTGGCAGCCCTGCGGCCCAGGCCGAGATCGTGCCGGCCTGGGTCGAGAAGATGAACGCCGACTTCAGGCTCGTGCCCGGAACGATAAAGCTGCCGCTCGCATTCCACACGATTCCGGTCGGCGAGGACGGCCCGGTTTCGCCGGGTGCTGTAGGCACGACGAAGTTCGCCGGCACCTTGGCGCCCGTGCCGCTATAAAGCAGCGACAAGCCGGCGCCCGTCGAGTTGACCCAGAACGCGCCGCCCGGCTCGAACGCAACACCCCAGGCATTGATCAGGTTCGGATCCGTCGTGACCGCCTGGCCCACCACACTGCTGACGAGATTGGTCTGGACATACTTGGCCTCAGCCAGGAGCGCGGCGGAGGTCTGCGCGGACGCACCGTCGGTGGTGGCAGCGATCGAAAGGCAAGCGGCCGTCAGTGCCGCAATCTTTCTCGGCGATGGCATAAATCCCTCCTGTGACACGGCACGGCCTGGACGACCGCATCCTTGCCATAGACGATGCCGTGCCTGCCGTTATTCCCTGTGCCGGATCATTTTTCCCGCGCTGCCGGTTGTTGCGTGGGCGTCAAGAGATCGTGCCGGCTGCGGCCATCTCGACTACGAGGCAGGGTTCAATGCCTTGTCCGGTTGCGGGACGCCATCCTTGCTGCGCGCGCCAGCCCGTAAGCTGAGCGTCCTGTTCGCCGCAGCGCGATGCCTAGCCATCGGCCTGCCACGGCCGTGCGCAGCAGGTTTGCTCGACCGGCGGTTTGCGCCCCGCCGGGCGATACCCATTCTCGCCCCGCTGCTCTAGGCTCGGGCCACCAACGCACCACCCAACTGGAAGCACCCCCATGCCGCGGATCGAACGCGCCACGCTGATCGACAGGTTCCAGGACATGGTGCGGCGCCGAATACCGATCCTGGGCGGCGGTGCCGGCACCGGGCTGTCGGCGATCTGCGAGGAGGCGGGCGGCATCGACCTCATCGTCGTGTATAATTCGGGCCGCTACCGCATGGCCGGCCGCGCCTCCTCCGCAGGCCTGCTCGCCTACGGCAACGCCAACGCCATCGTCAAGGAGATGGCAGGCGAGATCCTGCCGGTGGTCAAGCATGTGCCGGTGGTCGCGGGCGTCAACGGCACCGATCCGTTCGCCCTGATGCCGGTGCTGCTGCGCGAGCTCAAGGAGATGGGGTTTTCCGGCGTGCAGAACTTCCCCACCGTCGGCATCATCGACGGCAGCTTCCGGGTGAGCCTGGAAGAAACCGGGATCTGTTTTTCAACCGAGATCGACATGATCCGGCAGGCCCATGCGCTCGACCTGCTGACCACGCCCTATGTGTTCAGCGCCGACGAGGCGGCGGCCATGGCCGAGGCGGGTGCGGACTTCATCGTGGCGCATATGGGCGTCACCAGCGGCGGCCGGATCGGCGCCACCACGACAAAGAGCCTCGACGCCGCGTGCGCGCTGATCGACGAGTGGGCGGAGGCGGCGCTGCGTGTGCGTCGCGACATCATCGTGATCGCGCATGGCGGCCCGATCTCCTCCCCGGACGACATGGCCTTTGTGCTGAAGCACACAAGCCGCTGCGCCGGCTTCTATGGCGCCAGCAGCATCGAGCGGCTGCCCACCGAGACTGCCATGACCAAGCATGTCGAGGCCTTCAAGGCGGTACGATTCTAGCCGCCGACAATACCGGCCAGCCTGCCCGGCCAGCCTGCCGGTTCATGCGGCAGCGAGCGGCTCACAGGAAGGCCGCGAGCTGCTCGACCAGCGCGTCCGGCTTCTCCTCGGGCACGTAGTGGCCGCAATCCGCAAACACGTGTCCTCGAACGTCCTCGGCAACCTGCTGCAGCATCGGCACCATGAAGTCGCCCATCACCTTGTCGCCGCCCAAGCCCAGCACCGGCATCTTGAGCTTCGTGGCCGCGCTCCGCTTGATGAACTCCATGTCCTGCGGAAAGGCGCGATACCACCCGAAGCCGGCGCTCATGGCGCCGGGTTGCGTGTAGGCCCGGACATATTCCGCCCGCGCTGCTTCGGTGATCGCTTCGGGATGCGCCGCGATGTAGTCGAAGAAATAGTCGAAGAACAGGCGCTCGCGATCCCGCGTCAGTGACTCGGGCAGGTCCGGCGTCATGTTGAAGCCGAAGTTCCATGCCCGTGGGAAGCGGGAGAAATCGGTGGTCATCGGCTCGAGTCCGATCAGCACGCCTTCCATGATGACCAGCTTGCGCGTCGCCTCCGGGAACCGCACGGCATGGGCGTAGGCGACCAGCATGCCGATATCGTGGCCCACCACATGGGCGCTGCTGATGCCGAGTGCGCGCAGCAGCTCGCGGATGTCTTCCGCCATGCTCGGTGCGTCATAGCCTGCCTGCTCTGCGGGACGCGAGCCGCCGATGCCGCGCAGGCTCGGCACGATCACGTCGAAGCGTGCCGCCAGCAGGGGCATGACCAGCCGCCATTCGAACCAGGTCTGGGGCCAGCCATGGATCAGCACCAACGGATCGCCGCGTCCGCCCCGCAGATAATGGATGGTGGCGCCACCCGCCTCGACCATGCCTTCGCTGAACCCGCCAGGAATAAGCTCGTGCATGTCGACTCCCGTCATGATGCCTGCGGCGGCGAGCGCCCGAGCGCCGGCCCGCCACCCGGCCTCGTTATGTTTATCGATCGCTAAAGTCAAGCGATCAGCCCGGCCTTCATCACGCCTTCGGCAGCAAGGCCGGGCTCGCTCCGGAGCGCGGCGTTTACGCAGTCTTAAAAGCTCGGTTGTAGCTTTGCATGCTCGCGGATTGCCACGAGACCGTCCCAAGGCCAGACGCATGAAAAGATCTGCCGAACCATCCTGTCCGCCCGGCTTGCTTGAGCAGATCGTCGAGTCCCTGCCCGGAGTGATCGCCTACTGGGACAGCGGGCTGATCTGCCGGTTCGCCAACCGGGCCCATCTCGATCTGTTCGCCGAACCCGTCGACTTCATCATCGGCAGCCGGATGCAGGACCTGCTGGGCAAAGAACTGTTCGCCGCAAGCCAGGTGTATATCGAAGGCGTCCTGCGCGGCGAACCCCAGTCGTTCGTGCGGACGATCCGCAAGCCCGACGGATCGGCGGCGAAGATCCAGGTGAACTACGTGCCGGATTGCGATGCAGGCGGGGACGTGATCGGGTTCTACGTCTCAACCAACGACGTGACGGCTTTCAAACGCATCGAGGAACAGCTTCGCGACAAGGAGGCCGAGCTGACGACGCTGGTGGCCAGGCGCGACGATGCAATCTGCTGGCTCGAGATGGCCGAGGAGATCGCGCATGTGGGTCATTGGCGCATGAGCCTGCCCTCCGGCACCATGAACTGGTCGGACGAGATGTACCGCATCCACGGCGTCACCCGCGAAGGCTACGTTCCCGCCCTGGAATCGGCGCTCGACTTCTACTGGCCCGAGGATCGCGCCCGTTTGCAGGCGCTGATGCAGCGAGCCCTCACCGAGGGGCTGCCGTATGAAGACATGGGACAGCTGTTATGCCGTGATGGAGAGGTCCGCTATGTCAAGTCACGGGGCATGGCGGCTGCGGGACCGGACGGTTCGCCGGTCACCATCTTTGGCGTGGTGGTTGACGTCACCGAGCAGCAGAAGGCCGAGCATGCCCTGCGCGTGGCCTACGAACGGCTCGAAGCGATCGCCCTCGTGGACGGCCTCACCGGCATCAGCAATCGCCGCCGGTTCGACGAGGCGTTCACCCAGCAATGGCAGGCGGCAACCCGGAACGGACAGGCCCTGTCGGTCGTGCTGATCGACGTCGACTGGTTCAAGCCGTTCAACGACACCTATGGACATCAATCCGGGGACGAATGCCTCCAGGCCGTCGCAGACGCGCTCAGATCGGCGGCCTGCCGCCCGGAGGACGTCGTCGCGCGCTATGGCGGCGAGGAGTTCATCATCCTGCTGCCGGCGACCGACCTCGCCGGCGCGGTGCTGGTCGCCGAGCGAGCCCGCGCCGCCGTCGAGGCGATGGGCAGGAGGCACGAAGCCAACGGGTCCGGCGTCGTCACCATCAGCGCCGGCATCGGCAGCATCCGGTGCATATGCCCGAACCGCGACAAGCAGCGTCAGCTGATCGCAGAAGCCGACGCGATGCTCTACCACGCCAAGGCGAACGGCAGGAACGTCGTGGTTTCACGCGCCGGCCCGCACGAAGCCGAGCGGGCGGCCGGAGGTTGCACGACCACCAGCGCCGCCTGAGCTGCTGCCTGCGGCCGCCTCAATCCAGCCGGATCACCTCGCCGCTGCCGTCCGCGTGGCCCACCACCATCTCATGCGCGATGCCCACGAACAGCCCGTGCTCGACCACGCCCGGGATCTCGTTGAAGCGCGGCGCCAGCCGGTCCGGGTCGGTGATCCGCTCGAGGTGGCAATCGAGGATGTAGTGGCCGCTGTCGGTATGGATCGGCTCGGCCTCGCCGCCGCGCAGCACGACCTTGGGATCGCTGTAGCCGAACTCGGCGAACAGCGTGCGCAGCTCGCGCTCGGTGCTGCGCCAGCCGAAGCGGATCACCTCGATCGGCAGCGGGAACGCGCCGAGCGTTTCCACCACCTTGCCGTCATCGACCACCGCCACCATGCGCTTCGAGGCGCGCGCCACCATCTTCTCCCAAAGCAGGCAGGCGCCGCCTCCCTTGATCATGCGCCCCCGATGGTCGATCTCGTCGGCGCCGTCGATGGTGAGATCCAGCTCGCCCGAATCGTTCAGGTCGAGCAGCGGCACGCCCACGGCGATCGCCAGGTCGCGCGTCGCAGTCGAGGTCGGCACGCCCGCGATATCGAAGCCCTGCTTGACCCGCTCGCCCAGCGCCCGCACAAACCAGTGCGACGTGGTGCCCGATCCCAGGCCGATCCGCATGCCGTCCTTCAGGTAGGTCTCGATCGCCTTGCGGCCGGCGGCGAGCTTGGCGCGGTCCTGCGGCTTGTCGGGTTGCATGTTCGGTTCTCCTCGATCGGATCAGCAAGTTTCTCGGTCAGCCAGGGTTCCAGGGCTGCCAGGTTGTCGGGCATCGCGCGCTTCTGCCGCAGCCCGATGGCGATCACCAGCATGTTGACCACCAGGAAGTGGTTCAGCCGGGCGGTGAGCGGCGTGTACAGCTCGCTATCCTCGTAGCGTGGCAGCGCGATCACCACGTCGCACTCCTGCGCCAGGCGCGATCGCGGCGCGGTGAGCGCGATGGTCGCGGTACCCCGGCCCCGCGCCGCGACCGCCGCGTTGACCAGCGTGCGCGTGGCGCCGGAATGCGAGAAGAACATGATCGCCTCGTCGGCACCCAGCGCGGGGGTGATGAGGGTCTGCCGGTGCGCGTCCAGCACCAGCCGGCAATGCACCCCAAGCCGGAACAGCTTGTGCTCGGCGTCGAACGCCACGGTTTCGGACAGGCCGAGGGCGAACAGAAAGACGTTCTTCGCCAGCAGCAGCCGGTCCGCCGCCGCCTCCAGCGCCGCCGGATCGAGGTCGTCGCTGAACCGCCGGATGGCGTTGATCGAGTTCTCCAGCAGCTTGGTGGCGGAAGAGGCGACGCTGTCGGCGCCGGTGATCGGCTGATGCTCGAACGGCGGCTTGGGCGCCAGGCCCTGCGCCAGCCTGACCTTGAACTCGGGATAGCCGGCGCAGCCCAACCGCCGACAGAACCGCACGATGGTCGGGTCGCTGACCGAGGCGAAGCCCTTGAGCGCGGTCATGCTCATGGTGATCACCTCCTCGGGGCGGGTCAGCACCACCTCCGCAAGCCGGGACTCGGCACTGCTCAGCCCGCCGCGCGCCTGCGCCACCAGGGTAAGCATGGGGCCCATTCAGGCCACGTCCGGGGCGGCCAGCAGGTCGGAGAAGCGGCCGAGCCGCTGCCCGCCTGCCACCGCCACGCCGGGACCGTTGCCCCAAGGCACGACACGGAACCCGGTGCCGGCGGCCAGCGCGCAGTCGCGGTCGATGGCGGTGTCGCCCACGAAGATCGCGTCGGCCGGCGCCACCCCGAAATGCTCGAGCGCAAAAAGCAGGGGCACCGGGTGCGGCTTGCGGAACGGCGTGGTGTCGGCGCCCACCACGAGTTCGAAGCAGTCGCGGATGCAGAAATGCTCAAGCACCTGTTCGGCCAGCGACTGCACCTTGTTGGTGCAGACGGCGAGCCGCACGCCGGTGCTCCGCAGCACCGCCAACGCCTCCGCAGCACCGGCATACAGGGTGGAGTCCTGCGCCGGGCGCGTGCGGTAGTGGGCGAGATAGCGCGCGGTGTCGTGGGCGACGCGCTCGTCGCTGACCGCCTCCCCGAGGCTCTGGTAGATCTTGGCCACCAGCACATGGGCGCCCTCGCCGGTCAGCCGCTCCACCGCGCGCACCTCCTGCGCCGGCAGGCCGTGCTCCGCCAGCATCCGGTTGATGCCCCAGGCGATGTCGGGCGCGCTGTCCACCAGCGTGCCGTCGAGGTCGAAGATCACCGCCTTCAGCACCCGCCGGACTCCCGTGCGAACGAAGCGAGCCGGCTGGTGGTGGCTTCGAGCTCCGCGTGCAGCCCGGCATGGATCGGATGCAGCCGGTCATAGACCGCCTTTGCTCCGGCGTGCGGCACCAGGGCGGGCGCCTCGACGATCACCGAGACCGCCTGCTCGAG
>CAXUNX010000029.1:0-23647 GCA_964252545.1 uncultured Acetobacteraceae bacterium | reverse complement strand
TGCATGCCGGCGGCAAGTTCAACCAGAACTCCTACAAGGTTTCCGGCGGGCTGCACGGGGTTGGCGCCGCGGTGGTCAATGCGCTGTCGGAATGGATGACCGTGCGGATCTGGCGCGAAGGCATCGAGCACGAGATCGGCTTCCGGCACGGGGAAACGGTGGCGTCGCTGCGCGAGGTGGGTCCGAGCGAGGAGGCCCGCGGCACCGAGGTGAGCTTCAAGCCGAGTGCTGCGACCTTTGCCAAGACCGAGTTCGACTTCGCTATTCTCGAACGTCGCTTGCGGGAGCTTGCCTTTCTCAACTCGGGTCTCGAGATCCTGCTGCGCGACGAGCGCCATGCGCCGGCCAACGAGCAGCGCTTCTGTTACGAAGGCGGCCTGGTCGCGTTTGTTGAGTGGCTCGACCGTGGCAAGGCGCCGGTCGCAACCCCGCCGATCACCGCACTGGGCGCGGATAACGCCCAGGGCATCAAGGTGGAGTTCGCGCTCTCCTGGAACGACAGCTTCCACGAGACCATGCTCTGCTTCACCAACAACATCCCGCAGCGCGACGGCGGATCGCACCTGGCCGGGTTCCGCCAGGCGCTTACCCGTGTGGTGGGAAAATACGCCGAAGGTCTCGGCAAGAAGGAAGCGCTCACCCTAGCCGGCGAGGACATGCGCGAGGGGATGACGGCGGTGCTGTCGGTGAAGGTGCCGGATCCAAAGTTCTCCTCGCAGACCAAGGAGAAGCTGGTCAGCTCGGAGGTGCAGCCGGTGGTCCAGGCGGCCACCGCGGATGCGATCGCCCACTGGTTCGAGACCCACCCCAAGGAAGCGCGATCGATCATCGGCAAGGTGATGGACGCGGCGGCGGCCCGCGAGGCGGCGCGCAAGGCGCGCGAGCTGACGAGGCGCAAGGGCGTGCTCGATATCTCGACGCTGCCCGGAAAGCTCGCGGATTGCCAGGAGCGGGACGCTTCTAAGGCCGAGATCTTCCTTGTCGAGGGTGATTCCGCGGGCGGCACCGCCAAGCAGGGACGCGACCGGCGCTTCCAGGCGATCCTGCCGCTGAAAGGCAAGATCCTGAACGTCGAGCGCGCGCGCTTCGACCGGATGCTCGGATCCGCCGAGATCGGCACGCTGATCACCGCACTCGGCACCGGCATCGGCCACGGGGAGCCGGAGCAGGGCGGCTTCGCGGTGGCCAAGCTGCGCTACCACCGCATCGTCATCATGACCGACGCCGACGTGGACGGCTCGCATATCCGCACGCTGCTGCTGACCTTCTTTTTCCGGCAGATGCCGGAGCTGATCGAGCACGGCCACCTGTATATCGCCCAGCCGCCGCTGTATCGCGCCAAGCGCGGGCAGGAGGAGCGCTATCTCAAGAACGACCTCCAGCTCGAGCAGTACCTGCTCGACAAGGCGCTGTCGCATTCACGGCTGACCTATTCGGATGGCCGGGTGCTGCAGGGCGCCGAGCTCGCGGCCGAAACCTCCTGGCTGCACGACGCCACCCGCGCGCTGCGCCGGCTGTCGGTGACCGCACCGATCTGGATCCTGGAGCAGGCGGCGATCTCCGGCGCGCTGACGCCGGATGTGGGACGCGGACAGGCGCAGGCGCAGGCGCTGGCCGCACGCCTCGATGCGGCCTCGCTGCCGGCGGAGCGTGGCTGGGTGGTCTCGGTCGATGCGGGCGGCCTGCATATGGGCCGCAGCGTGCGCGGCGTTGGCGAGCGCTACCATCTCGAGGCGAGCGCGCTGCGCAGCGCCGACGTGTTGTGGCTGGCGGAGCGCGCGGACCTGCTGGCGCGCGATTTCGGCGGCGCGCCGGCGACGCTTTCGCTCGACAACAACGACGCGGTGGTGGCCGGACCTGCCACCACATACGACCGCATCCTGGCGCAGGGCCGCAAGGGACTTGCGATCCAGCGCTTCAAGGGATTGGGCGAGATGAACGCGGAGCAGCTGTGGCGCACGACACTGGATCCCGGCGCCCGGACCCTGTTGCAGGTCAAGGTGGGCGACATCGAGAGTGCGGCGCAGGTGTTCTCGACCCTGATGGGCGACGTGGTGGAGCCGCGCCGTGACTTCATCGTCGGCAACGCTTTGAAGGTCGCGAATCTCGACGTCTGAGCCGAGCGCTGGCGAACTCCTGCCGGTCAGGCGCGATGGCTTGC
Organism: uncultured Acetobacteraceae bacterium; assembly: GCA_964252545.1. Taxonomy (GTDB): domain Bacteria; phylum Pseudomonadota; class Alphaproteobacteria; order Acetobacterales; family Acetobacteraceae; genus Lichenicoccus. Next base: position 21,486 of record CAXUNX010000029.1, on the reverse strand, counting down.
GGTGACCAGATGGTAGAAGCGGCCGCTGAACGGCTTCAGCACCTCGATGGTCAGGGCGTGCGCCTTGGTCTTGATGTCGGAGTTCAGCGACTGTTCGATCGCCTGCATCGACGGGAAATCCATCTCCAGGATCATCACCGTTGGCCTCGCGTCGGCGTCGGGCTGGGTGACCCGCAGGATCCGCACGTCGAGCACATGCGGAAAGGAGCGCCAGATCGGCTCGAGCCGATCATGCACATCCTTGAAGAAGGCATCGGCATCAGCCGGATTGATGGTGCCCTCGTAGATCGCGACACGCGTGAGCACCATGAAGCCTCCTCGTCCGAGATTGCCGTGCAGCGTCCGCGTCCGGCGTTTCGCGACCATGCCTGCTGACGCCGCCCTTCACAACCTCCGGAGTGACCGGGGGCTGGTGCGCCGCTGCCTGATGGTGGTCGCCGCCGTGACGCTGCTGTGGCCGCCGCTCGCGCTCGCCGGCCCGCCGGATACCAGCGGCATCGTCTATGAGCAGCGCCTCGGCCGGACCTTGCCGTTGGCCACCATGTTCGCGGATCAGGCGGGACGCAGGATCGCGCTGCGCGAGGTGCTCGACCACCGTCCGACGGTGCTGGCGCTTGGCTATTTCTCCTGTCCGGCGCTGTGCGGCCTGATACGCCAGGACATGTTCGCGAGCCTGGAACAGACTGGTCTGCGCCCGGGCACCGACTACCAGGTGGCCTTCGTCAGTATCGATCCCGCCGAAACTCCGCGCGACGCGGCGGCGGCGATGCGCTCGGACCTTGCCGCGTTTCCCTCGTTCGGTGCCGGCGCCGGCTGGCACTTCCTGACCGGCAGCGCAGCCGCGATCGGAGCGCTGGAGCGGGCGGTGGGCTATCACAGCCGCTACGATCTGTCTCTCAAGCAGTTCATCCATCCTGCCGGACTGGTGCTGATCAGCCCGAGCGGCGTGATCTCGAGCTATCTGCTGGGCGTCGGCTACCAGCCGGGCGACCTGCGCGCGGCACTGGTGCGGGCGCGCGCGGGCGGCATCGCCAAGGCCGCGTTGCCGATCCTGTTGATCTGCTTTCATTACGATTCCAACACCGGCCGCTACTCGCTGGCGATCGTCAAGCTGCTGCGGCTCGCCGGTGCGGTGACCGTGCTGATGATCCTGGCGCTGCTTGTGCTGCTCCGGCGGCGTGCCCGACCGGTGATCGGTCAACGCGTGAAGTAGTCCAGCATGAGCATGGTGAACAGCACGGCCACCCAGACGAAGCCAAAGGCGGAAAAGAAGCGCAGCAGCGGGGTCTCGTCGCGAACCTCCATGTTGAACAGCAGCACCGTGAGAACCATGCAGATCAGCAGGGCGAACTCCACGGCCGAGCTGATCCGGGACGGCGCCACGCTCCCGAGCAGGACGATCCCGCCCAGGAACAGCAGCAGGGCCGCAAAGGCGAAGGTCGGCACGCGCATCTGGCGCCACAGGGCGAGGCGCTGCTCGGCGGTGAGGGTTGGGTGTTTCATCGGGCAAGCACGTAGAGTGCTAGGAAGACGATGATCCAGATCAAGTCGATGAAGTGCCAGTAGAGGCCGAACACCTCGATCCAGTTTTGATGTCGTTGCAGGAAGTTCGGCTGTCGGGCGCGTGAGGTCACCCAGAGCAGGATGCTGACGCCGGTGGTCAGGTGCAGCCCGTGCAGCCCGGTGGTCACGAAATACAGGTCAACAAACAGCTGCGAGGCCGGGCTCTGCGACAGCGCATACGGCCGCTGCAGGAACGGCGTCATGTGTTCGACATAGTCGCGGTAGTATTCGTATCCCTTGAGCACCAGGAACAGGCTGCCGAGCGCCGCGGTCGCCAGCATGCAGCGCACCATCCAGCGTTGCAGGTCGAGGCGCGAGCAGGCGATCGCGCCCGACATGGTGAGGCTCGAGACGATCAGCACCAGCGTGTTGGTGGCGCCGATCCAGAACTTGAGGTGCTTCGCCGCCTCGGTGACCGCGCCCGGATGCAGCACGTGCAGCGCAAAGGCGGTTGCGAACAGGCCGGAGAATAACAGCAGCTCGGTGAGCAGCCAGATCCACATGCCGAGCTTGGCGGCCTGACGTTGCTGGCCGACATTGGCGAAATGCTCGTGCAGCGCGATCCCGACGGCGGCGTCAGCCATGATCGGACGGCTTGATCGGGTAGTCGTAGGCCTCGAAATCCACGATCGGCTGCTTGTCGAAGTTGTGCGCGGGGGGCGGCGAGGTCGTGGTCCATTCGAGCCCCTTGGCATCCCAGGGGTTGCTCGGCGCACGCTTGCCGTACCAGAGCGAGTAGATCAGGTAGATCAGCGGAAACAGGTACCCCGCGGCGAGGATGAGGGCGCCCGCGGAAGACAGGATGTTGAGGATCTGGAACTCCGCCGGATAGTCGTGGTAGCGCCGCGGCATGCCCAGGTAGCCCAGGATGAATTGCGGGAAGAAGGTGACGTTGAAGCCGATGAAGATCAGGAACGCGGATACCCGGCCCATCGCTTCCGGATAAAGCCGGCCGGTGAATTTCGGCCACCAGAAATGCAGCCCGCCCAGGAACGCCAGCATGGTGCCGCCCACCATGATGTAGTGGAAGTGCGCCACCACGAAGTAGGTGCCGTGCAGATGCTCATCGATCGACAGCGTCGCCAGGAACAGGCCGGTCAATCCGCCGAGCACGAACAGCCCGATATAGCCCATGGCGTAGAGCATCGGGGTTGCCAGCCGGATGCTGCCTTTGTAGATCGTGGCGGTCCAGTTGTAGACCTTCACCGCCGAGGGAACCGCGACGGCGAAGCTGAGCAGGGAAAACGTCAGTGCGGCCACCTCGCTTTCGCCGTTGACGAACATGTGGTGGCCCCACACCAGGAAGGTGATGGTGGCGAGGCCGATGCTGGCATAGGCCACGAACCGGTAGCCGAAGATTCGCTTCTGCGAGAAGGCCGGCACGATCTCGCTGATCACGCCCATGCCCGGCAGCACCATGATGTAGACCGCGGGGTGCGAATAGAACCAGAACAGGTGCTCGAACAGCACCGGATCGCCGCCGAGCTTGGGATCGAACACGCCGATGCCGAACGCGCGCTCCATCACCAGCAGGGTGAGCGTGATGGTGATCACCGGTGTTGCCAGCAGGAAGATCAGGCTGACGGCATAGTGCGTCCAGATGAAGATCGGCAGGCGGAACCAGGTCATGCCGGGTGCGCGCAAGGTGTGGATGGTGACAACGAAGTTCAGCCCGGTGAGGATCGACGAGAAGCCCACCACGATGACGCCGAGCAGTGCCGGAATGACGTAGGCGTTGGAGAAGGTCGTGCTGTACGGCGCATAGAAGGTCCAGCCGGTGTCGACGCCGCCGATGATCACGTCGGCCAGCGTGAACAGCGCGCCGGTGGTGAAGATGTAGAGGCTCAGCAGGTTGAGGCGGGGAAAGGCCACATCCTTGGCGCCGATCATGATCGGGATCAGGAAGTTGCCGAAGGTGGTCGGGATGGAGGGGATCAGAAAGAACCAGACCATCACCACGCCGTGGATGGTGAACAGCTTGTTGTAGGTGTCGTTGGTGAAGATCTCGCCGTTCGGCACGATCAGCGACAGCCGGATCATGGCGGCGGCGATCGAGCCGATGATGAAGAAGCCGGTGATCGCCGCCAGATACATCAGGGCGATCCGCTTGTGGTCGGTGCTGAAGAACCAGGAGCGGAGCGTGTGCTCCTCATGCAGGTAGTCAGGCGGGCGGCCGATCGTCGAGCGTGGCGTCTTCGGGTCCCGCAGCATGCTGTCCAATGGGCTCATGGCGCCGGTTCTCCATTGGTTTGTCTGCCGCCTGACGGGTCGCGTTCGATATAGGCGACCAGCCTTGACAGGTCCTCCTCGCGGATCACGCCCTTGAAGCTGGGCATGACCTGCTTGTAGCCGGCGATCAGGTGATTGTCCGGGTTGAGGATCTTGTCACGGATGTAGCTTGCGTCGGCGATGATCGTGCCGCCGCCTTCGAGTGGGACCGGATGGCCGTAGAGCCCGGCCAGCGAGGGTGCCCGCACCGTGCCGCCGCCTTCGTGGCAGCCGCTGCAGCCATAGGTCGAGAAGAGCGGCCGTCCGGCTGCCGCCAGGTCCTGGCTTGAGCCCGCATGGCTCAACCAGTTCTGGAAATCGGCGGGACTCATGATGGTGAGGATGCCCCGCATCCTGGAATGGTCGGTGCCGCAGAACTCGCTGCAAAGGATGTTGAACGTGCCGGGGGTGTCCGCCTTGAACCAGAGCTGGGTGTAGCGGTCGGGCAGCGTCTCCATCTGGATCCGCAAGGCCGGGATGTAGAGCCCGTGGATGACGTCCTGGGAGATCATGTTGATCACCACGGGATCTCCGGTCGGCACGTGCAGGTTGTTGATCTCCGCCTGGCCGCCGGGGTGCTGGAACTTCCACATCCATTGCCGCCCGATCGCATCGATGGTGATCGCGTTCGCGGGCACGTGGCGGTGGATGTCGAACATCCTGGCTCCCCACAAGAAGAAGATCAGGGTGAGCACGAACGGGATCAGCATCCATGACAGCTCGAGCATGCGGTCGTTGTTCTCGACGCGCACGCGCACCACCTTGGCGCCGTCCCGGTAGCGGACCGCGAAATAGGTGATGGCAAGAAACACCGGCACCACCAGCAGCAGGGTGAGCAGGGTGAACAGCAGGATCAGACGGTCGGTCTCGACCGCGCTCGCCGAGGCGGCATCGGGCCAGAGCAGCAGCGGGTAGGCGCTCTTGTTCATGGGGCTGCGTCCAGGCTTCGGCCGGTCACCAGGATCATCGCACGGTCGATCGGGATGCGGGCACGCCGGCGTTCGGGAGTGATCCAGGCGTAGTGGTGCAGCAGCGCATCCTCGCGGTCACGGAGCGCTCCGAGTTCATGGACGGCATCGGTCTGCAGCCGTGGCGCGGGCGGCAGCACGCGCATCGTCTGCTCAGCGGTGAGGCGCGGCTGATCCAGCCGATCGGCCTGATGGAACCAGCGGTTGAGCAGCAGCATCAGCACGATCACGCAGGCGGCCGAGGCGAGAAGGCCTATGGCGAGCCGGGTCATCAGCCCGCCGCTCATGTCCGCCACTTCGTGGCCCGCGCTCGTTGCGGCCGGACTGGCGGGAACGGAAGGGTCGCCGCGGCCGGACTGATCTTCCTCGGGCTGCTCGGCGGGAGTGCTGCGGAGCATCCGAAGCCCGGCTTCGCGCGCCGCAGAGAGGGCGCCGCTGAGGACGCGCCGGAGGAGGTTGCGGGCGCGGCTAGGTTGGTTCATGGCGCATCCGTGGGGAAAGCAGGCATCCGGCCGCAAGAGCCGCCACGCTCAGCATCGCCAGCAGGTCCGCAGGCGGCAGATCGAACCGGCGGCGCAGGCTCGGAGTCACCATCCAGAGGCTTTCCAGCAGGTGAACCAGAAGCAGCATCGCGCTGACGCTCGCCAGCAGCGCCCGGTTGCGGGCCAGCCGGCGCGGCAGCATGGCCGCAAACGCCAGCGCCACGGCGGCAACGCCGAACCAGATCGCAGCACCCCCGAGGCCGCCGATCCGGTCCTGGTACCAGCCGATCTCGCTCGGCAGGTCGGCCGACCAGATGATCAGGAACTGGATGAAGTGCAGAAACAACCAGCTTCCGATCGCAACCAGCAGCAGCGGCGCGGTTCGCGTGGGCAGTGCCCGATCTCCTGCCGCCGCCTGGACGAACACGGCGGCGCACAGGGCCGCCGAGATCTGGCCGCTCATCGCCAGCAGTCCGAACAGCGAAGAGTTGACGCTCGGATCGAGCGCCATGATCCAGTCGAAGGCGGCCACGGTGCCGATCACCAGATGCAAGCAGAGCCCGGCTGCGGCCATCGCCGTGCGTGGAGCTCGCAGCGGCGGCCGCATGAACGCGAGCGCCATCACGCTCCACAGCAGCAACATCACGATCATGCGGCCAGCAAAGGCGCCATGCGCCATCCAGGCTCCTGCCACCGGGTGGCGGTAGAGCACGCCCGGATGCAGCAGCACGGGAAGGCAGAACAAGGCTACAAGCGGCAGCAGCGCCACCATGCGCCGCAAGCTGGTCAGGATCGGCCCCGCGACGATGCCGAACAGCTCCGCCAGCATCAGCAGGGGCAGGGCGCCCACCGGAAAGGCGAGGCAGAACAGCCAGGCCGCCAGGTAGGACGGCATCACCGCGCCGCCTGCCAGCGCCAGGATGATCCAGGCTGCCGCGGCCATCAGGCCGAACCCGAGGGGAATGCGCATTGGATGCATCAATGCAGGGCGGCCAGGGCCGCCTGCTCCTGCGCCGGCAGCCGTGCCGGGTCCGCATCCTGGCTCAGCTGCAAGGCGCGGATATAGGCGATGATCGCCCATCGGTCGGAGTCGGGGACGCGGTCGGCAAAGCTGTACATGGCGCCGTAGCCGTGAGTGATGGCGTCATAGAACAGTTGTGCCCTGGCGGAGCGGAGCGGGCCCACCACAAAGGAGGGCGGGTGCGGAAAGCCGCGCTGGACGATCATGCCCTCGCCGTTGGCGGCGCGGCCGTGGCACGGGCTGCAGAAGATGTCGAACCGCTGCTGACCGCGTGCGAGCAGGGCTGCGTCGATGCGTGCCGGCTCCGGAACGGTTGGATCCGGGACCGTGCGCGGAACCGTGCCCTCGACCGGTTTGCGCATGGAGCTCCCATTGCCGAAGAAGCTGCTGGTATCCCACGACTGCACGCGCTCCTGCGAGTACATGTCTTCTTTCTTGCAGGCGCCCAGCGCTGCCAGCAGCAACAGAATGGCCGTCCGCCGGACCGGTGCTCGCGCGCCGTTCATCGCGCCACGCGGCTGATCCGCGACGGGCGCTGCGGCAGCGCGCGGAGGGCGCGCTCGACCGCATCCGCATCGAACGCGTCGTGACGCGCCTCGACCACGATAAAGAAGCGGTCCTCGGTGACCTCGCGGAACTCCGGGATGTTGAATGCGGGATGGTTGAGGCGCGGTAGCCGGTTCAGCACCAGGAAGGCGGCAAACACCATCAGCGCCCCGCTGAGCATCGCGAACGAGCAGGTCGGCACGATGTAGTATGGCCAGCTCACCAGCGGCCGTCCGCCGATGTTGAAGCGATAGGAGTAGATCGTGGAATACAGGCAGGTGGCCATCATCAGCATCCCTCCGCCGATCACCCCGGCGGTGGCGAACCAGCCGATATGGTCCTGCGGCAGCCGCAGCGCCGCACCGGCTTCCGGGACCGGAACCGGCGAGAACGCATCCAGCCGTCCCAAGTCACGGTCGCGCATGCTGTAGAGCGCGGCGACCATGGCGGCGGCGGAGTCGAACTCGGCGCTGACGCCCCAGAGCGGCGGCGCATGGGCCTCAGACACCGCGCTTCTCCGCGGCCGGCCCGGCGAAGCGCCGGAGCTCATGGATCGAGACCATCGGCAGGAACCGGACGGCGAGCAGCAGCAGCATCAGGAACAACCCGCAACTGCCTGCAAAGGTGGACACCCCCCAGAAACCGATGCTGTAGCGGTTGGCGGCGGAGGGCAGGAAGTCGTGCTGCAGGGTGATCACGATGATGGTGAAATGGTCGGCCCATAATCCCGCCGCCGCCAGCAGGCCGACTGCGAACAGGGCAGCGGCCGAGCGACGCAGCGGCGCCAGCCAGAACAGATGCACCGGCAGGAGGGCGCAGCCGAGCATCATCCAGCTGCTCCAGGCATTGGGACCGTTGAACCGGCGTGCCAGCAGGGCACGGTCGAAGTCGGTGCCAAGCGCCGCTGTGGTCAGATACTCGGCCGCATAGCAATACAGGTTGAGCAGGCCCAGCCCGAGCAGCAGCTTGGCCAGCAGGTCGAGATGCCTCGGCGTGATGAACTGGCGCAGCGGCGCCAGGGCGCGCAGCAGCACCGTAAGCACGCTCACCGTGGCCACCCCCTCGAACAGGGCCGAGAACAGGAAGGATACCGGCATCAGCGTGTCGTGCCATCCCGGTTCCAGCGTCCCGGCGAACATCACCGCAGCCCCGGTTTGCAGCGACACCACGACGATCGCGCCAAGCAGGGCGACCAGGCGGCGGGCCAGTGTCCAGCGCTGCCAATGCACCGCCGACCCGCGCCAGCCCAGTGCCGCGATGCCATAGAGCTGGGCGCGGAGCAGGTGCCGCTCGCTGTGCTTGCGCCCGGCGGATGCTTCGCTTTGGGCGCCTGCGCGGTCGCGCAGCGTGGCCAGATCCGGAACCAGCCCGATGAACCAGAAGCAAAGGCAGATCAGCAGGTAGCTGATGATGTCCACCGCGTCCCAGACCAGGGGGCTGCGCCATTGCGGCCATAGCAGCAGGGTGTTGGGGTAGGGCAAGTTCCAGTAGAACAGCCACGGCCGGCCGAGATGGATGATCGGGTAGAGGCCCGCGGCCGCGGCTGCGATCAGCGCCATCGTCTCGGTGACCCGGTTGAGCGCGCCCCGCCAGCTGGCTTCAAGCAGAAGCAGCAGGGCCGAGATCAGCAGGCCGCCGCTGGCGATGCCGATCCACCAATCATAGCTGACGATGTCCAGCGCCCAGGTGACGGGGATGTTGTTGCCCCAGATGCCGGTGCCTTCATAGACCAGGTATCCCAGCGATCCCGCGAACACGCCAAGCAGCCCGAGCGCGCCCGCAAAGGCGATCCACCAGCGCAGGCCAGTATCCTGCACGACGGCAATGCCGGCGACGTCTCGGCCGATCGAGCGGTAGGTCCGTCCGGAAAGCAGCAGCGCGTCACTCGGCATGGTCATCGCCGCCCGGCGCCGCCTTGGCCAGATAGGTGGTGCGTGGCCGGGTGTTGAGGTCGCCCAGCAGCGCGTAGTTGCGCGGGTCCTGCCGGGCCGCGGCCACGGCACTGGCTTTATCGTTCAGGTCGCCGAAGCTGATCGCCCGGGTGGGGCAGGCGTTCTGGCAGGAGGTCTGCACCCTGCCATCCGCGATCGGCGCGTTGTTCTTGTCGGACTCGATCCGCGCTTCGACGATGCGTTGCACGCAGTAGGTGCACTTCTCCATCACGCCGCGGGCGCGCACCGTCACCTCCGGGTTGCGCTGCAAGGTGAGGCTCGGCGAGGCACCGGCTGAATAATCAAGATAGTTGAAATGCCTTACCTTGTAGGGGCAGTAGCCGGAACAGGCGCGGGTTCCCACGCATCGGTTGTATACCATGAGGTTGAGGCCTTCATGGTCGTGCAGGGTGGCCTCGACCGGGCATCCCACCTCGCACGGCGCATCCTCGCAATGCATGCACGGAACCGGCTGGAAATGGGTCTTCGGCTCGTCCAATCCTCCCTCGTAGTAGCGGTCGACCCGGAGCCAGTGCATCTCCCGTCCCAGCGCCACCTGTTCGCGGCCCACCACGGCGATGTTGTTCTCGGACTGGCAGGCGGTGACGCAGGCGTTGCAGCCGATGCAGGCATCCAGGTCGATGACCATGCCCCAGGCGCGGCCATCGCCACGCTGCGCCGGGTACAGGCTGGGCTGAGTGAAGCTGGTGTGCTCGCCAGCGGGCGGCGCGCCCACGCGCTGGACGCGGACGAAATCATGTCCTTCCATGCTGCCATGGTCCTGGGTGGTCACCAGCTTCTGCCGCTTGCCGGTGGCGCGCAGGCTGGCGCCGGCCAGCTGCCACGGATCGGCGCCGCGGCGGAGCTGGTAGGAGTCGTAGCCCAGCCCATCGAACAGCATGTCCGGCACCTGGCGGCCGTAGCCGAGCGTCAGTCCCGCCGTGTTGTCCGCCTGCCCGGGCTGCACCCAGATCGGCCCCTCGATGCTTCGCCCGTCGGCGCTGAGCACGACCCGGTCGCCCTGGGCCAGGTGGCTGCGCTCGGCGAGCGCCGGGCTGATCGAGATCGCATTCTCCCAGACGATCTTGGTCAGCGGCTTGGGCAGCTCCTGCAGCCAGCCATTATTGGCGAACGCGCCATCCAGCAGGGTCGGATCGGGCCTGATCAGTACCGCAAGTCCGGTGCCGGTCACGGCTGCGTCTGGCCTGGGTGCCGATGCCGGCCGCAGCTGCACCGGCTGCGGGGTGAAAGCGCTGTTGGCGATGAACCCGTCCTGCAGCATCTGCCGCCATGCGGGGGCGAAATCCTGCTCCGGACGGCTGCCCTGCCAATGCGCTTTCAGCAGTGTGACGCCGGTTTGCGGCTGCGCATCCGCCAGCATCGAGAGGATCTCCGGAACCGACCGGCCGCCGTACAACGGCGCGATCGTCGGCTGCATGAGGCCCACGGTGCCATCGAGCGAGCGCGCATCACCCCAGGATTCGAGCGGATGCGCCAGGGGCAGGTGCCAGTCCGAGCGATCGGCGGTTTCGTCCTGGTAGAGCCCGGCATGCACCTTCAGCGGTATGCGCGACAGCAGTGCCGCAAAGCCGCTGTCGCCGGGTGCGTCATAGGCCGGGTTGGTGTCCAGCATCACCAGCAGCTTCACGGCGCCACGGTTGATCTCCTGCACGAGGTCGGGCAGGGCCGCGAAGCCCGGCGCGACCGGGGCGGTGTAGAACACGGTCTTGTTGACGTTGCCCAGCGCCTGGTTCAGGCGGTGCACGGCCTCCTGGATTTCGGGAGGCTGATGCGAGCCCGCAACGACGAGGCTGGCTCCGCGCGCTGCCCGGAGTGCGGCCAGAACACGCGCCTGCCACGCGGCGCGCGGGTCCGCGGTGTCCGAAGCGGGCAGCGAGGGCTGCGTCTGGTTGATCCCCGCCAGCAAGGCGTCCGCCAGCATCGCGATCTCCGCCGGGGTCGCGGCCACCGCATAATCCGCCTTGGCGCTGGTCAGGCTCGGCACGCTGCCGGCTGCGTGCAGTTCCATCAGGCTGCCGCTCGCGAGCGAGGCATGCCTGGCTTCGATCCAGTCACGCGACACCCCGCATTGGTGCGGGCCGGCATCAAGAAAGTCGCCGTCCAGGGCGACAACGACGCGCGCCTGGCCGAACCGCCATCTGGTTTCGAGCGCCTGCCCGAACGCCCGTCGGGTGCCCTCATACAGGGCGGTGCGGTCGAGTGGCGCGTGCGTGTAAAGACGCATGGCGGGATACGCCGTTTGCATCGCCGCAAGCTGCGACAGCAGCGACGGCGATGTGGTCGGGCCGAGCAGGATCGACAGGCCGGCGCCGCCGTCTGCCTTGAGTGCCGCCATGTGGCCGACCATCGCGCCCTGGAAGCTCTGCCAGTCGCTCGGCCGGCCGCGAAAGCGGACGGCAGCGGAACGCTGCGGATCGTAGATGCCGAGGATCGATGCCTGCGCGAAGATATCGGTGCCGCCTCGCGTCCAGGGATGCTGGGTATAGCCCTCGACCTTCAGCGGCCGACCGTCCCGGGTCGTCACCAGGATGCCGTTGGCAAAGCCGCCAACCACGCTGAGCGACGCGAACGACAGCGCGGCGGAAGGTTCCACGTGCTCGGGCTGATTGACGAACGGGACTTCGAGCTCACGGCCGTTGGCTCGCGCCTTGTCACCGAGCAGCCCGGACAACGCCAGCGATGCCGCCATGAGCTTCAGGAAGCCGCGCCGGTCGGGTCCGGTGCCGAGATCGCTTACGGCCGGATATTCGCGCTGCAGCAAGGCGCGGAACGCATCGGTTTCGGCGACCGCATCCAGGCTGCGCCACACGGCGCGGCCCGGTGGCAAGGCTGCGAGGCGCGTCCGCAATGCTGCAAGATCACTCTCGTCTAGCGATGGCATGTTGAGCAATCCGTCAATCGCGCGGCGTCGGCGATGTGGTTCTGCTTAACCAGTGCCGCACCAAGAACCGCCTGGTTCGGAGCCGGCGACCAGTGCATGTTCCAGACCTGCGCAGCGGTGCGAATGAAGTTCTGCGGCTCACGATGGCAGGACAAGCAGAACCCCATCGTGAAGTTCCGCACGGGGAAAGTAAGCTGCATGGTGTCCATGGCGCCGTGGCAACTCGAACAGCCGATGCCCTTCACGATGTGAACGGAATGGTTGAAGTAGACGTAGTCAGGCAGCCGGTTGACCCTTGTCCATTGCAGCGGCATGTCGTGGGCGAAACTGTCGCGCACCGGCGCCAGCATCTCCGAGCCGGTCCAGATCTGCGAATGGCACGTCATGCAGGTGTGCGTGGGGGGAAGTCCGGCCGTGGCCTGGGCTTCAACCGACTCGTGGCAGTTACGGCAATCCAGCCCGAGCTCGCCTGAATGATGCTTGTGGCTGAATGGTACCGGCTGGGTCGGTGCCACCCCGACACCGCCTGCAAAATCCGAGTGCGCCAGCCCGATCAGAACAATGGCGAGCGCGACAAGGATCCCGAGACCACTGAGCAACACCAGCCGGTAGATCGCATCGGCACCAGGAGCAAAAAGCTGGCGCACTGGCTAGGCCGGGACCTGGAGGCGGGTCATCGACAACAAGCAGTCTGCCAGCGCCTCTGGCAGATCGATGATCGCTGCCGAACTTCCCTCACAACTGCTCCCATCCGCCATATGACGAAGTGAAAGCAGCCATTTCCGGGAAGTTCAATCCCGCTTCAAGCGGCTAGACCAAACAGGCCTGTCACACTCGCGACAGCACCTCAAACCAACATCAATTTTGCGAAAGCCCGGATTAAGCAGTTGACCCGCTCGATCCGATCAGTCCGACGCCGCAGGCTCTTCATCGGAGGGATCGGGCGCATCAACCGTCGAGAGCTTCGGCTTGCTTCGGCGAGCCTTGCGTGGCGCGGCTGGCTCCGCCGCAGGCCGTGCCGCAAGCTGCTCTTCCAAGGAGTCCGCATGTTCGCGCGCATCATTCGCGACCTGCTTGAGTTCCTTGTTCTTGTCACGCAGCCGTGTGACCATCCGCTCGAGCTTGGTGACATGCTGTTCGAGCTCGGCCTTGTTCAGCTTCGGTGCGGCTGGTGCAGCCTTGGTTGCCGTTGTGCGCCGGACGGAGGTCTTGGTGGAGCGCGCCGGAGCAGCCGGGGCCTTGGTTTTGGTGGAACCAAGCGGACGGCCGGGGCGACGTTTCGGCGCAGCGCTGGTGGATGTTCCGCGCAGTTTGCGCCCTGGAGCCTTGGTGGTGGTCGCGCGCGCCATAATTCGTTCCTGCTGCGTTGATAATTTATCGACTGAGAAATTCGTCGAATCGCAGCATATACGGTTCCGGCGCCAATTCAATTACCGCTGCGCAGTTTTCATGCGTATTTGCCGCGGCGTACATTGGTTTTGTTTGCTTGGCTTGTAGATCAGGCGGCGCGAACGTTTGAGACAAACGCCGCAAGCTCGCTGGATAGTTCACCGGATAGGCAAGCAAGCTTGCCGGCCGCGTCGAGCAGCCGGGCCGCAGCCGCGCCGGTCTTGTTTGTGGCCCGGCTGAGGCTGCCAATACTGCATGCGACCTGCTGGATGTTGACCGACGTTTGCCGAACGTTGCGCGAAATCATGGATGTAGCGGCTCCGTGCTGCTCCAGGGGAACGGCAACGGCGCGCGCGATCAGGCGCAACCGTTTGATGGTGATGCCGGCGGCGATATCCAGCGTTGCCGTGATCGGCTCTACAAGCTCGGCGATCATGTGCGCCGCTTCCGGCCAGGCTTTCCGGATTCTAGCGATTATCGGCGCAGAGCTGGCAGCCTTCGCAAACCACCCGCGCCTTCAGGCTTATGGACCGGGCATCCTGCTGGGCTACGTCACGGAGGCACACCATCAGCTCCCGGGCGGGCGGCAACGCCGCGCCCATCGTGAGCCGGCCTCAGGGTCGTGCCGAACCAGCAGGTCCCAACCGCCTGGGCGCACGGCCTATGTTCTGGCGTGTTGGTTTTGGCCTCAGCGGCCGCGGGCGAGTTGTGTTACGTCGCGCACGGCACCGTGCGAGGCGCTGGTGGTGAGGGCGGCGTAGGCCTGCAACGCAGGCGAGACGCGACGTTGCCGATCGGGCCGCCAGGCGTCGGATCCGCGCTGCGTCATCTCCGCGCGGCGTTGCGCCAGCACCTGCTCGGACACCGCGACATCGATCCTGCGCCCGGGGATGTCGATGTCGATGCGGTCCGCTTCCCGGATCAGGCCGATCGCGCCTCCTTCCGCTGCTTCCGGCGACATGTGCCCGATCGACAGCCCGGCCGTGCCGCCCGAAAACCGGCCATCGGTGATCAGCGCGCATGTGCTGCCGAGACCCTTGGATTTCAGGTAGCTGGTCGGGTAGAGCATCTCCTGCATGCCGGGGCCGCCCTTCGGCCCTTCGTAGCGGATCACCACGACGTCGCCCGGCGCGATCCGGTTGCCGAGGATCGCGGCGACCGCGTCGTCCTGGCTCTCGAAGATGCGTGCCGGACCTGAGAACACCAGGCAGGAAGGATCCACCCCCGCGGTCTTCACGATGGCGCCGTCGGTGGCGATGTTGCCGAACAGCACGGCCAGGCCGCCATCCTTGCTGAACGCATGGGCGATGTCGCGCACCACGCCGCCTTCGGGATCGACGTCGCATTCCTTGTAGCGGTTGGATTGGCTGAAGGCCTGCGTGGTGCGGACGCCGCCCGGTGCCGCGCGGAAGAACTCATCGGCGCCGTCGCCGCCGGCGCGCTCCAGGCCCCGGATATCCCATCGCGCCAGCGCCGCTCCCAGCGTCGGCGCATGCACCGTGGCGCATTCGGTGTGGATCAGGCCGCCGCGCGCCATCTCGCCCAGGATCCGCATGATCCCTCCGGCGCGGTGGACATCCTCCATGTGCACGTCCGGACGCGAAGGCGCGACCTTGCAGAGGTTCGGAACCCGCCGCGACAGCCGGTCGACATCCTGCATGGTGAAGGCGACCTCGCCCTCGTGGGCTGCGGCCAGCAGGTGCAGCACGGTGTTGGTGGAGCCGCCCATCGCGATATCGAGCGACATCGCGTTCTCGAACGCCTGCATGGTGGCGATGCCGCGGGGCAGCGCCACGGCTTCCTCCTGCTCGTACCAGCGGCGGGCCAGATCGACGATCAGCCAGGCCGCCTCAACAAACAGCCGGCGGCGATCGGAATGGGTCGCGAGCACGCTGCCGTTGCCCGGAAGTGCCAGGCCCAGCGCCTCGGTGAGGCAGTTCATCGAGTTGGCGGTGAACATGCCGGAGCAGGAGCCGCAGGTCGGACAGGCGGACCGTTCCATCACCTCGGACTCGGCGTCGCTGACCCGCGCATCCGCTCCGGCCACCATCGCGGTGATCAGGTCGGCCCGCTCGCTGACCACTCCCTTGAGGATCTTGCCGGCCTCCATCGGGCCGCCGGACACAAAGATCGCCGGAATGTTGAGGCGCATCGCCGCCATCAGCATCCCCGGGGTGATCTTGTCGCAGTTGCTGATGCACACCAGCGCATCGGCGCAATGCGCGTTGACCATGTATTCGACGCTGTCGGCGATCAGCTCGCGCGAGGGCAGGCTGTAGAGCATGCCGCCGTGACCCATCGCGATGCCGTCATCCACGGCGATGGTGTTGAACTCCTTGGCCACGCCGCCGGCGGCGGCGATCTCGCCTGCAACCAGCTGCCCCAGGTCCTTGAGGTGGACATGGCCCGGCACGAACTGCGTGAACGAGTTGGCGACCGCGATGATCGGCTTGCCGAAGTCCCCGTCCTGCATGCCGGTGGCCCGCCACAGCGCGCGGGCTCCAGCCATGTTCCGGCCGTGCGTGGTGGTGCGGGAGCGATAGGCCGGCATCAGCTCATCCTGGTTGGGTCGGGCCCAGACGGGCGAAGATCGGTGATCAGGCGCATGATAGGCGTGATCGGGTTTGCTGAGAAACGCTCATTCGCAGCCGGTCCGGCCTCGAGACCGGGGAGCCTTGCAGCGGCAGCCCTAGCCGCCTTCCATGAAGCGGGCGAATGCGTCCTTGTGTTGCGGGTGCCAGCGCGACAGCGCCGGGCGGTTCTCGATGATGTCGCCCACCATCCAGCGCATTCGCTGCTCGTCCATCGGGCGTGGCACCGCGTTGTCCGGGCAGAGGATGTAGAAGTCGCCGCGACCGAGGCTTTCGAGCATGAAATCAATCACCTGTTCCGCACTCCACGCGGCCGCCGGCTTTTGCGTGGCTTCGCTCATCCCGGTGTGCGTGAAACCGGGGATCAGCAGATGCGCACTCACCGTGCCGCCAGCCTCGCGCAGCTCGTGCGCGAGGGATTCGGTGAAAGCCTTCACGCCCGCCTTGGAAACGTTGTAGGCGCTGTTGCCTGGCGGCAGGGTGATGCCCTGCTTGGATCCGGTGTTGATGATCATCCCCGGCGTGCCGGATTGCAGCATGCGGCCGGCAAACGCCTGGACCCCGTTGATCACCCCGAACAGGTTGATCCCGATCAAAGCGGCCCACGCCTCCGGATCGTCCCAGCACCGGCCGGGATTGGATCCGATCGCAGCATTGTTCATCAACAACGAGACCTCGCCCGGCTGGCTGAAGGCGAAGTCGCGCAGCCGGCAAAGCTGATCGAGCGAGCGGACGTCCGTGGCGAACGCCTCGATCCTCGCCGGAGCGGCGGCTGCGGCCCGCACCGTCTCGCGCGCACGCTCCAGCGCCTCGCCGGGGAGGTCGGCCAGCACCACGTTCAGGCCGAGGCCGGCCAGCCGGACCGATGCCGCGCGCCCGATGCCGCTCGCGGCTCCGGTGACGACCGCGGTGCGGCCCGGCTGCAGCGCAGGGTGGGTCATTGTGGATGTCTCCTGTTCAGCCGCGGCCGACAAACGGCATCGCGGTCGCCATCACGGTGAGTGTCTGGATGTTGGTGTCGAGCGGCAGCGACGCCATAAACAGCACGGTGCGGGCGACGTCGTCGACATGCATCACCGGCTCCACCGCGGTGTCGCCGTTCGCCTGGGGCACGCCGGACTGCATGCTTGCGGCCATCGAGGTGAGGGCGTTGCCGATATCGACCTGTCCGCAGGCGATGTTGTGGCGGCGGCCGTCGAGCGAGAGCGATTTCGTAAGCCCCGTCACCGCGTGCTTGGTCGCGGTATAGGCGATCGAGTTCGGCCTCGGCGCGTGTGCCGAGATCGAGCCGTTGTTGATGATGCGGCCGCCCTGGGGCTGCTGGTGGCGCATCATCCGGAACGCGCCCTGGGCGCACAGGAACGCGCCGGTGAGATTGATCGCCACCACCGCCGACCATTGCGCGAAGCCCAGCGTGTCGGGCGAGCCGGCCGCGTTGATGCCGGCATTGTTGAACAGCAGGTCGAGGCGGCCGAACCGCTCGCCGATGGCCTTGAACAGCGCGTCCACCGAGGCCGGATCCGAGACGTCGGTGGGATGGATCAGCGTGCGCGCACCCGCCTCCGGCAGCTGCGCACCCGTCTGCTCGAGCGCGTCGCGCGTGCGTCCCGCCAGCACCACCGACCAGCCGTCCGACAGCAGCGCCAGCGCGCTGGCCCGGCCGATGCCGCTGCCGGCGCCTGTGACCAGGGCGATCCGGGCGCCCGGTTGCGGTGCATCAGCCATGAGGATGCCCTTTCGGTGGCGAGAATGCGGCACGGGTGGTGCCGCGCGCGATCACGGTGAAGCCGACATCGAGCTGTGCGCCGCCGTGGTTGGCGCCGAACCGCAACAGATCCAGGATCACCCCGCCCGCGCGCCGGCCGAGCCCTTTGAAGTCAACGCCGATCGTGGTCAAAGGTGGCAGCATCTGACGGCCGATCTCGAAATCCCCGAAGCCCATCAGCGACAGCCGCTCGGGCACCCCGAAGCCGCGGCGCTGGCATTCCAGCAGGGCACCGACCGCCGAAAGGTCGGAGATCGCGAACACGCCCTCGACGTCGGGCGCCTCGTCGAGCAGGGCTGCCATCGAGCGGGCGCCCTGCTCGAACGAGAGCGGAATGGCGCCGTCCGCGCGTATCAGCGCGGCGGAAAGCCCCGCCGCCCGCAGCGCATCCGTGAAGCCGCGGAGCCTTGCCTCGCCGCGGGTGTCCATCCGGTCGCCACAGCGCCGTGGTCCCAGCGCGGCCAGCCGGCGGTGCCCCAGCCCGATCAGGAAACGCGCGGCCGCGGCACCCACCGCATGGTTCGAGAAGCCGATGGCGCGGTTGATCGGCTGCTGGGGCAGCTCGGCGATCTCGATCACCGGAGGCTCCGCGCGGGCGAGCAGGCGACGGACCGCTTCGGTGTGCGGCGCCGCCGCCAGCACCAGCGCCTCGGGCCTGCGCGACAGCAGGGTGCGGATCTGGCGCTCCTCCTCGGCGGCGCTGTAGGTGGTGTAGCCGATCAGCAGCTCGTAACGGGCCGGACGCAGGCTTTCGGTGAGTCCCTCGGCGAGGGCGGCAAAATTGGCGTTGTTGAGCGTCGGCAGCACCAGGCCCACGAAGCCGCTGCGCCGGGTGGCGAGGCTGCCCGCGGCACGATCGGGCACGTAGCCGAGCTGGGCCACCGCACTTTGCACCCGCGCGCGGGTGGCCGGCAGCACCTGGTCGGGGCGGATGAAGACCCGCGTTACCGTCATCCGCGAGACCCCGGCAAGCACCGAGACGTCGCGCACGGTGGGGCGAAGAACGCCCTTGCGGGCGGGAGGAACGCTCATCTCAGGGCGGCGGCGCACCCCTGCGGTGCAGGTAGATGGCGTAGACGGCGTCGGTCGCGCAGATGAACAGCCTGCCGCGGTGGCGGCCTCCGAAGGTGACGTTGGCGACCACCTGCGGCAGCCTGATCTTGCCGAGCAGCTCGCCTTCCGGGCTCACGCAATGCACGCCGTCGCCGGCGCTGGTCCAGACATTGCCGTCCTCGTCGCAGCGGAACCCGTCGGCGGCGCCGTTTGAGGGCGCATAGAAGACGCGGCCCTTGCCGAGCGTCCCGGCGGCGGCGTCCTTGACGTCGAACACCCGTATGCCCCGTTGCGCGCAATCCTCGCCGATGCGTCCGGTCTCGGCGATATAGAGCAGGCTCTCGTCGGGCGAGAAGCACAGCCCGTTGGGGCAGTCGAAGGCGTCGCTCACCACGTTGAGCCTGCCGCTGCGCGGGTCCAGCCGGTAGACATGGCAGGGCAGTTCCTCTTCCGCGCGCTCGCCCTCGTAATCGAGCTTGATGCCGTAATGCGGATCGGTGAACCAGATCGAGCCGTCGGATTTCACCACGACATCGTTGGGCGAGTTGAGCCGCTGGCCGTCGTAGCGGTCGGCGAGGGTGGTGAGGCTGCCGTCATGCTCGGTGCGCACCACCGCCCGCGCGCCATGCAGGCAGGAGATCAGCCGGCCCTGCTGGTCGCGGGTGCCGCCGTTGGCGAACTGGCTGGGCTGCCGGTAGACCGAGGTGCCGACCCCCTCGATCCAGCGCATGATGCGGTTGTTGGGGATGTCGCTGAACAACAGGCAGCCGGCGTCGCCGAACCAGACCGGCCCCTCGGTCCAGCGAAACCCTTCGGCGATCCGCTCGAGCCTGGCATTGTGCAGGACGTAGCGGTTGAAGCGCTTGTGGACGATCTCGTAGTCGCTCATCGGTCGGCTTGCCCTTAGTTCCGGCCCCAGATCTTCGCGTAGGCCAGGCGGTAGCCGTTGTCCGGGTCGTAGATGTCGTGCTTGCCGCCATCCAGATCCACGTTCTTGGCTGTCACCAGGTGCACGGGGGCCACGTATCCGGAGGCGGGCTGGCCGGCAAAGCCGCGGTTCATCTCGTCAACCACCTGCCAGCCCTGCAGCAGTAGCGGTTCGGGCACCGTCGCCGCCTGGTACTGGACGGTGCGGATGCGCTCATAGGCGGAACTGCTGCCATCGCCCGCACTGATATTGAGCGGCGGCCCCGCGGCGTCGCGCCCGGCCGAGATCAGGGGCGGCCCGATGAAGTCGTAGTAAAGGTCGTTGATCGCCAGCGACGTGGTCCATTTCTCCCCGAACCGCTGCAGCAGCGAGGTGGTGAGCTGCGACATCCGGGTGGAGGTGTCAGCGAGCGGCGTGTCCTCGAAGGCGAGCACGGTGCAGCCCGAACAGGTGCGCATCTCGTCGCGCATCATCTTGGCCTTGGACAGGGCGATGGCATAGGCGCTGTCGGTGAAGATGACCACGCCGGCATGGCCGCCGCTCTGCACGATCGCATAATCGGCGGCGACCTTGGCGACGCGGGCGCTGCTGCTGGTGATGTTGGAGATGATGTGGGAGTCCGGCATCGGCCCGGGGGTCGGCGCGCCGTGCCAGGCCACCAGCTTGATGCCCTGGGCTGCTGCCTGCTTGATGATCGGGGCGCTCTGCAGCACGTCGAAGCCGCCGATCACAATGCCGTCGGGCTTGAGCGCGATGGCCTGGCTGAAGGCGGACTGGATGCCGGAAACGCTGCCCTGGCCGTCAAGCACGCGGACCGTCCAGCCGATCTTGCGGCCGGCCTGCTGCACGCCGTCGCCGACCTCCTGGATGCCGCCGTTGCGCAGATCCGCCGCGACATAGACCACGGTCTTGCCGGCGACGGCATGCGGGCCGGTGGTGGGGCCGTCCCAGTGCGAGGATGGAGCGGTGGCGGCCGCAACAACGCTTCGCGCCGAGGCGAGCGTGTCCTGCGCCCGTGCGGCGCCACCCAGCAGCGCCGCCAGTGCCAGCGTGGTTGACGCGGAAATCGAAAGGCGTGTCATGCGGGGTCTCGTTTCCTTTGTTGCTTTCAAGGGTTTGCGACCGGACGTGCGACGGGCGCCTGCACGCGCCGTCGTCCGGTCCAGCCGGCCAGGCCGATTGCGATTAGCAGGGTGGCGCCGTTGAAGGCGGGCTCCACCCAGAAGGCGCCGCCAAGCTGCTCGATGCCCGAGATGCCGATGGCCAGGATCACCACCCCGATCACCGTCCCCCAGATGTTCACGCGTCCGGGATTGATCGTGGTGGAGCCGAGAAAGGCGCCAACCAGCGCGGGCAGCAGGAACTCGAGGCCCACGCTCGCCTGTCCCACGCGCAGCCGGGCGGCCAGCACCACGCCGGCCAGCGCGGTGATCAGCCCGGAGGTCATGAAGGCGAGCATCACGTAGCGGCGGGTCGGGATGCCGTTCAGCTCGGCGGCGCGGGGATTGGCGCCGATCGCATAAAGATAGCGGCCGAGCGGGGTGTAGGCCGACGCCACCCAGAGCAGCAGCGCCAGGGCCACCACATAGAAGGCGGGGATCGGGATGCCGAGCAGGCTCGCGGTGTCGATGCGAAAGAAGCCCGGCGGCAGCCGGCCGATGATCTGGCGTCCGCCGGTCCACCACAGCGCCACCGCATAGGTGGCGGTGCCGGTGCCGAGGGTGGCGATGAAGCTGTCGATCTGCGCCACCTCGACCAGCAACCCGTTGAGCAGGCCGAACACCACGCCCATCAACAGCACCCCCAGCACGGCGAGCGGCCAAGGCACGCCCGCGATCTGCAGCGAGATCGCCAGGATGTGCCAGAGCACAACGCCGTAGCCGACCGTGAGGTCGATCTTGCCGGTCATCATCGGCACCGTGGCGGCAAGCGAGAGCATCGCCACCACCGCCTTGTCGCTGAGGATCGACCGCAGGTTGAGCCAGGTCGGAAAGGTGTCCGGCAGCAGCAGCGAGAACAGCAGGGCCAGCAGCACGTTCAGCACCAGCAGGCCATAGACCGGCAGCAGGCCGGCGATGC
>CAXUNX010000028.1:2896-24705 GCA_964252545.1 uncultured Acetobacteraceae bacterium | reverse complement strand
CCGGCTCCGTGCCCTGGAACAGGCCGCTGGTCGAGAGCAGCGTGCCGCCGGGAGAATTGCCGTAGCCGTATTGGGTGTAGGGCGTGACGGAAAGCGAGAATGAACGCCCCAGCGCGAAGCGCGACGGCATCGAGGCGTACACCAGCCGGTAGCTCTGCTGATACAGCCTCCAATAGTTCGCATCCCCCGGGCTGAAGGTGCCGTCGTAGTTGTTGGACGTGCCATAGGCGTGCCACTCGGCCAGGGTGGGTTGCGGATAGGAGGTGGTGATGGCGTCGTGCCAGGTCAGCAGCAGCGAGACATGGCTTCCGCCCCAGTCGCGAACCAGCTTGAGGTCAACGTGCTGGCGCTTGTCGCGCCCCGATCCGCGCGCATTGTCGGCTGCCGCGTGCGAGTAGGACAGTAAGGCCCGTATGCCGCTCGCGCCGATGGCGCCGCTTTCCAGGCGGATGAACTCACGGTTGGTGTGAAAGGAGCCGTACGAGGCATCCGCGAACCCGCCCGCATCGTGCGAAGGATCGCGCAGCGTGAGGTTGAGCAATCCGCCCGCCGCGTTGACCACCGGGGCGTCGAGATCGGCAGAGCCCTGGGCCAGCGAGATCCCGTCGACGTTCTCGGTGTCGGCGAACTGTGACGGATACGAATCATAGAATTCCGGGTCGTTCAGCGGCATGCCTTCAAGCAGCGTGCCGATCTCGTCTTCGGTCAGGCCGCGCACGGTTAATCCGGTCTGGGTGGAGAAGCCGAGCGGGTCGGCAGTGGAGCTGTTGGCGCCGGGCAGCAGCGAGATCAGCTGGTAGGCATTCTCGGTGGGCGCCTGACGCTGGATGAAGTCGCGCGACACCGCGCTTACCGATTGCCCGTCGGTGCGCGGCGCGATCAGCCCGCCGCCTGCAGCGGCGCCGCGCACACCGTCCGCGCTGTTGAAGCCGGCGCGACCGGTCACGACGATGCGCTCGGTCGAGGCAGGGGTGGTGGGATCGGCAGGCGGCGGTTCCTGCGCCGAGGCGCCGGCTGCCACCTGCAGCGCACCCGCCAGCAGCACCGCGCCCGCACAAGCGGGGTACGGATGGAGATGCAGCATCGCCATGCCTCCCTTCGCTGGAATGACCCAGATCAGGTTCGACGGGTTTGATCTCAGCCCGCGCGTGCGGGCACCCCGGTGATGCGATCGTCATGCGTCCGCCAGCGGCGGGGCGTCAAGGCTTCAGCGCAAGGCAGCGCCATGATGCCGGCAAGTTGCGCGGACGAAAAATCTCGACATCGCGCGACAAGGCGTTCCACCGGCACCCTCAACGCACCGGTTCGAGAACGGAGCACCTAGCCGGGCGAACTCACGAGTCTGTGTTGATCTCCGATCAGACCCATCGAGTGTTAGCCAACTGTTATTCGATATGCTGAACTAGGCTTCGGACGATGCGTTGTGGGACCGAAGAGCAGGACGGCCAGCGCCTCGTGGCGTGCGCATCAGCTATTTCACGTCGAGTCATCCTGGCGGAAGCGTATTGCGGATGCTGTTTGCAGGTTTCGCCCAGCGGTGTTCTGTGTCGTCACCCGGTGTCATCAGACTGACTGCTCAGACGCCTCCGCCCGCACCTAAACCTCCGGACGCCATCACCACGGCGATGTTGGCGTCCAACCCTCTTTGCCTTGCCACCGATACGGGAGGCCGAGCGGACATGGTCGCAGAAGTTCCTTGAACCAAGATCCTCGTCATCGGGACTGCCGGTTGATCGAGCAGCTTGTTCGCCAGAACTGCAAGCCGGAGCCTGAGTGCGTCGTGCACGCCAATGGCTGAGGCACTTACGGTGGGTAGGAGTCCGACAGCGAGGTCGGGCGGCTGCGCGCACGACGCATCAGGAGACGGAAGTCACATGGAAAGCATGTCCATCGCCTTGACCATCAACGGCCAGTTCCGACAACTCTCCATCGCGCCGTGGACGACCCTGCTCGACCTGCTCCGCCTGGAGCTCGACCTCACCGGTACCAAGAAAGGCTGCGACCACGGGCAGTGCGGCGCCTGCACGGTTCTGCTTGACGGCCAGCGCATCAACGCCTGCCTGGTGCTCGCCGTGACCAAGGACGGGGCCGATGTCACCACCGTGGAAGGCTTGGCCGGCCTGGACGGTGCGCTGCACCCGATCCAGGACGCGTTCATCGAACACGACGCCTTCCAGTGTGGCTACTGCACGCCGGGGCAGCTCTGCTCGGCGGTCGGCCTGATCGAGGAAGGCCGGGCGCACTCCGCGGCTGAGATCCGAGAGGGAATGAGCGGCAATCTCTGCCGTTGCGGCGCCTACCCCAACATCGTCGCCGCCATCGAGCACGTGCTGGGCGCGGAGGGCGCACGGTGAACCGCTTCTCCTATGCCCGCCCGGCCGGGCTGTCGGAAGCGCTGCGCGAGGTGACGGCCGAGCCGGCGGCGCGGATCATCGCCGGGGGCACCAACCTGGTCGATCTGATGAAGTACAACGTCGAGAAGCCGACGCGGCTGGTGGACATCGCCAGGCTGCCCGGGCTCGACGTGATCGAGGAAACACCGGCAGGCGGCCTGCGCATCGGCGCGCTGGTGAGTAACAGCCGGCTCGCCTACGACGCGCGGGTGGCGGGCCGCTACCCGCTTCTGTCGAGCGCCATCCTGGCCGGCGCGTCACCGCAACTGCGCAACGCGGCCTCGACGGGCGGCAACCTGCTGCAGCGCACCCGTTGCTACTACTTCTACGACTCCGCCACGCCGTGCAACAAGCGGGAGCCCGGCAGCGGCTGCCCCGCGATCACCGGCGTGAACCGTATCCACGCCATCCTGGGCACCAGCGAGCACTGCATCGCCACCCACCCGTCCGACATGTGCGTGGCGCTGGCGGCGCTGGCGGCCACCGTGCACGTCACCGGCCCCGGTGGAGAGCGCGCGATCCCGTTTGCGGAGTTCCACCGCTTGCCGGGCGACCGGCCGGATCTCGATGCTACCCTGGCCCATGGCGAGGTGATCACCGCCGTCGAACTGCCCGCCGAGGGCTTCTCCGCCCACCACACCTACCTGAAGCTGCGGGACCGGCTGAGCTACGCCTTCGCGCTGGTCTCGGTGGCGGCTGCGCTGCGCCTGGACGGCGACCGCATCGCCGAGGCGCGCCTGGCGCTCGGCGGGGTGGCGCACAAGCCCTGGCGCGACACGGCGGCGGAAGCGGCGTTGCAGGACCAGCCCGCCACGGCGGAGAGCTTCGGCCGCGCCGCCGACCAGGTGCTGAGCAACGCCCAGGGCTACGGCCACAACAACTTCAAGATCGATCTCGCGCGGCGGGCGATCGTACGGGCGCTGGGTCAAGCCGCCGCCGGCACGCCGCAGTCGCAAACCGACAAGCGCATCCAGTGAGGCTCCCATGTCCCTGACCATCGAACCCAAGGTCGGCAGCCCGCACAGCCGGGTGGACGGCCGCGTCAAGGTGACCGGCGCCGCCAAATACGCCGCCGAGTTCAACGTTTCCGGGCTGCTGCACGGCTACGTCGTGTCCGGCGCGGTCGCCAAGGGACGCATCCGGCGTATCGACACGGCGGCAGCGGAGGCGGTGCCGGGCGTGGTGCAGGTTTTCACACATGAGAACCGCCCTCGCACGGCTTGGTTCGACTACAAGTATCGCGACGAGGTGGCCCCTCCGGGCTCGCCGTTCCGGCCGCTATATGACGACCGCATCCTTTACAGCGGCCAGCCGGTGGCGCTGGTGGTGGCGGAAGATTTCGGTATCGCCCGGCACGCGGCTTCGCTGGTTCGGCTGGAATACGCGGCCGAGATGCACGAGACCGACCTTCACTGCGCCAAGCGCAACGCCTACGTGCCGCCGAAGAAGCGAACCGGCATTGCACCGCCGCCCAAGCCGCGCGGCGACGTGGGTGCGGCACTCGAGGCGTCGCCGAACCGGGTGGAGCAAGAGTACAGCATCGTCCCAGAGCACAACAACCCGATGGAGATGCACGCCACCACGGTGATCTGGGAGGATGGCGGCAAGCTCACGGTGCACGACAAGATCCAGGGAGTCCAAAACAGTCAGGGCTACGTGATGGGCGTGTTCGGGCTGTCCAAGGACGACGTGCGGGTGGTCACTCCCTACCTCGGCGGCGGCTTCGGGTCCGGGCTACGACCGCAATACCAGCTTTTCCTGGCGGTGATGGCAGCGCTGGCGCTGAAGCGCTCCGTGCGGGTGGAACTGACGCGCGATCAGATGTTCACCTTCGGCTACCGGCCGGAAACGATCAACACGATCGCGCTGGGCGCCGGCCCGGACGGCACGCTGCAGGCGATCCGGCACGAGGCGATCGCCGGGACGTCGCACTTCGAAGACCACCAGGAGGTGGTGGTGAACTGGTCGGGGCTGCTTTACAAATGCCCGAACGTCGAGCTGTCCTATAAGCTTGCTAAGATCGACACCTATTCGCCCACCGACATGCGAGCACCCGGTGCGCCGCTTGGAATGTTCGCGCTTGAGTCCGCAATGGACGAGATGGCCTACCGTCTCAAGCTGGATCCGCTCCAGCTTCGATTAAAGAACTACGCGGAAACCGACGAAAACGAAAATAAGCGTTTTACGAGCAAAGAACTTCGTGCCGCATACCAAATCGGCGCGGAGCGCTTCGGCTGGGCAGCGCGGTCGCATGAGCCCCGTTCCATGCGGGAAGGGCGTGAGTTGATCGGCTGGGGCATGGCGTCCGGCGTGTGGGAAGCCATGATGATGAAAACCACTGCCCGCGCCACTTTGACGGCGGACGGCCGCCTCGAGATCGCCACCGCCTCGGCCGATATTGGCACCGGCACCTATACCATCCTGACGCAGATTGCCGCTGACGCACTCGGCTTGCCGATGGAGGCGGTGACAACACGGCTCGGGGACTCGACGCTGCCGACCTCCCCAGTCGAGGGCGGGTCCTGGACGGCGGCTTCCGCCGGTTCGGCGGTGCATCTTGCCTGCCTGTCTGTGCGCAAGAAGCTTTTCCAGCGGGCTCACAGCATGGACGGCTCGCCGCTCGGCGATGCTGATCTCGACCACGTCACCTTTGCCGGCGGGCGGATTGCTGCCCTCGCGGATCCGACGCGTTCCGTATCGATCACGGAGGTGATGAATGCGGCCGGGCTGCAACGGATCGAGGAGGAGGAAAGTGCTGCGCCGAGCAAGCTGACCCAACTCCGCTACACCAGCTACACCCATTCCGCCGTGTTCGTTGAAGTTCGGATCGACGAAGATTTGGGCGTGCTGCGCATCACCCGGCTGGTGAATGCCGTGGCAGCCGGCAAGATCTTAAACCCCAAGACAGCACGCAGCCAGATCATCGGCGGCGTGGTGTTCGGGATCAGCATGGCCACGCATGAGGAGTCGATGTCGGACCACAAGCTGGGAAGGTTCATGAACCACAACTACGCCGAGTACCACGTGCCGGTGAACGCCGATATTCCGGAGATCGAAGTGATCTTCGTGGACGAGCATGACGACAAGACCAGCCCGATCGGCGTGAAGGGGCTTGGCGAGATCGGCGTCGTCGGCACTGCGGCGGCGATCGCCAACGCCGTGTTCCACGCCACCGGCAAGCGGATACGCGACCTGCCGATCACCATCGACAAGTTGCTGGGCTGAGGCGATGGCTGCCAGGCGGAGCGGCCTGGCAGCAGAAGCTTGCGCGGTCGACCGGAGAGCGGGAGCACCGGGCTCGGAGCCGCGCTGAGCGCGTCAGCCACGACGCCATCGACGCGGCGTTGACAAGCAAGCCCCGGCGAGCCCTCGACCGGTGCTGCAGGATCAGCAGGACCATCGCGGCGACCGCCATCGCCACCAGCACGATTGCAGACCTAGGCTGACCTCCCCCGCTTCGTTGCGAGCAGGAAGTTCGCGCGCTTTGCCTCAGAGCCGGAAGCGGTGCTGCCGCGGCAGTCCGGTGATGCCCGGCCGGATGCTGAGCAGGGCGCCGGCATGCGGCTCGGCGCGGCGCTGCTCGGCGCCCAGTCCCTGTGCCGCGCTGGTGATGTAGAGGATGTCGAGCGCCTCGCCGCCGAACGCGCACATGGTCGGCTGGCTGACCGGCAGCTTCACCTCGCGGTCCAGGGTGCCGTCGGCACGATAGCGGCGCAGCCGGCCGCCGCCATGCAGCGCGCACCAGTAGCCGCCTTCCCGGTCAATCGCCGCACCATCCGGAATGCCGGCGCCGGTCTCGATCACCGCAAACAGGCTGCGCGCGCCGAGAACCCCGGTTTCGGCATCGAATGCATAGGAATGCACCGTGCCGGCGTTGCTGTGGGCGAGATAGAACAACGTCTCGTCATGGTTCCAGCCCATGCCGTTATGCAGCTCCGCCGCATCGGGGGTCTGCCGCAGGCCATCGGCTGCGGTGTAGCAGAACAGGCCGCCGGCCTCGGGGGCATGCGCACCCGCCGCCAGCGGATCGAACATCGTGCCGATCCAGAAACGGCCACGCGAGTCGCAGGCGCCCTCGTTGAAGCGGTGCAGGGCCGGATCGAACGGTGCTGCGGCCGCGCGCTCGACGGCGCCGCTGCCCAGCCGCAGCCGGTAGATGCCGTCCCGGAGGGCTACGATCACGGTGTCTGGGTCCGTGGTCAGGCAATAGGCGCCGATGTCGCTGGGCAGCCGCCAGCTGCGTCCTGCGCCGCCTTCCGGGTCGAGCCGGTAGAACGCCGGCGCCTTGATGTCGATCCAGCTGAGCATGCGCTGGTCCGCATCCCACACCGGCGACTCGCCGATCACGGCTCCCGCATCGAGCACCACCTCCACCTGCATGGTATTTGCCTCCCGCTCTGCCGGCCCATCAACGCGCGACGAGGCCACGCGGTCGCTCGCACGCTGGCTCCCCGGGGGGCCCCCCGGGGGGGGGGGCTCCCGGCAGTTCGTGACGCGTGCGGGTCGTCCGGGAACACTCCCCATGGTGCCGCGTAAGCCTGCGATGATCCCGGGAGGCCTGTCATGAGCATGAATGTCAGCGATTTCGTGTGGCACCGCCTGCGCGAGTGGGGTCTTGAGCGGGTTTACGGCTATCCGGGCGACGGGGTGGGCGGTCTGGACATCGCCCTCGAGCGGGCGATCGCCGACGGCTTCGACTATGTCCAGGTGCGTCATGAGGAAATGGCGGCGTTCATGGCGTCGGCGCACACGAAATTCACCGGCCAGGTCGGGCTGTGCTACGCCACCTCCGGGCCCGGCGCCATCCATCTTCTGAACGGATTATATGACGCCAAGATGGACCATGTCGGCGTTGTGGCCATCGTCGGCCAGCAGGCGCGCACGGCGCTCGGCGCGCACTACCAGCAGGAAGTGGACCTGCAGACGCTGTTCAAGGACGTCGCCTCCGAATACGTCGCGACGGCGACGGTGCCGGAGCAGGTCCGCCAGCTGATCGACCGCGCGGTGCGGATCGCAGCCGCGAAGCGGGCGCCCACCTGCGTGATCATCCCGAACGACCTGCAGGAGATGGCCTACAAGGACCCGCCGCTGAAGCATGGCACCACCCACACCGGCGTGGGCTACGGCTTTGAAAGCAGGGTTCCGGACGAGGCAGGCCTGCGCCAGGCGGCCGACGTGCTCAACGCCGGCAGCAAGGTGGCGATGCTGATCGGCGCCGGCTGCCTTTCGGCGACCGAGGTGGTGAGCGGGGGCGCCGAGGCGCTGGGTGCCGGCGTCGCCAAGGCGCTGCTGGGCAAGGCGGCGCTGCCGGACGATCTCAGCTACGTCACCGGCGGCCTCGGCCTGCTCGGCAGCAAGCCGAGCTGGGATCTCATGCAGGAGTGCGACACCCTGCTGATGGTCGGCTCATCGTTCCCCTACAGCGAGTTCCTGCCCAAGCCGGGCAGCGCCCGAGGCGTGCAGATCGACATCAACGGCGCCAACCTCAGCCTGCGCTACCCGATGGAGGTCAACCTCATCGGCGACTCCGCCGCCACCCTCAAGGCGCTGCTGCCGATGCTGACACGCAAGTCGGACCGGTCCTGGCGGCAACGCGTCGAGAAGGAGGTCGCCAGCTGGTGGAAGACGCTCGAGGAGCGCGCCATGCAGCCGGCCGACCCGATCAACCCGCAGCGGGTGTTCTGGGAGTTGTCGCCGCGGCTGCCGGACAACGCCATCGTCACCGCGGATTCCGGGTCGGTCGCCAACTGGTACGGGCGCGACCTCAAGATGCGCCGCGGCATGAAGGCTTCGCTGTCCGGCAGCCTGGCGTCGCTGGGTGCCGGAACCCCGTATGCGATGGCCGGCAAGATGGCGTTTCCGGACCGCACCGTGATCGCCTGCATGGGCGACGGCGCGATGCAGATGAACGGGCTGAACGTCATGATCACGATCAGCAAGTATTGGCGCAAATGGAGCAACCCGCATCTGATCGTGCTTGTGCTCAACAACCAGGACCTGAACCAGGTCACCTGGGAGGAACGGGTGCAGGCGGGCGCCGGCAAGACGGAATCGACCCAGAGCATCCCCGACTTCCCGTATCACAAATACGCCGAGCTGATCGGCCTGCGCGGCATCTATGTTGACGATCCCGAGAAGCTCGGGGCGGCCTGGGACGAGGCGCTGTCGGCCGACCGGCCGGTGATCCTGGAAGCCCGCACCGATCCCAACGTGCCACCGCTGCCGCCGCACATCACCGTCGAGAACGCGAAGAACTTCCTGTCCATGATGGTCTCCGAGCCGGAACTCGGAAGCGTCATCAAGAACACCGCCAGAGAGGTTCTCGCGAGCGTGCTGCCCGGCAAGCACTGAGATGCCGGCGGAGATCCCGATCGGCCCGTTGCAGGCCTGGGCATACCGCATCCCCACCGACGCGCCGGAAGCTGACGGCACGTTCGCCTGGACGGCCACCACCCTGGTGGTGGTCCAGGCCAGCGGCGGCGGCCGCACCGGCACCGGCTACACCTATGCCGACGCGTCGCTGGTCGGCCTGATCCGGGGCGCCCTGGGCCAGGCCGTTGAGGGAATGGAGGCGATGGATCCGCAGGCCGCCTGGCACGCGATACGCCGCGCGGTGCGCAATCTCGGCAGCAGCGGCCTTGCGGCCACCGCGATCTCCGCGGTCGACGCCGCGTTGTGGGACCTCAAGGCCAGGCTGCTCGAAATCTCCTTGGCGGGCCTACTCGGGCGATACCGGGAGCATGTCGCCATTTATGGCAGCGGCGGCTTCACCAGCTATGACGATGCCCGGTTGCGCGACCAGCTCACCGGCTGGACCCAGCAGCAAGGCTGCCGCTGGGTGAAGATGAAGATCGGCTCCGATCCCGCGCGAGATCCGCAGCGCGTGGCGGTTGCCCGCGCGGCGATCGGCGAGGCGGCTGGCCTGTTCGTGGACGCCAACGGCGCGTTCGCTGTCACCGACGCGATCGCGATGGCGCGCGGCTTATCGGCGGAATGCGGGGTGGTGTGGTTCGAGGAGCCGGTCACCTCCGACGATCTGCTCGGAATGAAGCGGGTGCGCGACTCCCTGCCGCCGGCGATGGAGCTTGCCGCCGGGGAGTACGTCTACCAGCTCGACGATGCCCGGCTGATGCTGGAGGCGGAAGCGGTTGACGTGCAGCAGGCCGACGCCTCGCGCTGCGGCGGCATCACCGGCTTTCTGCAGGTAGCAGCGCTGTGCGAGGCCCGTCACATCGATCTGTCCGGACATTGCGCACCGTCATTGCATCTGCATGCCGCGTGCGCCGCACCGCGGTTCCGGCACCTGGAATGGTTCCATGACCATGTGCGCATCGAGCAGATGCTGTTCGACGGCGCGCCGGTGCCGCGTGACGGCTGCATCCGGCCGGATCTGAGCCGCCCCGGGCTGGGGCTCGAGTTCCGCTTCGCGGACGCCGAACGGTTCGCTGCAAGCTGAGGGGAACAAGCCTACCATGGACAACAAGAGCCCGGACGGCATCGTGCGCGCCGTGCTTTCCGGCCTAGGCGTGGCCACTCTCGGTGGGCTGGTGCTGGCGGGACGCAAGCTCACGTTCGCCGCACCGTCGCTGGAGGCGGCGGCGCCCGCGTTGGCCCTCGATATGCCGTCCATCGATCATCCCACCGCTGTCAAGGCGGCACGGCGCCTCAACCGGGCCGCAGGCACGCTTGCGGCATCAGTGCTGTTCGACAGCGCCGTCGAGCATTACCGGGGGTCGTTCCACAACCGCGCCATGTTCACGCCGCTGGTCACCTCGAGCCTGGCGCTGGCGGTCAGTTTGCACGGCCAGTCGGATGTGCGCCGCGGCGCGCACGCGGCGCGTGACCTGGTGTATGCGGGCACTGCGCTGACCGGCCTCGTGGGGGTGGGCTTCCACCTGTTCAACATCGGCAAGCGGCCGGGCGGGTTCAGCTGGCAGAACCTGTTCTATTCGGCACCGGCTGGGGCGCCGGCGGCCCTGACCCTGTCCGGGCTGCTGGGCTTCCTTTCCGAACGGGTGCGCGCAACCCCGACCGGCACCGCGCCCGCCGTGCTCGGCCTGTCGGCCGGGCGTGTGGTGGGCGCCGTCACCGGCCTGGGCATCCTCGGAACCGTGGGAGAGGCCGGCCTGCTGCATTTCCGCGGCGAGTTCCACGACCCGTTCATGTACCTGCCGGTGACCATGCCGCCGGTTGCAGCCCTGTTGAGCGTCGCCGCCGCCGCCGGGCCTTCGCGCCGCGCGCGTCCGCTGACCCGGTGGTGGCTGCGCGCCACGGCGATCCTCGGGCTTTCCGGCACCGGCTTCCACGCGCTGGGGGTGGGGCGCGACATGGGCGGCTGGCGCAACTGGCAGCAGAACATCCTGAACGGACCGCCGATTCCGGCGCCGCCCTCCTTCACCGGCCTGGCGATGGCCGGGCTCGCCGCCCTGGGACTGCTTGAGGACCATCCTGATGACTGACCGCTATCCCGGCTACGACGTGCTGTCCAAGCGCACCGGCCTGTCCTGGAACGACGAGAGCCGGCGGGTGATCAACCAGCGCCTGGCGGTGCCGCAGGAGCCGCGCTTCTTTGATGCGGCCGAATGGCAGACGCTGGGCGCCGTCTGCGGACGCATCATGCCGCAGCCCGCCGACCGCCCTGCGGTGCCGCTCGCCGCCTATGTCGACGAGAAGATGTTCACCGACGCGCATGAAGGGTACCGCCACGCCGAGCTGCCGGAACAGCGGATCGCCTGGAAGCGCGGCCTGGCAGCGCTCCGGCATGAATCCGAAGGCCGGTACCAAAGGCCGTTCCATGAGCTCGGCCCTAGCGAGCAGGATTCGATGCTCAAGGAGATGGAAGGCGGCAGCTTCGGTTCGGCCGCTCTTGAAGGCATGCCGGCCGCGTCCTTCTTCCACAACCGGGTCGTGCCCGACATCGTCAATGCCTACTACGCCCATCCCACCGCATGGACCGAGATGGGCTATGGCGGCCCGGCGAGCCCGCGCGGCTATGTCCGCCTGCGGCTCGAGCGGCGCGATCCATGGGAAGCCGCGGAGGCCACCCCCGGCAACGAAGACGCGGCGCGTCGGGAGAACGCCCGTGTCCGTTGACATCTACGCCAAGCCCAGGGCCACCGGCGGCCAGGCGCCCGACGTGTTCAAGCCGGGCGGCTGGATCCCGATGCGGCAATATGCCGACGATGAGGTGGTCGATTTCGTGGTGATCGGCACCGGTGCGGGAGGCGCGCCGCTGCTGGCGCGGCTCGCCGAGAGCGGCTTCTCGGTGGTCGGGATGGACGCCGGCGCCTATTTCCGCCCGCTCGAGGATTTCGCGTCCGACGAGACTTCGCAGTCCAAGCTGTTCTGGACCGATCAGCGGATCATCGACGGCGCCGATCCGATCAAGATGGGCACCAAGAACAGCGGCAAGGCGGTTGGCGGCAGCACGGTGCATTTCGCGATGGTCTCGCTGCGGTTCCGTCCGGAATGGTTCCGCTCGCGATCGCTGATGGGCTACGGCGCCGACTGGCCGCTCGATTGGCGCGACATGTGGAACTACTACACGCAGGCGGAGCAAGCACTGGCGATCTCGGGTCCGGTGAGCTACCCGTGGGGGCCCAAGCGTCCGCGCTATCCCTATCGCGCGCACGAGCTGAACGGGGCGGCCGAGGTGCTGGCGCGCGGCGCCGAGGCGATGGGCTACCAATGGACACCCACGCCGCTCGCCACCGTGTCGGCGCCGCGCGGGAACTCGCCCTCCTGCGTCTACCGGGGGTTCTGCCGGGTCGGCTGCTCCACCAACGCTAAGCAAAGCCAGCTCGTGACGTTCGTTCCACGCTCGATCCGCGCCGGGGCTGAGATACGCGACCTTGCGATGGCAGGCCGGATCGAGGTGGACTCCAACGATCGCGCCACCGGCGTGCATTACTTCCGCGACGGGCGCTGGCGCTTCCAGAAGGCGCGCCACGTGGTGGTGGCCGGCTATGCGATCGAGACGCCGCGCCTGCTGCTGAACTCGGCGACCGACCGCTTCCCGGACGGGCTCGCCAACGGCTCGGGCCTGGTCGGACGCTATCTGATGACGCAGTCCAACGTGGCGGTGTACGGCTCGATGCAGCAGGCGGTGCGGTGGAACAAAGGGCCGCCCTCGCTCTCCATCACCGAGCACTGGAACTACGACGACCGTAAGGATTTCTTCGGCGGCTATTGCTGGATGGCGCAAGGGCCGCTGCCGGTGGAGTGGTCGTCTGTGGTGACCGGTTCACGCGGCCTGTGGGGCGATGCGCTGCGCGCCCAGATGGAGAACTACAATCACCAGGTCGGAGTGAAGATGGTCGGTGAAATGCTGCCGGCACTGGAGAACCGGGTCACCCTGGCCGACGAGACCGACCAGTATGGCCTGCGGATCCCGCGCATCACCTATAGCTGGTCCGCCAACGACCAGGCGCTGGTCGATCATTCGCTCGACCAGATGCAGACCAGCATGGAGCTGGCCGGCGTGGGCGACCTGTTCCGCCAGGAAAAGGACACCAACCATCTGGCCGGCACCGCCCGGATGGGGTTCGATCGCGAAAGCAGCGTGGTCAATTCCGATTGCCGGTCCTGGGACATCCCCAACCTGTTCGTTTGCGACGGCTCGGTGTTTCCGACCACCGGCGGGGTCAACCCGTCGCTGACGATCACCGCGATCGCGCTGCGCACCGCCGACCGCATCAAGGCGCTGGCGGACCGCGGCGAGTTGTAGCACCGCACGCGCCCGGCTTCCGCAAGCAGCCTGGGCGCCTCAGTTGCCTCGGATGAACTGGATGATGTCGACCAGAGCCGCCATCGAGATCGGCATCACCAGCGAGCAGATCGCCAGCACCAGGAACATCAGGGTAAACACCCGCTCACCTGGCGGTGCCCGGTCCGGCTGCCTCGGCTTCGGAGGGAAATCCAGTCCATCGAACGGCACGCATGTCGCTCCCTTGGGTCGTCATAACGCAAACTGCCGCTGCGCCGCCAATGTTGCAACAGCCGACTCGCCTGCCGCTACAAGCGGGCAGTAAGCGTGTCGGCGACCCTCAGGGCGTTGGCGACGATGGTCAAGGTGGGGTTCACGGCGCCGATCGATGGAAAAAAGCTCGCATCGGTCACATAGAGATTATCGAGTTCGTGCGCCTTGCAGTCGGTGTCCAGCACGGAGGTGGCGGGATCGCTGCCGAACCGGAGCGTGCCGGCCTGGTGCGCCGTGCCGCCGATCGGCGTCTCCTTGCCGAGATACAGGCTGCGGTCGAACAGATAGGGGTGGATGTCGACCTGGTTGCAGATCTGCTCCAGCTTGTGCTTGAGCCGCTTGTGGCCTTCGGTGTTGGTCTGCTCAAGATCAAGGAACACCTTGCCTTCCTTGTAGAACACCCGGTTCTGGGGCAGCGGGATGTCTTCGGAGGTGAGCCAGAAATCGATGGAATGCTTAGCGATGTAGTCAAAGGGCATCTCCGGCAGCCAGTGCAGCAGTTTCGGCAGTCCCTCGCCGTGCACCTGCACCCCATCCGACTTGCCGACCATCTGGATATGGCCAAGCGGATAGTCCCAGTCGTCCGAGTTGAAATAGAAGTCGTTCAGGCCCAGCGTCTTTTGGAAGCGGGTCGGGTTGGGCGTCTTGGAAACCGCCAGAACCGTCGAGTTGTTATGCCGCATGTAGTTGCGGCCGACCTGATCCGAGCCGTTGGCCAGCCCGTTCGGATGCGCGTCGCTGGCCGAGCGCAACATCAACAGCGCCGAGGACAGGGCGCCGCAAGCGACCACCACGATGTCGGCCGACAGCACCATCCGCTCGCCAGCATCCGTCAGCACCATCACCCCGGTGACGCTCCGGCCGGACGGATCGGTGATCAGCTTCTCGACATAGCTGCGCGTCATCAGGGTGAGGTTGTCGTGCGCGCGCAGCGCCGGATCCACCACCATGATCTGCGCGTCGGCCTTGCCGTTGGTGGGGCACGGATAGCCATCAAACGCGTCGCAGCGCACGCAGGGCGAGTGCGGCAGCGCGTTGCCGTCGCTGTCCTGGTCGAGCAACACGCCGACCGGCAGATGGAACGGGTGGTGGCCGATCCGCTTCAAGCCGTCATAAAGTTCCTGGATGCGCGGCTCGTTGATGATCGGCGGATAGGCGTACGGCTTCGAGCAGGGAGGCTCGGTCGGGTCCTCGCCGCGCAGCCCATGCACCGCGAACAGCTCCTCCGCCGCCTGGTAGTAGGGCTCGAACACGTCGTACTTGACCGGCCAGGCGGGAGCGATGCCGTCGGGGTGCTGGATCTCGTCGAAGTCGCGCTCGCGTAGCCGGAACAGCACCGAACCATAGAACTTGCTGTTGCCACCGACGAAATAATGCAGCCCGGGGTGGAAGCTGTCCCCGTTGGAGGCATACCAGGTTTCGGGCGCCTGGTAGTGCGCGTCGACGAAGACGTTCTTGCTGTCCCAGTTGCCGCGGCCGCGCTGCAGGTAGTCGCCGCGCTCGATCAACAAGATCCGCTTGCCGGTCTTGGCCAGCTTCCAGGCCATCGATCCCCCGCCAGGGCCGGAACCGATGATGATCACGTCGTACCGCTCGCTTGC
Source organism: uncultured Acetobacteraceae bacterium (assembly GCA_964252545.1). Lineage (GTDB taxonomy): Bacteria > Pseudomonadota > Alphaproteobacteria > Acetobacterales > Acetobacteraceae > Lichenicoccus. The sequence continues at coordinate 9,733 of CAXUNX010000028.1, read as the reverse complement.
CATCGTCGATCCCTCTTGCAGACGGGGCGCAACGTTTCGCCGCCCCCGGCTGTTCCCTGCTCTAGGAAACCGACGGCTGCGCTGGCACGCTCGTCGGCCGATCTCCAAGAGGGCTTGCGCATGACCGGATTTGGCTTCTTCGTGATATTGGCCGTGCGCTACCTGCTGGTGGTCCTGTTCTTCCCGTTCAGCGCCCTCGACAAGATCCTGAACTTTTCGGGCGCGGTGGCACAGGCGCAGGAGACGGTCCGCCCGCGTCCTGCCGCAACACTGCTGCTGCTGTGCGGGCTCGGGGTCGAGATCATCATGCCCATCCTGATCCTGACCGGAGTAGCCGACCGCCTCGGCGCCTTCATCATGGGCGGCTACTGCATGGTCACCGCACTGTTGTGGAAGCAGTTCTGGCGTCCAGGCGATTTCTGGAAAGGCGGCGACAGCAAGGGGCGCGGCCTGTTCTGGGATTTCCTCAAGAACTTCTCGCTCGCCGGAGGTTTCCTGCTGATCACCTTCGGCAGCATGAGTTTCGCAAGCTTCCTTGCCGACCCGCTCTCCTCGACCCACCCCTACACGGCGCACGGCGCGCAGGGCGCGCCTTGAAGGCCGCGGCACTCGAGCGCGTGAGCCTCACCGCCGCCGACGCGGACCGGCTGGCCCGCTTCTATGTCGAGGCTTTCGGCTTCGGGGTGACCGGACGGGCGCGGGCCGATGCCGCTCGGTACGGGGTGGCGGCCGGGGGCGCCCTCGTGCTGACCCTGGCACTCGGCGCGCAGCAGATCGAGCTGGTGCAGTTCGACCAGCCCGGCGCTGCATATCCGCAGCCCGCCAGCAGCCACGATCCGTGGTTCCAGCACATCGCCATCATCGTCACCGACATGGAGGCCGCGATGCGCCGGCTGGGCGAACACGCGCAGCCGACGCCGATCAGCCTGGGCGGACCTGCGACCCTGCCGCCCTCGTCGGGCGGCGTGACCGCGATCAAGCTGCGCGACCCCGAACTGCACCCGTTCGAGCTGCTGCAGTTTCCGGCAGGCTCCACCCCCGCGCCCTGGCTCGGCGGCCGCGGCGCGCTGGGCATCGACCACTCGGCGATCGTTGTTGCCGACAGCGCCCGGAGTGTCGCGTTCTACGAGTCCATCGGCCTGTCGGTGGCCTCGCGGTCGCTGAACCAGGGCCGCGAACAGGAGGCGCTGGACGCCGCAGCCGGGGTACGGGTCGAGGTCACCGGCCTCTCGCCCCGGCAGAGCACCCCGCATGTGGAACTGCTTTGCTACCGTGCGCCGTCAGCACCGGCTGCGCGCATCGTTGGCGCGAACGACGTCGCCGCGACCCGGCTGGTGTTCCGGGTGGAACACCCGATCGGTGCCGGGAGCCTTCTGCTCGACCCGGACGGCCACCGTGTGATGTTCCGCTCGCCTGCTGCTGATGCAGCCCAGGCAAGCTCCTAGAGGAAGCCGTCAAGCGCTTCCAGAAGTGCCTCGGGCGCCTCCTCCTGCGGGGAATGGCCGCAATCAATGGCGTGGCCCCGGACGTTCGAGGCTTTCTCGCGCCACAGCGCGAGCACGTCAAACAATGCCCCCACCGTGCCGCGGCCTCCCCACAGCGCAAGCAGCGGCACCTCGATGCGACGATCAGCATCGGCCGCGTCATGCTCCAGATCGATGCCGGCGGCGGCCCGGTAATCCTCGCACGCTGCGTGACGCATCGCCGGATCGCGAAAACAGCGGCGGTACTCCGCCATCACCCTCGGATCCACCGATCCCTCGAGCTTGATCTGTCCGGCGATGTGCTTTTCCAGGAAGTAGTCGGGATCAGCCCCGATCATCCGTTCGGGCAGATCAAACGGCTGGATCAGGAAGAACCACCAGAAATAGCGCGTGGCGAACGCCTGGTCGGTGCGCGCGTACATCGAAGCGGTGGGGGCGATGTCGAGCAGGGCCAGCTTTTCGATGCTCCCAGGATGATCGAGCGCCATGCGGTGGCATACCCGGGCGCCGCGGTCATGGCCCACCACCCTGAAGCGTTGGTGGCCAAGCCGGCGCATGACGCCGACCTGGTCCGCCGCCATCGCCCGCTTGGAATAGGAGATGTGGTCCGGGCCGCCTGGGGGCTTGTCGCTGTCGCCATAGCCGCGCAGGTCGGTGGCCACCACGGTGAAGCGTCGCGCCAGCGGCGGCGCCACCTTGTGCCAGGTGAGATGGGTCTGCGGATGGCCGTGCAGCAGCAGCACGGGCGGTCCGCTGCCGCCGGTCGCCGTGCGGATCCGGACGCCTCCGACATCGATGTCCTGCCAGCGGAACCCGCTCATCAGGTCGGAACGTCCGGCGGGTCCGGTGATGGCGTCCGGAGCAGGCGGGCTCAGCGGACCGCCTCGGCGATGGCGCGTCCGGCCGCTTCGGTGCTGGCGTCGCCGCCCAGATCGCAGGTCCGGCTGGAGGCGGTGGCCAGCCCCTGCTCGATCGCCAGCAGCAACGCGCCTGCGGCTTCGGTCTCGCCGAGATGCTCGAGCATCATCTGTGCGGCCCAGATCATGCCGACCGGGTTGGCGATGCCTTGTCCCGCGATATCCGGCGCCGAGCCGTGCACCGGCTCGAACAAGGACGGGAATGCGCGTTCGGGGTTGATGTTGCCGGACGGCGCGATGCCGATGGTGCCGGTGCAGGCGGGCCCGAGATCGGACAGGATGTCGCCGAACAGGTTGGAGCCCACAACCACGTCGAAGCGGTCGGGACGCAGCACGAACTGGGCTGCCAGGGCATCGATGTGGAACTTGTCCCAGGCGACATCCGGATAGGATTTCGCGACCGCTTCCACGCGCTCGTCCCAATACGGCATCGAGATCGCGATGCCGTTGGACTTGGTGGCGGAGGTCAGATGCCGCTTGCGCCCGAGGGCCTGCTGGAATGCGTAGTGCAGGATGCGGTCCACACCGATGCGGGTCATCACCGTTTCCTGCAGAACGGTCTCGCGCTCGGTTCCGGCGAACATCCTGCCGCCGACCTGGGAATATTCCCCTTCGGTGTTCTCCCGCACGATCAGGAAGTCGATGTCGCCGTGCATCCGGCCGGCCAGCGGCGACGTCACGCCCGGCATCAGCCGCACCGGGCGAAGGCTGACATACTGGTCGAACTCGCGGCGGAACTGCACCAGCGATCCCCACAACGAGACGTGATCAGGCACGATCTCCGGCCAGCCGACGGCCCCAAACAGGATCGCGTCGAACGGCGTGAGCTGCGCCTTCCAGTCGGGCGGCATCATCGTGCCGTGCTGCTGGAAGAAATCGGCGGAAGCAAAGCCGAAATGCTCGAACGCGAAGCTGAAGCCGTAGGCCCTCGCTGCGGCCTCCAGTGCCCGCAGGCCTTCGGGCATGACCTCCTTGCCGATGCCGTCGCCGGGCAGCACGGCGATCCGGTACTGGCGCTGCTGGACCCGGTCCGCCATGATCATCTCCCCCGTTGCGCCGCAAACTCCGGGTCCGCTCCCGGAGTTCCGGCGGCTGCCTCACCCCCCTTCGCGCGCCTTGAACAAGGTGAGCGCCAGACGCCTGCCGTTGGAATAGTTGATGCCTTCGAGGCGCCCAAGCGGCCGGACGGAGATGCGGTCGGCCGCCAGGCGGGCCCGGAACGCCGCCTCGTCGCGGGTGCCGACCAGCGCCATCGCACAACGCCGGTCATGCGCCAGCAGATCGGCGGCACCCGCTGGGTTGACCAGGTCGGTGCGCGGGCCGACTAGGAACACCAGGCTCGGCTCGCTGAACGAGCTCGATGCCAGCACGCTGTTGGGACAGGGCTTCACCGCCCGCACCATCGCCGCGATCCGGGGGCTCAGCCAGATCGTGCGCAAGCCAGGCAGCACCACCCAGAACAGGCTGGCGAAGGTGATCAACGCCGAGGCGGCCACGAACAGCACGGCGCGGCGCGGCTCGCGCAGCCCCACCAGCAGCGCCGCCCCCGGCACCAGCACCAGCGACAATCCGGCGGCGAACAGTGCTGGCACCGAGACCACACGCTGCAGGCTCCAGAGCAGGATCGGTCCGGCTGCGGCGATGCCCAGGCCGAGCAGGAGCCAGACCAGCCCGTAGCCCAGCAGCAGCGCGCGGCCGAGACGGTGCCGCGGCCAGGGCCAGGTCTCGGGGCCGGCGGACAGGGCGAAGGCGGGTCGCGCGAACGAGGCTGCGGCAAGGATGGCGATCGCCGGGTAGGTCGGCAGCACGTAGTGCGGCAGCTTGGTGGCGATCAGCTCGAAGACGACCCAGTGCGGCACGATCCAGCAGAGCAGGAAGCGAACCTCCGGCAGACGACGCCTCGCCCACACAAACGGCAGCGAGGCGGCGGCGAAGAACGAGCCCGGCCAGAACGCCACGGCGAAAACCAGCAGGTGGTAGCCGGGCGGCAGCCCGTGCGCCTGCTGTCCGGAAGCCACCTTGCCAAGGAAGTTGCGGCCGACCGCCTTGGAGAAGAAGCTGCCGTGGCTGACCTGCCAGATCGCGATGCACCAGGGCAGCACGATGGCCAGCATCAGCGCAACGCCCCAGCCCGGACGGAGCCGCCGCCACCAGCGCGCGTCGCGTTCCAGCAGCGCGATCGCGATCGGCGTGCCGAGGCCGGGGATCAGGATCACCGGACCCTTCAGCATCAACCCGACGCCAAGTCCCGCCCAGAACAGGGCAGCGGCCCATACCGGCGCCGGAACGTCGCGGTCGCGCAGCACGCGCAGCAGCGCGAACTCGACCAGCAGCACCACCACGAGCAGGCAGCTGTCGATGGTGGCAAGCCGCGCCTCGGCGGTCATCAGCACCGAGACCGAAAGCAGCAGGCCAGCGAACAGGCCGGTCTCGGCGCCGAACAACGCAGCGCCGATCGAGGCGGTCAGCAACACCGACCCGACCGCTGCGATCAGCGAGGGGATCCGCCAGCCCCATACCTCGCGATGCTCCAGCGTGCCGGTGGCGGCGACGGCGGCGGCCTCCAGCCAATAGATCCCGGCCGGCTGCAGATAGCGCGGCTGGTCCTGGAAGCGCACATCGACGTAGTTGCCGCTCTCGAGCATCTGCGCGGAGGCTTCCATGTAGCGCGGCTCATCGCGGTCGAACGGCGGCAGCGAGGCGCGACCCGGCAGAAAGATCGCCAGCGCGAACGCCGCAAGCAGCGCATAGTGGCGCGCGCGCAAAGGTGCGGTCTTCCACGATCCGCGGTTGGGGGTTCCAGGACCTGGCGGGTCCCGCGGACCTGGCGGGTCCCGCGGCGGATCAGAGTTCAGTGACGCGGCCCGGCCGTATGGTGCGCCTTTGCAGCCACATCACCCCGGCCATGTCGCGCACCCCGACCAGGGCGCGGTTCCAGTTGGTGTATTTCGAGCTGCCATGCAGCCGGGAGCGATGCCGCACCGGCTTGCAGATCAGGGGATGGCCGTAGCTGCGGAACAGCGCCGGCAGGAAGCGGTGCACGCCCTCGAACTGCGGCAGCAGCAGGAAGGCCTCACGCGCGAACAGCTTCATCGGCGCTCCGGTGTCCGGACAACCATCATCCAGCAGGCGGCGACGCAGGCCGTTGGCGAGGCGTGTGGCGACGCGGCGGGACAGCGTGTCGTGGCGCTTGCGCCGGACGCCCACCACCAGCGGCGCGATCCCGCCTGCTTGTTTCGCCCCGCTTGCTTGTTCAGTCCCAATTGCTTGTTCAGCCAGTGCCAGCAGCGCCGGGATCTCGGTCGGGTCGTCCTGGCCGTCGCCATCGATGGTGGCGATCCAGCGCCCGCGTGCGGCCTCGATGCCGGTCCGCAGCGCCGCCGATTTGCCGCAGCGACGGTCATGACTGAGCACCCGCAGCTCGGGCAGCAGCGCGCCGCAGGCGCGCAGCTCCGACAGGGTCGCATCGGTGCTGCCGTCATCAACGAAGATCACCTCGAACAGCTGCATGCCCTGCAGCGCCGCCGCGATCTCGCCCACCACCGGGCGGATGTTCTCCGCCTCGTTGAGCACCGCCGCGACCACGGAAAGCCGCAGGCTCACGCGGCGGGACGGGTCGCGAGCGAGGCCGGGAGAGCGGCGATGGCACGATCGATCAGCGCGGAGTCCGCTTCGGGCGTCAGCATCGTGCGAATCACGGCCTGGGCCGCAACGGTGGCGATCTCGGCGGCACGGCCGCGCACCTCGCCGAGCGCCGCCCGCTCGGCGGAGTGGATCCGGTCCTGCGCCATGCGCTCGCGGCGCTGCGCCTGAAGCTCGGTCTCCCGCCTGGCCGCCTCCGCGATCCGCGCCGCTTCCTGATGCGAGCGCTCCACCATCTGCCTGGCTTCAACCAGCGCCGCTTCCCGCTCGCGCCTTGCCTCGGCCAGCATCTGCTCGGCTTCGCGCTTCAGCCGGGCTGCCTCGTCGAGATCCTGGCGGATCTGCTGCGCGCGGCCATCCAGCATCGCCGCCAGCGGCCGGAACATGCGCGGCCCGGCCAGCAGAAAGAACAGCACAAACGCGACGCTGTACCAAAAGCGCGGTTCGTGCAGGAGATCATGGATCATCAGGCCGCTCCGGCACCGCCGGCCAGCACGCCCCTGACCCGGCTCTCGACCAGGCTGCGATCGGGATTGCGGCCGGTCACCCGCTCCACCAGGAGCTGTGCGGCGTCGGCGGCGATGCTGTCAAGCGCGCCCAACGCCCGCTCCCGCTCAATGCCGAGCTGTTGCTCAGCCGCCTTGATCTGCGCATCCAGGCGCGCGTTCATCTCCTGGGTGCGTGCGGCGGCGGCTTGCCGTGCCTCGTCTGCCACCCGGTCGAGATTGGCCTGCGCCTCGGCGGCGGCCTGGCCCCCGGCGCCCCCCCCCGGGGCGGTCGCAGGGTGGGGGGGG
>CAXUNX010000028.1:0-2886 GCA_964252545.1 uncultured Acetobacteraceae bacterium | reverse complement strand
GGCGGCCTGCCGCCGGGCGCGCCGCAGCTCGTCGGTCGCATGGTCGGCGTCCGATTTGGCCTGACGGGCCGCCTCGAGGTCGCCATCGATGCGGTTCTGCCGGTCGGCGATCACCGAGCCGACGCGCGGCAATGCCGAGCGGCTCAGGATCAGGTAGAGGCCGGCAAAGATCACCGCTCCCCAAACCACCTGCCATACGGTCAGCGGGTTCTTGAAGTCGAGCTGCGGCATGCCGGCGGCCATCGCGCCCGCCGCGGTGGCGGCGAGCAGCGGCAGCGCCAGGATGGCGGCCGTGCACGTGCGACGCATCCTGGTTTTCAACGAGATCAGCCGAACAGGACGAGAAACGCGATCAGCAGCGCATACAGCGCGACGGCTTCGGTCAACGCGAAGCCGAGGATGCCGATCCCGAACACATGCGGCCGGGCGGCCGGATTGCGGGCGATCGAATTCACCAGGGCGGCGAAGATGTTGCCGATGCCAACGCCAACCCCGGCGAGGGCGATGACGGCCAGACCGGCGCCGATATCCTTGGCGGCATTGGGGTCCATGAGGCGTGTCCTTGTGTTGGGTAAGGGAAGAGATGCAGCCGGCTGCGGTGGCCTGGTCAGTGAGCCACCGCCTCGCGCAGGTAGATGCAGGTGAGGATGGCGAACACATAGGCCTGAAGCGCGCCCACCAGCAGTTCGAGCGCCATCAACGCCATGTTGACGATCAGCGGTGCGGCACCCAGCACCGGGCCAACCAGATGCAGTCCCCCCAGCATGATGGTGAAGGCCGCGAACATCTCGAACATCACGTGCCCGGCCACCATGTTTGCGAAAAGTCGTATGGACAGGCTCACCGGCCGCGACAGGAAGGTCAGGATCTCGATCGGCACCAGCAGCGGCGCCATGGCCACCGGGGCGCCTTCCGGCATGAAATGCTTGAAGAACCCGAGGCCTTGACTCACCAGGGCCACGACGATCACCAGAACGAACACGGTGAGCGCCAGTGCCACGGTGACCGCGATCTGGCTGGTGAAGGTGAACGCCCCGGGGATCAGGCCGACATAGTTGCCGACCAGGATGAAGAAGAACAGGGTGAACACGAAGGGAAAGAACCGCCTGCCGGCATGGCCGATCTGGTCCGACGCCATGGTGTAGATGAATTCGTACGCCAGCTCGGCCGCAGCCTGGAAGCGCCCCGGAACCACCGCCCGCGGCCGCATGCCGACATACAGGAACAGCAGGATCAGCGCCGAGGCGAGAAGCATGTACAGCACGGACTGGCTGACATGCAGTTCGGTGCCGAGCGAGCCCAGCACCGGATGCAGCCTGAACTGCGAAAGCGCATCAACCGAGTTCTGTCCGGCCGCCACAATCGTTTCCCCCCGCGCTGACCGCCATTCTGCCGGGCAGGCCCCATAGCACCGATCTAGCTGGGGGGTCGTCCCACCAGCCGCCAGACATTCACGACGCCCGCTATGCCCCCCAGCAGCACAAACACGATCAGGAACACCGGACGGGTGTTGAGCCAGGCATCCAGCCCCCAGCCGATCGCGGCACCCACGATCGCGGCGGCGACCAGCTCAACACCGACACGCATGACCAGCCCGAGGCCGCTTCGATCCGACGGGCCGTTTCCGGACGCCAGCTCCGCGTCGAGGCCGTGCCGGTTTCTGGCATCGCGCAACCGCTGGTCAAAAGATCCGCCAGGCTTGGGCGATCCTTCCGGGTCCGTCTGTTTCCTCCCGCTTAGCTGGGCGCCGGACAGGCGCACCGGCTAGCTACCGAGCGGACCCTAACCTGTCAAGCAACCGCAGCCAGGGAACGTTGCCCGTGCGCCAGGAGGTAACGCGATGAAAACGCAGCAATGAGCACGGTTTCGAACAGGGAATGCGTCCGGGGGGCCACAGCCCGAGGCGCATGCCAGGAGGCTTCGTGGATAACCGCGTCGCCGGAGGCTTTATGGTGGGCGCCGTTGGCAGCCGGTGGCGGGTCTAGCCGGCGATCTCCGTGCCGTCCTGCAACCACCGGATATGGAAGTTCCCCTTGTCGTCGGTGCGCCGGTAGGTGTGGGCGCCGAAATAGTCGCGCAGTCCCTGCAGCAGGTTGGCCGGACCACGGGTGCGTCGGAGCCCGTCATAATAGGCGAGCGAGGAGGCGAACGCGGGCACTGCGACACCGCTCTGCACCGCCAGCACCACGACGTCGCGCCACGCCTGCTCCGCCTTGAGCACGGCATCGCGGAAATAGGGCTGCAGCAGCAGGCTCGCCGCCTCAGGATTGGAGGCATAAGCCTCCTTGATGCGGTCCAGGAAACGCGCCCGGATGATGCAGCCGCCGCGCCAGATGGTGGCGATCTGGCCAAGATCCAGGTTCCAGCCATATTGCCCTGAAGCAACCGTCAACTGCTCGAAGCCCTGGGCGTAGGCGACGATCTTGGACGCGTAGAGCGCATCCCTGATCTTGTCGATCTCCGCCTGGCTGGCGTGGCGCTTCTCGCCGCTGCGCCCCCGCAACCCGCCGAGCGCCGCCTCGGCCGCCTCCCGCTGCGCCGGACGGCCGGACAAGGCGCGGGCAAACACCGCCTCGGTGATCGCGGTGATCGGGACTCCCAGATCAAGTGCCGACTGCGCCGTCCAGCGGCCGGTTCCCTTTTGCTCCGCCTCGTCGCGGATCTTGTTGACCAGAGCGCCACCGCCGCGTGGATCCTGCTTGCGCAGCACGGTTGCGGTGATCTCGATCAGGTAGGAGTCGAGGTCACCCGCCTTCCAGCCGGCGAAGATCTCGCCGATGGCAGCCGCGTCAAACCCGTAGATGGTGCGCAGCAGGTCGTAAGCCTCGGTAATCAGCTGCATGTCGGCGTATTCGATGCCGTTATGCACCATCTTGACGTAGTGGC
>CAXUNX010000027.1:0-24741 GCA_964252545.1 uncultured Acetobacteraceae bacterium | reverse complement strand
ATCCGGTGCAGGTCGATGCGATCAACGCCGCGTTCACGCCGTCCGAGGCGGCGGTGGCGGGTGCGCGCGCCATCGTGGCCGCGTTCGAGGCCAGTCCCGGAGCGGGGGCACTCGCGGTAGGCGGCAGGATGGTCGACGCGCCGCACCTCAAGCAGGCGCGACGCATGCTGTCGCGCGCGGCAGCGATCGCCTCCCGCCAGGGCGCTGCCCGGGGCGCCTCCTAAGGCACGTGCCAGGCGCCGACCGGCTGGGTGATCATTCCCGGCGCCGGGTCGCGGTCCACAACGTCATGTCCCAGGCGTTTCGCAGGCCGATCAGCAGCAGCAGGCAGAGCCCGATCGCCAGCAGCTCGCACCCGCCCGCGGCGCGGTCCAGCAGCATGCATCCGGCGGCGCCGACGAACCCGTACCCGAAGGCGGGAAGTGCCGCGTACCAGACGCGGTCCTCGAGATCGATCGTCGTCAGCAAGCCATGCCGGACCATGGTGTCTCCCACCCAGGCTGCGTAGAGCAGCCCGACCAGCGCCTCACCGACGACCAGGATGCCGCACACCTTCCAGCTCTGGATCGGTGCCAGAACCATCAGGCACGCGGCCAGCACGCTGCTGAAGTGGAACACGGTTGGCGACAGGAACGCCCGCAAGGCCTGACGCTTCTCCGGTGTGTAGATGCCCGATCCGACCGACGCCGCCACGAACAGCAGGCCGACCAGCGTGGCCGACGCGGTGCCGACGAGCGAGTAGAAGCCCTGCCACGGCCTCAAGGCGTCGAGTAGCTGCAGCACGGGGGCTCCTTGCCGGAAGGCTCTGGATGACAGACCGCGGAACGGGACGGGGATTGCCTGCATTGCCGCGGCGCGGCGCGCAAGGCACAAGGATCGCCGCTGGGTTTGCAGGAGCGATGGAATGGCGACGAGACGGCATGGCGCAACGGCGGCGACCCTGCTGCGGACGGTTCTGGCCTGGTCGGCCGTCATCGGCGCGTCGGTTGCCGATCTCGGCAGGGCGGCGGCGCAGGACGCGTCGCCGTCCGGCTCGGAACAAACGCCCGCCGGGCAGCTTGCGGCAAGGGACCAGTCCTCCAAGACCCAGCAGGTTGCACACGCCGCGCCGGGCGCCCAGAACGGAACGGGTGCCGGAACGGATGCGCAGAACGCAGGAGGCGGCGATATCCCCGCCCACTTCAAGCCGGCGCTCGGCGCCTACGACTACGACAAGCGCGACGTCATGATCCCGATGCGCGACGGCGTGAAGCTGCATGCGGTGATCATCGTGCCGCACAGCGTCACCCATGGTCCGATCATGCTGGACCGCACTCCGTACAGCGCCAAGAGGATGACCAGCAAGGTGGAGACGCCCCACGTGGCGGAACTGATGCGCGGCACCTACCGCGACCTGGTGCAGGCGGGCTACATCCTCGCGTTCGAGGACGTGCGCGGCAAATACGGCTCGGGCGGTGACTACGTGATGAACCGGCCGGTGGTCGGGCCGCTCAACCACACCAAGGTGGATCACAGCACCGATGCGTACGACACCATCGACTGGCTGGTCAAGAACGTTCGGGAGGGGAACGGACGCGTCGGCACCATCGGCACCAGCTATGACGGCTTCACCGTGCTGATGAGCCTGATTCACCCGCATCCGGCGCTGCGCGCGGCGGTTCCGATCAACCCGATGGTCGATACCTGGATCGCCGACGACTGGTTCCATCATGGCGCGTTCCGGGAGGAGATGATGGACTACGTCTATCTGCAGACCGCCACCAAGGGGTCCGACCTCGAATGGTGGTCGTCCGGCCAAGACGACGCGGCGATCTACAAGGAGCACGGCTCGGCGGGCGCGTTCGGCAAGGCGATGGGCATGGAGCAACTCCCGTTCTGGCAGCGGCTCACCAGCCATCCGAGCTATGACGCGTTCTGGCAGGGGCAGGCGGTGGACAAGCTGCTGGCCGCCGAGCCGCTGCGGGTGCCGACCCTCTACGTGCAGGGGCAATGGGACCAGGAGGACATCTACGGTGCGGTCGCCGCCTACGAAGCCACGGAACCGAAAGATCAAGGAAACGACCGCAACTTCCTGGTGCTCGGCCCATGGCACCACGGGCAGGCGAACGGTGACGCCGCCTCGCTCGGGCCGCTCGAATATGGGCAGGACACCGGAGCCTGGTTCCGCAAGCACGTGCTTCTGCCTTTCCTGGATGCGCGGCTCAAGGACGGCGCGCCGCCCGACTCGATCGCGCCGGTGACCGCCTTCCAGACCGGAACCAACACCTGGCGGAGCTATGATCGCTGGCCGCAGGCCTGCGCCAGCTGCGCGGACAAGGGCCGGTCGCTGTTCCTGCAGCCGGACGGCGGGCTCGGCTGGACGACGCCGGCACCCGGCGGCAGCCGCTTCGACGAGTATGTCTCCGATCCCGCGAAGCCGGTGCCCTATCGCCTGCGGCCGATCCGCCCGACCTATGCCGCGGATTCCACCTGGCGCACCTGGCTGGTGGATGATCAGCGTTTTGCCGACGACCGGCCCGACGTCCTGACCTACCGTTCGGAGGTGCTGACGGCGCCGCTGACCTTGTCGGGGGCGCCGGTCGCCCATTTGCTTGCCTCGACCACCGGCCGCGACGCGGATTGGGTGGTGAAGCTGATCGACGTTTATCCGGATGATGTGCCCGCCGAGCCGGCGCTCGGAGGCTACGAGCTGGGCGTGGCGATGGACATCCTGCGCGGCCGCTACCGCGACGATCCGGCGCATCCGACTCCGATACCCCCGAACAAGGTGGTCGGCTATAGCCTCGCCCTGCCCAACATCAATCACACCTTCCTGCCCGGCCACCGGATCATGGTGCAGATCCAGTCGAGCTGGTTTCCGCTCTACGACCGCAACCCGCAGAGCTATGCTCCCAACATCTTCTTTGCCCACCCGGCAGACTACGTGAAGGTGACGCAACGTGTGTTCCATGCATCGGATGCTGCGAGCTACCTGCAGCTTCCGGTGGTCGCCAACGACGACGGCAAGGTCATCGCCGGGGAATAGCGCCCGGCGCGCCGCCGGCGCTCGCGGCTTCCGGCACGGCTCGCCGGTTTGTTGAGCCGCCCGTTCGGCGTCATCCTGGCGGTTGTCGCGATCGACAGCATCGGCGTGGGATTGGCCATGCCGGTGCTGCCCTCGCTGCTCCGGCAGCTCGGCCACACCACGAGCATCGCGGCACTCTACGGCACGCTGATGGCCGCCTACGCCGCCATGCAGTTCCTGTTCTCGCCGCTGCTGGGCGCGTTCAGCGACCGCTACGGCCGCAGACCGGTGCTGCTCTGCTCGCTGGTTGGCGCCGCGATCGACTATCTCGTCACCGCCGCGGCGCCCTCGGTCGGCATCCTGGCACTGGGCCGCATCCTGGCCGGGATCAGCGGCGCCAACGTCGCCGTGGCGAGTTCCTGCGTCGTCGATCTCACCCCGCCCGAAAGCCGCGCCAAACGCTTCGGCCAGCTGGGCGCGGTGATGGGTCTCGGCCTGGTTGCGGGCCCGCTGCTGGGTGGGCTGCTCGGCACGGTGTCGCCTCGCGCGCCGTTCCTGCTCGCGGCGGTGCTGAACGCCGCCAACGTTCTCGGCGTGCTGCTGCTGCTGCCCGAGACCCGCACCGGACCGCGGGGACGGCTGGTGTTTTCCGTCGGCGCCCTGCTGCCGTCGTTTGCGGTGTTGCGGTCGCATCGCAGCGTGCCCGAGCTGGTCGGCGTTTATGCCGTGCTGACGCTTGCAGCGCAGGTGCCGATGTCGCTCTGGATCCTCTACTGCCAGAGCCGCTATGGCTGGGACGCACGCCTGGTCGGGCTTTCGATCGCGCTCTATGGCCTGCTCTATGCCGTGGCCCAATGGTTCCTGATCGGTCCGGCGACCCGGTATCTCGGCGAGCGGGGCAGCGTCGTCGTCGGCATCCTGTCGGACGCCACCGCCTACGCCATCCTGGGTGCGGCTTCGCACGGCTGGGTGGCGTTTGCGCTGATGCCGTTGTTCTGCATCGCGGGCATCGCCGTTCCTGCGCTGCAGGCGATGATCTCCCGCCATGTGCCGCCGGACAGCCAAGGCAGGCTTCAGGGCACGCTGGTCAGCCTCGCGAGCCTGATCGGCATCCCCGGCCCGATCCTGGTCACGGTGTTGTTCGCGCACAGCCCGCCGAGCCAGCCCGGAGCCGTCTGGCTCGGCGCCGCCGCGATCGAACTGCTGATGGTTCCCTGGCTGCTCACGCGTCGGCGCCACCTCGACGGGCAGGAAAAGCCGATCGGATGAGCGCCCGGTCGATCGTCGAAGCTCGGATCCACGGGATCGGCGGCGCCGCACCCACAGACCACGGAGTGTGCTTCGCGGTCTACACCATCCTGGCGCTCCGCCGTCGCCTGGGTGAGGCGGCACGGGGAAGAAGGGTCAGCAGGTAGGTCGCGGTGCTCAGGGCCGCGATCCAGAAGCTGCTTGGCCAGTCGGTGTAGAACGCAAGGGTGATGCCCAGCCAGGCTTCCGCGAGGGCCAGCGATGCCGAGAGCAGGACCCCCCTTCCCACCCCGGTGGTCAAGCGCTGGGCAGCCGCCGCGGGCCCGACCATCAAGGTGAAGACCAGCAGCACGCCGACGATCTGCGCGCATTCCGCGGTCGCGAGTGCCACGATCACGAGGAACAGCACGGCGTAAAGCCGCAGCGAGACGCCTTTCGCTTCGGCGATCTCGGGCTGCAGGCTGCAAAACAGCAGCGGCCGGGAGATCACGGCGAGACCCGAAAGGCTGACCAGGCCGAGCGCCAGCAGCATCCAGACCGTATCCGCGTCAACCGCCAGGACGTTGCCGAACAGCAATGCCGTCGCCTGTGTCGCAAAAGCGGTGAAGAAGTGCAGAAACAACAGCCCCAGGCCGAGCGAAAGCGCCAGCACGAGACCGATCGCCACATCGCGCTGCGCCCAGCGTTCTCCCATCAGGCCCATGCCGATGCCGGCCAGCACGGTCACCAGAGTCATTCCCAGCAAAGGCGTGGCGCCGATCAGCACCGCGCCGGTCGCACCGGTGAAGCCGACATGCGACAAGGCGTGGCCGGCGAACGACTGCCCGCGCAGAACCAGGAAATACCCGACCATTCCCGAGACGATCGCAACCACGGTCGCGGCGGCGAACGCGTGGCGCATGAAATCATATTCGAGCATCAGGCGAGATCCCTAGGCGGTGCCGTGCTCGACCCGGCCTTGCGCATCATGCCGATGGTCGTCGCGTTCGATATCGTGGCCGCCGGACATCACGAAGATCCGGCCATGCAGGTGGATGACGTTGATCTCCGATCCGTAGAGCCGCGACAGCACGGGGCCGGTGATCACTTCGTCGGTGGTGCCGATCTCCGCCTGGCCGCGGCCGAGATAGAGCACCCGGTCGAGCGCCCCGAGCAGGGGATTGAGCTCGTGGGCGCTGAACAGCACCGCGATGCCAAGCTCGACCTGCAGCGATTTCACCAGTTCCACCACCGCCCGCTGATGGCTGGGATCAAGACTGATCAACGGCTCGTCGAGCAGCAGCAGCCGAGGACGGCCGATCAGCGCCTGCGCCAGAAGCAGGCGCTGCCGCTCGCCGCCGGAGGTTTCCGCCAACGGACGCCGGCCCAGCTCGCGCGCGCCGACCAGATCGAGCGTCCGCTCGACCTCCAGCCGGTCTGCCTTGCTGGTGACGGCAAGACCCGGTCGGTGACCGTGCACCACACCAGCCACGAAATCCCAGCCGCTCAGCCGCATGCTGGCGATCGAGCTGCGGATCTGGGGCATGTAGCCGACGGCGGGGTTGCCCCGCACGGCCGGACGGCCAAGCACCTGAATGCTGCCGCGGCTGGGCTGCAGCAGCCCGAGAACCGCGCGCATGAGGGTGGTCTTGCCGGCGCCGTTCGGGCCGAGCAAGCCCACGAACTCGCGGGCGCCGATGCTCAGGCTGACATCGGCCAGGATTTCGCGGCCACCGAGCCCGAGGCAGACGTCGCGAAAGGAGATCGCCGCCATCGGGCTAGTTCGGAAGTGCACGATCGATCGCGTCAAGCTCGCTCAGCATCCACGCCTGGTACCTCAGCCCGTGCGGCTCGGTTTCGGTGGCACCCACCACCGGAACATCAGACGCCTTGGCCAGAGTCTCCATGCGCTCGGCGACCGGGTCGGTGGCCTGGCTGTTGTAAAGCAGCAGCCGAACCCGATGCTTCCTGAGGTCATCCTCGAAAGCGGCGATACTGGAGGCGCTCGGCTCGGTGTTGTTCATGACGGCGAGCTGGAACTGCTGGTTGCGGACCTGCATCCCGAGTGCCTGGAACATGTAGCCGAACACCGGCTCGGTCGCCGTCACGCTCAACCCGGCGAAACGCTTGTGCAGCACCGCGATCCTTGCGGTGATGCCCTGGATGGATTGCCGGAAACGTGCCAGGCGCTGCTGATAGCCGGCCCGTTGCGCCGGATCGGCCTGGCTGAGATCGTCCGCCAAGGCGTGGGCCACTGCAAGCATCGTCGCCGGATCGTACCAGATATGCGGGTTGTCGCCGGGCTTCCTGCCGACCAGCTGGGCTGCGACGATGACCCTGCGGTCGGTGCCGCGCGCCGCGCCGAGCAGCTTCCGCATCCAGGGATCGTAGTCGATGCCGCTATACACCACGAAGCCGGCGGAGGCGATCTCGCGTGCAACGGACGCGCTCGCCTCGAACAGATGCGGATCCTGATCGGGGTTGCTCAGGATGCTTGTCACCGCGACATCCGGGCCACCAATCTGCTGCGCGACGTCGCCATAGAAATTCTCGGCCGCAACGATCTTGATCGGGCTGGCGCCCCAGCCCGGCCGCGCGATCGCGAGCAGCGCAGCCAAGGCGGCAGCCAGCGCGGGAACTTGTCTCATTCGGATCTCCGGGGACGCGTTGGTTCGATCTGGAAGCGCTTGGCGATCCGGCCGGCATCACACCGTGACGCCGCGCCGAGCTGCCAGGTTCCGGCGGCCGCGACCGCCGCTACATTATGGTATAACGTATCGAGAACTGTCCAGCCCGGTCAGTGCGACTTCGGGCTCAGGCCCGTGACAGCCGCACGAGCTCGGCCCGAACGCCGGCGGGGTCCGACACCGGTTCGGACCAGGCGATGCGAAGCACGGCCTGTTCCCGGGTGAGGTCGCAGCCATCCACGTCAAGTGCCGACATGCGCCAGCCCGGGCTGCCGGCCAGCCGCGCTAGGGCTTCGGGATGATCGGCGTTCATATGGGCAATGATCGAATGCTCGGCGGCGGCGATGGCGTCGACCGCTGCCGGATCAGGCGCGAGTTCGGCCCGCTGCAGCCGGTGGGCGCTGGCAAAGCCCGCGATGAACCGGCCTGAGTCCGGCAGAAAACGGAACAGCCGGAAGTCTTCCAGGTCCGCATAGAACGCCGCATACGGGTGCCGGGACACCCAACGGCCGCGCAGCACCGGATCGACGATCGGCGAGGCCTGACCCATCACGGTCAGGCGTGGGGCGGTTTGCGGATTGGGGTCCGGCGCCTCGCCCACCACCATGATGGCGCAGCGTGGGTGGGCCAGCAGTTGGCGGGTATGCTGGGAAAGCGAGGAGAGCAGCATCAGCACCGACAGGTCGGGGGCGCAGGCGGGTGTGATCAGGGCCGCGAACGGCTGACCCTCGCTGGTGGTCGCCAGGGTCGCCGAGCGCGCCTCCCGCAGCAGGGTCCGTGCCTTCCACACTGCCGCGGGATCCGCCATGTCTCGTTCCTCGTCCGGCCGCCTCCCCGAAGCTTACGGGCGCGTGCCGGGCAGTTGCAGGCGCGTCAGCTTGCCGGCCGGTCGGGAGTAGCACTGGCGGGGAAGCTGCCATGGATGATGATCTGCTCGAGCGGGAGCCGGTTGCTCGGCGACTCGCGGGCGGCCATCTGCTCCGGCAGCGTCGACTTGTCGCCCTGGCGGCCGATGGCGATCGCCTGCTCCACCCGGAACCCTTGCGGCACGTTCAACTCCGCAAACGCCCGGTCCATGTCGAACCCCACCATGCCGTGCGCCTGCCAGCCCAGCTTGGTGGCTTGCAGCGCCAGATAGGCCCAGGCCGAGCCGCTATCCATCGAATGACTATGTGACGGCACCGGCTTCTCGGCACCGGGCGGCAGCATGGTGGACGATGACACCAGCACCGCCAGCACGGAAGCGTTCTTGCACCATGCCTGGTTGAAGGACCCGAGCAGCCCGAAGATCTTTTCGAACTCCGGGGTTTCGCGCAGCGCGTAGATGAAGCGCCATGGCTGCGAGTTGTAGGAGGACGGCGCCCAGCGCGCGGCCTCCAGAATGGTCATCAGCTCGGCCTCGGGGATGGCTTCACCGGTGAAGGCGCGCGGCGACCAGCGCTGCAGGAAGACCGGGTCGATCGGATGATCGGAATGGCGCTGATTTGCATCGGTCATGAGGAGATTGGGTCCTTGCACGAGAAGGTTCGCGTTGATTGTTGCAGCAACGTCTTAAAAGCAATTAGATCGCACGCTCGCCGACATGTCCAGACGCCCCCCGGAAACAGCATAGCGGTCAGAAGGGAGGCGGTGTGGACCGAGCTGCTCGCGCATGGCCCTGCTGATCCTTCGTGCCTCCGGTCGGTGCAGCCGCCTGTCGCGGTTTCCTGGTTGCCGGCGGATGCGCCAAGACCGCGTTCCCGGGTGGGCGCAACCCCGCAAGGCTGGGTGCGGCAAGCACGTCGTCCAGGATGGTTGTTCAAACAGAAACATCACCATCGATCGTCCTTGTTGCAACGTTGTAAAATCGAGCTCCAGTCAAGCTCTCTGAAACGTGTATGGTCCGACCAGATCGGCTGGTCAGGACAGATCCTCGCCGCATGAACGTTCTGCTGGCCGACGCTCACCTTGTTTCTGTGAGCCGGGGGGTTTCCGCCCGGCGGCGGCAGGTCAACCGACACCCGACCATCGGGTTAGCGCAGGATGATCCAGCGATTGCGTTGCACGAAAGAACCACGCTGATGGCGCAGCGTCCGATCTGGCGCGGCCATCTGCGTCTGGCGTTAGTTTCCTGTCCGATCGCGCTCTACAGCGCGCGGCATGAACGCGGCGCCATCCGGTTCAACATGATCAATCCGGACACCGGCAACCGGATCAGGATGGTCAGTCAGGATTCGGAAACCGGCGTCGAAATTGCCCGGCGCGATACGGTGAAGGGCTATGAATTCCAGAAAGGCCGATATCTGATCGTTTCCGACCAGGACATGCAAAGCGTCAAGGTCGAGAGCTCGTCCACGATGATGGTGGAGAAGTTTGTCGATGCAGGCTCGATCGACCCGATCTATTACGATGCAAGCTATTACGTGGCACCTGACGGCCAGGGTGCAGAAGACGTTTATGCCGTTCTGCGCGAGGCGATCCAGAAAACGGGCAAGGTGGCGCTGACCCGGGTGGTGATCGCACAGCGCGAGCGCAGCATCGCGGTGCGTCCGATCAACGGCGGGTTGGTTGCGCACACGCTTAACGAGGAACAGGATCTCAACAGCACGGAGACGCTGTTCGAACAGGTTCGGCAGATCAAGATCGACACGGAGATGGTCGAACTTGCCGTGCAACTGATCGACCGCCAGACCGGTCGATACGATCCCGCCGATTTCGAGGATCGCTATGAGGCCCGCCTGCGGGCGATGATCGATGCCAAGCTGAGCGGCGAAGGCTTGAGCATCGAGAGCGAGCCTGACGATGCGGGCGGCAACGTGATCGATATGATGACGGCGCTCCGGAAAAGCCTGGGCGAGCCTGCAGGGAGCCAACCCGCTGCTCCGACCCGGCGGCGCGCGGAAGCGAAGGCTCCGAGCCGCGGTTCCGAAAAGGCCAAGCGAGCTCCGGCTGCAAACGAACTGCGCCGCCAGTCCACGTTCAAGCTGCCGATTGAAGGAGGCCGCAAAGCAGCGGCTCCGGCTGCGGCAACGGTCGAGCGGCCGGTAGCCGAACGCGCCCTCCGGCCGCACCGCAAGGCATAGCTTCCAGATCGCGTCCGGCCAGGCAGATGGTCGAGGCGAGACGCAGTCAGAACCATGAGCGCCCGGCTAGCTGATCGCTGGCCCGACCAGGCCTGTGCCACGGCTGCGGGCCCGGGCCCCGGGCCCCGGGCGGTGCTGTCCAGGGCATCGAAGCCGGGGTGCAATCCAAAAAGGCGGGCGGAGTCGCATTGTCGAGAGGAGCGGCAGGCTTTACTGTACAACAAGGAGCCAATCAGCGAGAGATCACCGTAAGCGTGGCGAGCGGCGGAGTGCACCGTCGCAAACGACATTCCCAGGAGATGCGAGAGTGCCGCCTGTCGCCCGATCCGGACCTGAAGCAGCATCTGCGTCGATCATACCGCTCGGCTGGCAGCTTCTCACCGCAGCAGGCGTCCTGCTTGTTGTGAGCTCCGCCATGACCATGGCGGAGTGGCATGGTGTCAACTATGCGATCATGCGGGTGTTGAACCAGTTTGTTGGTCGTTCGTTCCTGCTTGACCACGCTGCGCACGATCTGACCAAGGACTCGTTCTCGAACGCGCCGATGACCGCGCTGATCTGGTATTCGTGGTGGGCGCGGAATCAGGACCGGCGTCGCACCGGGATCGTTGCAGGGGTGCTGGCGACGGTTCTGACGACGCTGCTCTGCTACAAGCTCCAGGCGCTGTTGCCCGAACATCTCAGACCTTTGCATGATCCCGGCCTGAAGCTTCGCATCTCGCAATCGATTAATCCCGATGTGTTCAGTCGCGGCGCGGCATTTCCCAGCGAGCATGCCACGCTGCTGTTTGGGCTTGCGGCAACCATCTGGTTGACCGACCGCCGGCTCGGCAGCCTCGCTGCGGCGTTCGCCTCCTGTTGCATGATTGCGCGGGTGTATCTCGGCTTTTTGTTTCCATCCGATGTCATTGCCGGAGCCATGCTGGGGGTGCTTGCGGTGGGCTTGGTGCAGGCGCCGTGGCTCCTCGAGAGGATGGAGAAAGTCGCTCCACGCACCGAGCGGAGTTCCGCCCTTGCCGCGGCATTGGCGTTCTACGGCTGCTTCGAGACCGGGCGCTTGTTTGAGGACTACCGCTACGTTGCGGCTGGCATTGTTTCCGCTGCCAGATCGCATGTGAGCCATCAGCCACATCATCCGGCGCGCCCATTATCGATTGGGATTGAGCCAGCGATGGCACCCTCCTTCTCGCCCTCGCGTCAGCAGGATGGGCCAAGGTGATGGCGTGGGGTGTGCGGGAGCAAGCCGCTCCGAGTCAGATGCCAGACCCATTGCAACCCCTCGTCAGCGGCAGGCGGATAAAGCATCGCCTCTGACTCCCGTGCGCTTTCCCGCGCCATCGCTAGCCGATGATGCTGTGCCCGGGATTGCTGACCCCCAGCAGCGTCACCCGGGTGCCGTCAGCAAGCGAGATCAGGGTGGATCCTCCAACCGTCGAGACCGTGCCGGATGTGGAGTATCCGAACAGCTCAACCGTATCGAGCCCTGGCCGGAATCCGCTGACCACGTCTGAGCCGCCTGCTGCGCCGTTGACGACCTGCAGCGTCGTAGGACCGGCGCCTTCGATGATCGTTGCGTGGCCGGAGCCTGCAACAACCTGCATGGAGCCTGTGCCGCCCACGAGGGAAAGGTTGCCCGATCCCGCGAACACCAGGCTCGCCCCGTTGCCGGTGCTGACGTTGGAGGTGCTTGTGCCCGCAACAACGAGCATGTTGCCGCCTCGCCCGGCGATGCTCAAGGCGCCGGCACCGCCGACGATCGAGTCCGCTCCCTCGAGGCTTGCGGTCACGCTCAGGGCGCCCGCGTTCCCGAACACGGCGTCGCCGTTCTGTGCCGTCACGGCCAGGGCAGCGGAGCCGCCAACAATGGTATCCTGACCCCCGGTTCCGCCGTTGACCGTGGTGGGACCGCCGCCCGAAAAGATCACGCTTGCGGTGCTTCCGCCGTTTATCGTGGTGAAGCCGCCGCCTCCAAGCATTGAATCGCGGCCCGATCCGCCAGTCAGCACGTCGTTTCCGGCGGCGCTCCCGAACAGTTGGTCACCCGGGCCAGCGCCCGTCATCTGCGTGCTGACGCCGGCGGAGCCTTGTGACACGAGAACATTGTGACCGGCGCCACCGCCGGCATAAACGCCGCCGCCCGTGCCGCCGAAGATCGTGGCGGAGCCGGTGCCGCCGGACGCTGAACTTGCGGCGGTGCCCCCAAAAAACGTCAGCTGACCCGAACTGCCTGCGACGGTCACGTTCCCGGCGGAGGCGGTGATAGTGTCGCTGCCGCTTCCGGCCTGCACCGTCGTGCCGGCGGCGGCGTTGTACGTCTGGTTCCCTCCTCCAAGGGTCACCGTCGGAGGCGGCGTCACAACGGGTGCGGACAAGGCTTCAATAACCGAGGGGTTGTTCGGGTCGAGCGAGACGTTTGCCGGAAGTGCAAGCTCGTGCGAGCCGGCGCTTGTTCCGTCGCTTGCGAACAGGGCCTGCTTGCCGGAGCTGTCCGTGCCCTGGAAGACAACCTGGTTGCCCACCACCGTCATGGTGTTGCCAGTGACCGAGAGCAGTCCGGGAACATCCAGGCGAGCGGAGCCGGCTTCTGTTCCATCGCTGACATACAACAAGTCTGGCTCGGAGGGGTTATAGACGGTGGCTCCTGGAGACACCAGGATGAGTTTGTTGCCGAGGATGGCATAGCCTGGCGGCTCCACGGCTTCACCTGGGTACATCGTAGCCCAGGGGCTGATGTTTTCCGTTCCTGCGCCGAGATTGTTGGTCACGGTGAGGCCGTAGCCGGTCTCGATGATGAGCCTATTGCCCCAGGCCGCGAGGCTCAGTACCGGCCTGGTCATGTCGATCGCCACGCCGTCCACAAAAATCTTGATCGTTCCTGCTGACGTGCCGTCCGTTGACCACACGCTGTATTCGCCTGCGCTATCGATGGCAGCGAAAATCGCCCGGCCGCCGATCGAGACGGTATCAACGCCGGACAGGATGTTTGCTCCCAGGGCAGCGTTGTTGATCTGCTGGGTTCCACCAAGGCTGCCGTTCGTCACCCAAAGGGTGCTGTTGCCATCAACAACAGACGAATCGTTGCTTCCCTTGTTGATGAACACCGTCAATCCGTTGCTTGCCGCCACGAAGTTGACCGGATCAGCCACCAGGCTCGGAGGCGCGATGTTGTAGGTTCCGGCAACGGTTCCGTCAGTGCGCCAGAGACCGGCACTGCTCCCGTTCGACTGGACCCCGGCAAAATACCCGACGCCATTGGCTTCAGTGATGTTGGCTGCGGTGATGCCGGTCGCGATCGGATTGAAAGTGGTGCCATCGGTGCTGGCCCAAAGCCCTGCCGTGGGGGAGCCGGTGTCGGCCCCGGCAAGCACACCGGCCGCCACAAGCGTGCTGCCCAGGTCCCAGATCCCGGTTGGCAAGGTATTTTCGGAAGTATTCAGGCTGAGGAGCGCCTTTGTTCCAGCCTTGGTTCCATCAGTACTGACCAGGTTGGTGGTATAGGCGCCATTGCCCGCGTAATCGCCTTCCAGATAGAACGATTTGCCGTCGAATTCGGGACCGACGCCGAAGATCCCGCTGGGATAGATGCCGCCCTGGTATTCGCCGATCCCGACGGTGCCGGCCGCCGTTCCATCGCTCGCATACACGCCATCGGACGGGTTGTTCTGGGCGCTGACCGCAAAGATGAAGCGAGCGATGACACGTACTCCCGGACTAGGTTTGTTTTCCTGTGTTTCTATTGCGTAGGCGCACGAAGTCAATCGAGTCAGACGCAGACTGCGTTTTTTTTAGCAAAGTGTCAGTCTGCAGCCTGAGCCACCGTTTTCAGCCAGCCTTGACACCACGGCCACGGGTGACTTGTTTACCTTGCGGCGCTGGGAGCGGTCGGCGACGCCAGACGCCAGACGCCATCAGCGTCGCCTGACCCTCATGGACGCTCGCTGGCTGGCGGAGGGAGTGGGATTCGAACCCACGGTACGCTTTCACGCACACACGCTTTCCAAGCGTGCGCCTTAAGCCGCTCGGCCATCCCTCCGGGAGCGCGCCGGGACCATAGCAAAAGCCGCACGGCAGACAAGCCGTGGCCTGATCTCAGGCGTCCATCTTCAAGGCGGCCAGGAACGCGCTCTGCGGGATCTCGACCTTGCCGAACTGCCGCATCCGCTTCTTGCCCTCCTTCTGCTTGTCGAGCAGCTTGCGCTTGCGGCTGATGTCGCCGCCATAGCACTTGGCCGTCACGTCCTTCGACAGCGCACCGATGGTTTCCCTGGCGATCACCCGGCCGCCGATCGCGGCCTGGATTGCGATCTTGAACAACTGGCGCGGAATCAGCTCCTTCAGCTTGCCGCAGATCGAGCGGCCACGCGCCTCGGCCGCACTCCGGTGGGCGATGAAGGAAAGCGCGTCCACCGGCTCCAGATTGACCAAAATGGAGATCCGCACCAGGTCGCTCTCCTCGTAGCCGTCCATCGCATAGTCGAAACTGGCATAGCCGCGGCTGACCGATTTGAGCCGGTCATAGAAGTCGAACACCACCTCGTTGAGCGGCAGGCGATACACCGCCATCGCCCGCTCGCCCACATAGGTGAGGTCCACCTGGCGGCCGCGGCGATCGTTGCACAAGGTCAGCACCGGGCCGAGATAGTCGTCCGGCACCATGATGGTGGCACGGATCCAGGGCTCCTCGATGCTCTCGATCAGGCTGCCATCGGGCATGTCGGCCGGATTGTGCAGCTCCTCGATGCCGCCGCGGGTGGTGTGCAGCTTGTAGACCACCGACGGCGCGGTTGCGATCAGCTCGAGGTTGAACTCGCGCGTCAGCCGTTCCTGGATGATCTCGAGATGCAGCAGGCCCAGGAAGCCGCAGCGGAACCCGAAGCCAAGGGCGGCCGAGGTTTCGGCCTCATAATGGAAGCTCGCATCGTTCAGCCGCAGCCGCGACAGGCTTTCGCGCAGCTTCTCGAAATCGTCCGCGTCGATCGGGTAAAGGCCGCACCACACCACCGGGATCGATGGCTTGAAGCCGGCCAGCGGGGCGGCAGCCGGCCTGCGGTCGTCGGTGATGGTGTCGCCCACGTTGCAATCGGCGACCGTCTTGATGGCGCCGGTGATGTAGCCCATCTCGCCCGGCCCCAGATCGTCGACCGGACGCATCGCCGGCGTGAACACGCCGATCTGCTCCAGGCTATGCACCGCGCCGGTCGACATCATGCGGATCTTCGAGTGCCGGCGCAGGCGCCCGTTCTTGATCCGCACCAGGATGATCACCCCGAGATAGGCGTCATACCAGCTATCCACCAGCAGCGCCTGCAGCGGCGCCTCGGAGTCGCCCTGCGGCGGCGGCAGCCGGTGGACCAGCGCTTCCAGCACGCCCTCGATGTTCAGCCCGGTCTTGGCGGAGATCATCACTGCGTCGTCCGCCGGGATGCCGACCACGTCCTCGATCTGCTGGCGGACCCGCTCGGGCTCGGCCGCCGGCAGGTCGATCTTGTTCAGCACCGGGACGATCTCGTGATGCGCGTCCAGCGCCTGGTACACGTTGGCGAGCGTCTGCGCCTCGACCCCTTGGGAGGCGTCCACCACCAGCAGCGAGCCCTCGCAGGCGGCGAGCGAGCGGCTCACCTCATAGGCGAAATCGACGTGGCCGGGCGTGTCCATCAGGTTGAGCACGTAGGTGCTGCCGTCCTGCGCCGGGTAGGTGAGGCGGACGGTCTGCGCCTTGATGGTGATGCCGCGCTCGCGTTCCAGCTCCATGTTGTCGAGGACCTGGTTGGTCATCTCGCGCTCGGAGAGACCGCCGCACGCCTGGATCAGGCGGTCGGCCAACGTCGACTTGCCGTGATCGATATGGGCGATGATCGAGAAGTTGCGGATCAGCGAGAGCGGCGTGTCGGTCATGGCCGCAGCAATAGGCGCAAACGCGCGAAAAGTCAGCCATAGGCCGGCAGGGGAGGCTCACACCGGCAGCAAGCCGGGCTGGGGTGGCACCGGAAGGTCCCATGCCCGCGGTTCGGCCAGGTCGCGCAGGCCGCACGCGCGCAGGAAATCCGCAACGGCATCCAGCGTGCGTGGATCGCGCGTCCGGTCCGCTTCGTCGCCCCGAGGCACCCAGATGATCGTCTCGAACCGCGCCCGGGTCAGCAGAACCCGGTAGGTATTGAGCCGATAGGCGATCTTCTGGGGATTGCGCGCAATCTGCCAGTGCGTGCCGCGGAAGGACCGAACCTGCCAGGCTGACTGGCCTGGGACACGGATCAGGTCGCCGTCCCAGCACAGTCCAACATGATCAAGCTCCAGCCCCTGCACGGAGAACTGGGTCGCCACCTGCTCAAGTGCGTCAGAAGCGCGGACATCCTGCGGATAGCGGTCGAGAAACCAGCGTGCCACCGCCTCTGCATCCATATGCGGCAGCTCGGCGCCCAACCCTTCAGCGCGCAGCCTGCGCGCCGCGGCGCTGCAGATCAGCCCGGCCCGGTGACGGTCGCGACAGGCGGCTCGCAGCCCAACCCGCAAGTCCGAAAGACTGCGCGTCAGCCGGAACGGAACCTCGCCGTCGGCGGCGATGATCGCGCGCGCAGCGGCCGGGTCGCCGCGAAGCACCGCATCAGCCCAGGCCGGGGTTGCGTCGTGACGCAACGAGCGCACCGGCACGGTGAGACACAGATCCGCCTCACACACCAGCCTAGGCAGCCGCGGCAGCCGATTGCGCGGCTCAGGATCATCCAGCGCCTCCGGGGCGACCGCGATGCGCCACTCGGGCCGGCTACGAAGAGCGTCGCCCCATTCCGCGAGACCGCCTTCGCCGTCATGGATTTCCTGTCCATGGCCGATCAGGCAAACGATGCAGGCATCCGGGTGGCGCGACATGATGTCGAGCAGATGCGCGGGCTCGGATCGATCGAGCCGCACCGGGCGATCCTTGGTCTTGCTGATCGCCTGGGCGGCGGTCCAGCAGCGCTGGGCCTCGTCGATAATGATGACCCGTTCCGCCGGTGTTTCTGTGCTGCGCACGAGGTGATCGCGAAATGCCGGCAGCGCCTGGATGACGCCCTGCATGCGATGAACGGCGGCACGGCGGACGTCTCCCCGGCGCACCGCATCCCGCACCAGCGCCTCGCGCAAGACGTGAACAAGGCTCGGATTGCCGGTGAGAAAAGCGGCATTGGTGCCGGCACCCACTCCGAAGGTGACGTTCAAACCGCACAAGGTCTTGCCGGCTCCGGGAACGCCGGTGACGAACAGGATAGTACGCTGCGAGGTCGTGCGCGCCTGCTCAACCAGGCTCGTGATCCGGCTCGTGGTGCGGGTGAGATTGATGGTGCCGGCGCGGGCGCTGACGATCTCGGCAACATCGTGACGGGCAAAAAGCAGGCAGGCGGCATCAATGATGTTGGGAACCGGTCGATAGGCCGCATGCTCCCACAGACCCGTGACAATCGGGATCGCTGGCCTCGGCAGCCGGACCGCCAGATCGCGGACGAGCATCGGACATGATGCCCGGTTCGCGCGCAGCACCTCCTGCGGGACACCCTGGAATGCAAACGGCATCGTCTGCGCAGGCGTTGTGGCTTCGGTCGCGACCAGGATCGGCAGCACCGGGTGGCGCTGGGCGCCTGCGTGGAAGTCCTGCAGATCAAGCGCGTAATCTTCCGCCTGCCGGCAATCTGCTTCGTGGAACCGGCTGGCGCCCACTTTGAACTCGATCACGAACACTCCGCGCGGGCAAACCAGCACCGCGTCGATCCGCCCAGCGAGCCGGGGGATCTCGTACTCGATCAACAGCCGCCAGTCAGCGGGTTCCGGCAACATCGCGGCAACATCGCGCAGGACAGTGATGGCAACCGACCAGGACCGCAGCTGTGATGCTTCGTTGACCCGGAACCTCTGAGTCGCAGCGCGGGCCAACCGCCCAAGCAGCTCGGCATCGGCGGTGGCCATGAACTCCGTCACATTGCCCGACCACCAGGCAACCGGATCATGAGCAAAGGCGGGCTGGTGCTGGACCATGGCACCATGACCATGGCAGCAGCTCAGAACCAGTGCGACGTAATATCAATGGTGGCGCACGTGTCAGACCGGCCGCCGCCGCAATCCCCTTACCTCGGCCAGGGAGCCGCACTGTGGGAGCGCGAGCGACGCCGCTTATTGCCGCAACGTCCCGCCGGTGGCCTTGAACACCGCCGTCACCACCTTGGCAGAGGCGGCCTCGATCTCCGCGTCGGTGAGGCTGCGTTCACGCGGCTGCAGCACCACCTCGATCGCCAGCGATTTCTGACCAGCAGGCACCTTCTCGCCCTCATACACGTCGAACAGGCTGACCTCGGTGATCAAACTGCGCTCCGCGCCCTTGGCCGCCCGCAGCACCGCCTCCGCAGACACGCCAGCGTCCACCACAAAGGCGAAATCCCTGGTCAGCGGCTGGAACGCCGGCAGCGACGGTGCGGAACGACGCCGGCGCTTCGGGTCGGCAAGCACGTCCAGAAACAGCTCGAAGCCGACCACCGGCACCGCGAGGCCAAGATCACGCAGCACGCTGGGATGCAGGTCGCCGAACCATCCCAGCACCGTCTTTGGTCCCTGACGAACGGTGCCGGAGCGGCCGGGATGATAATGACCGGGCGCGTCCGCGGTGACGGTGAGTGCCTCGGTCGGTGCGCCCAGCTGCTCGAGGGTCGCGAGCAGGTCGGCCTTGGCATCCCAAAGCGCCACCGGCTCGCTGTTTTCGCCCGGACGCCGGGGCGAATGACCGCTGCGCAGACCGGCCGCGATCAGCCGCTGCCCGTCGCGGCTGAAGCCGGGACCGACCTCGAACAGGGCGAGCCGGTCCCAGCCGCGAACCGCGTTGCGCCTCGCCGCCAGAGCCAGGCTGGCGAGCGGGGTCGGACGCAGCTGGTCGAGGTCGGCGGCGATCGGGTTGAGCAGGCGCAAACCGTCCGGATTGTCGCCGAAATGCCCCGCCTCCTCGTGCGAGATGAAGGAGAAGCCGATGCACTCCGACAGGCCACGCGCCGCGATGATGCGCCGTGCCGCCGCCGCTCGCGCCTGCCTGGGGGTGAGCGCCGGCAGCGGCACCGCCTGCGCCGCCGGAAGCGAGACCGGCGGCACGCTGTCCAGACCGCGCAGCCGAAGCACCTCCTCGATCAGGTCACACTCGGCCTCGATCACCGAAACCTGGTCCGCGGCGAGTTGTCGCGCCGGCTCGAGGCCGGGTGCGGCGCTCAGCTCCACCACCGCCGCGATGTCGTTGCGCCAGGACGGCACGTCGAACAGCGCCGCGTGCTCCGATCGCGCGCGAACCGCAAAGCCGAGCGCCTCGAGTGACGCCACCGCCTCGTCGGCCGGCACGTCGACACCGCCCAGCGCCGCCATCCGGGCGAAGCGCAGGCTCGCCTGCCGCTGCCAGCGCGGAGGTGCTCCGGCAGACACCACCTCGCTCGCCTCGCCGCCGCACAGCTCGAGGATCATCCGGGTGGCCGCCTCGAGCCCTGCCGCCAGCAAGGCCGGGTCGATGCCACGCTCGAAACGCTGGCGGGCGTCGGAGGTGATGCCGTGGCGGCGTCCGGACAGTGCCACGCGAACCGGATCGAACAGGGCGCACTCGACGAAGACGCTGCTGGTGTCGTCCGAGGCGCCGGTCGCATCCCCGCCCATCAGGCCCGCGAAGGATTGCACGCCGACCCGGTCGGCGATGACGCAGTCCGCGTGGTTGGCGATGTAGTCGCGGCCGTCGAGCCCGCGAAAGCTTTCCCCCTCGCCGCGGCACAGCACCAGCTCGCCGCCTGCGATCTTGTCCGCGTCGAACACGTGCAACGGCCGGCCGAGATCGAAGGTGAAGAAGTTGGTGATGTCCACCAGAGCGGAGATCGGCCGCAGCCCGATCGCCAGCAGCCGTTCGCGCAGCCAGGCCGGGCTCGAACCGTTGCGCACGCCGCGCACCACGCGGCCCAGAACATAAGGGCAGGCTTCGGGGAACTCGTTGCGCCAGACCACCGGAGAGTCGAAGCGTCCTTCCACGGTCTCGGCCAGCCACGGCTTCAGATGGCCCAGCCGGGCCGCGGCGAGATCACGCGCGATGCCGCGCACGGCGAGCGCGTCGCCGCGGTTGGGGGTGACGGCGATGTCGATCACCGGATCATCGAGGCCAGCGAAGCCGGCATAGGACTGGCCAGGCGTGGTGTTGTCCGCAAGCTCGGCGATGCCGTCATGCTCCTCGCCGAGGCCCAGCTCACGCAGCGAGCACAGCATGCCACGGCTTGAAACGCCGCGGATCTCGCCGATCTTGAGCGAGGCGCCGGTCGAGGGGATCACCACGCCCGGAGGCGCGAAGATCACCGAAAGCCCGGCGCGCGCGTTGGGCGCGCCGCACACCACCTGCACCGGCTCGCCAGGCTGGCCCACATCGACGTGGCAGACACGCAGGCGGTCGGCGTTGGGATGCGGCTCGGCGGAGATGATGCGCGCGGTGCGGAACGGCGCCAGGGCGGCGCCGCGGTTGGAGACGGCCTCCACCTCCAGGCCGATCCGGTTCAGGGTCGCGCACAGCGCGTCCAGCGTGGCGTCGGTGTCGAGATGGTCACGCAGCCAGGACAGGGTGAACTTCACCGCTCACAGCCCCTCATGCAGCAGCGCCGGCAGCAACGGCGAGGCGCTGTAGTGACGCAGCCAGCGTATGTCGCTGTCATAGAAGGAGCGCAGATCGGGGATGCCGTTCTTCAGCATGGTGAGCCGCTCGATGCCCATGCCGAACGCGAAGCCGGTGTAGGTGCCGGGATCGATGCCGCAATTGGCGAGAACGCGTGGATGCACCATGCCGCTGCCGAGCACCTCGAGCCAGTCCTGGCCGGTGCCGATCTCGCCGGTCTTGCGGCTCCAGCCTATATCGACCTCCATCGAGGGCTCGGTGAACGGGAAATAGGAAGCGCGGAAGCGCACCGGCAGCGCCGGCTGGTCGAAATAGGCGCGCAGGAACTCGATCACGCAGCCCTTGAGATGGCCGAGCGTGATGCCGCGATCCACCACCAGTCCCTCGCACTGGTGGAACATCGGCGAGTGGGTGGCGTCGTGATCGGCCCGATAGGTGCGGCCGGGCACGATCACCCGGATCGGCGGCGCCTGTTCCAGCATGGTGCGGATCTGCACCGGCGAGGTCTGCGTGCGCAGCAGCCGGGTCGACCCTCCATCCGAAGCCGGCAGGTAGAAGGTGTCGTGATCGGTGCGGGCCGGATGATGCTCCGGCGTGTTGAGGGCGGAGAAGTTGTGCCAGTCGGTCTCGATGTCCGGACCCTCGGCGAGGCGGAAACCCATGGCGCCGAAGATCGCCACCATCTCCTCGATCGTGCGGCTGATCGGATGGATCGAGCCGGGCGGCGCGCGCCGGGCAGGCAAGGTGACGTCCACGCGCTCGCCGACCAGCCTTGCATGCAGCGCCGCTGCCTCCAGGGCCTTGCCGCGGTGCTCGATGGCGGCGGCCAGCTCGTCGCGCAGGCGGTTGAGCGCCGCACCCCGCACACGGCGCTCGTCGGGTGCTGCACGGCCAAGCTCCTTGAGCAGGCCGGTCAGGCGTCCGGACTTGCCCAGCGTGCCGACCCGAACCGAGTCCCAGGCGCGCAGGTCACCAGCCGCCTCCAGCGAGGCAAGCGTCTCCCGACGCAAGGTTTCAAGCTCGTCGGACATCCCATCTCCGGGGAAGAACAGCGCTGCGCACCGGAAGCGCTGGGATCATGCGCCCGAACCCCCGGCAAGAGGATTCGGGCAAGCCGCTACATCTACTGGAACGAACCGTGCTTCAGGCCAGTGCCGCCTGCGCCTTGCGGACGATCTCGGCGAAGCTCGCCGCGTCGTCATAGGCGATGGCGGCGAGCACCTTGCGGTCGATCTCGATGCCGGCCTTGTTGAGGCCGTTGATGAACACGCTATAGGTCAGCCCATGCTCGCGAACCGCGGCGTTGATGCGCTGGATCCAGAGGCCGCGGAAATCACGCTTCTTGTTGCGGCGGTCGCGGTAGGCATACTGCAGCGACTTCTCGAGACGCTCCAGGGCGATGCGGTAGTTGGTGGATGAACGTCCGACGAAGCCCTTGGACTGTTCGAGGACCTTCTTGTGCCGGGCGTGGGTGGTCACACCCCGTTTGACGCGTGCCATGCCAGATGCTCCTTACACCAGCCCATAGGGGGCCCACTGCTTCACCGTCTTGCCGTCCATCTCGGTCAGCGTCTGGGAGCCGCGGTTGGTCCGCTTCATCTTCTGCGGACGGTTGATCAGGCCGTGGCGCTTGTTGCCGGGTCCTGCGAGCACCTTGCCGGTGGCGGTGATCTTGAACCGTTTCTTGACCGACGACTTGGTCTTCATCTTGGGCATTTGCGTCTCCTTCTGGATCGCTGCCCGGAGCCGGCGGGAAACCGGCCAGAACGGCAGCCGTCGCGGCCGGGCATGCCCATTCCAGGCCCGGACGCGCGAACGAGGGGCGGTCTATAGACGCTCCCGTTCGCTGCTTCAAGGCCCGCGCCGGCAGGCCCAGCCTCGGTGATCGCCCTGCTCAGAGCAGCTTGTCGAGGGTGATCGGAAGTTCGCAGACACGCCTGCCGGTCGCGTTGTAGATGGCGTTGGCGACTGCCGCTCCCACGCCGGTGATGCCGATCTCGCCGATGCCGTGCAGCCCGAGCGGGCTGTGGGGATCGGGGATGTCGTTCCAGATGACGTCGATGGTCGGCACGTCCATCTGCACGGGCACGTGGTACTCGGCCAGCGACGGGTTCATGATCCGGCCGGTGCGCTCGTCGAACTGCGTCTGCTCGGTGAGCGCCAGGCCGAGCCCCATGATGATGCCGCCACGGAACTGGCTGGCCGCCAGCTTGGGGTTGAGGATGCGTCCGGTGTCGAACGAGCCCAGGAACCGCGACACCCGGGTCTCCCCGGTTATGGCGCTGACCCGCACCTCGCAGAACTGCGCCCCGTAGGAGTGCATCGAGTGCTTCATGCCTTCCAGCGGCGGCGGCCCGGACCCCTCGCTTTCGACCGCGTCGCGGCCGGCGCGAGCCAGGATCGACACATAGCTCTCGCAGCGTCCCGGCTCACCGCTGTGGCACAATCCGCCGTCGCGCGCCTCGACCTCGCTCGGCTTGAGCCCGGCAAGCGGCGAATGGTTGCCGGCGAGCTTGAGCAGCTCCTTCACCAGCCCCTCGCTCGCGGCGATCACCGCGGCGACGATCGAGGCGGTCTGCGACGATCCGCCGGCGATGGTTCCGTGCGGCAGCGCGGTGTCGCCGTATTCAAACGTCACCTGATCGAGGCGCAGGCCAAGCCGCTCCGCCGCATGCTGCGCCTGCACCGTCGCGGTGCCCATGCCCATCTCATGGCTCGCCATCTGCACAACGGCGTGGCCGTCGGCGAACAACCGGATACGGGCGGAGCCGCCGGGCATGCGGTAGTACGGATAGGTCGCGGTGGCCACGCCCATGCCGATCAGCCATTCGCCCTCGCGCCGCGAGCCCGGCACGGCGCGCCGCTGCTCCCAGCCGAACCGCTCGGCGCCACGACGATAGGCCTCAAGCAGGTGACGGGAGGAGAACGGCAGGCCGGAGGTCGGATCCTTCGAAGGCTCGATGCGGCGGCGCAGCTCGATCGGGTCGAGCTGCATCGCATGGGCGAGCTCGTCGACCGCGGACTCCAGCGCGAAGGTGCCGATCGACTCGCCCGGCGCCCGCATGAAGGTGTTGGCGACCATGTTGAGGTCCGCCACCTCCTGGCCAATCAGGATCGCGTCGGCGGCATAGAGATGGCGCGCGGGAAACGAGAATTGCTCGGGACAGTTGTTGTGCGGGGTCATGGCGGCAACGCCGGTATGGATCAGCGCGGCAAGGCTGCCGTCGGCGCTGGCGCCGAGCGCCACTCGCTGCTCGGTGGTGGTGCGGCCGCCGGTCGCGCGGAACACGCCTTCGCGCGACAGCATCACCCGAACCGGCCGGCCGCTCAACTTGGCGGCCGCGATGGCGAGTATCTGATGGTTCCATAAGCCCTTGTTGCCGAACCCGCCGCCCACGAACGGCGAGATCACCCGGATCTGCTTCTCCTTGATGCCGAATACCTTGCCAAGCGTGTATTGGGTGCCGTTGAGCATCTGGGTGGCGTCGTGGATGGTGAGCTCCTCGCCGTTCCAGGCCACCGTGGCGGCGTGCAGCTCGATCGCGCAATGGTTGTGGCGCGGGGTGCGGTAGACCCGGTCGACCGCAAACGCGGCCTGCTTCAGTGCCGCCTCGGCATCCCCGATCCTGATGCGCGCGGGCTCTCCCATGACGTTGGGCGGCGTTCGGGCATGCTGCTTCGCCAGATCGAAGCGAAGCTCGGCCTGCTCGGCCTGGTAGGTGACCCGCACCAGCGAGACGGCGTGGTCTGCCTGCTCCTGGGTGTCGGCGAGCACCAGCGCCACCGGTTCGCCGTTCCAGTGGATGGTCGCATCCTGCATGACCGCGAGGTCGCTGGCGCCCGCCGCCCTGGGGTCGCTCAGGAACGGCGGCGGCGGCTTCAGGCGGGGAGCGTTCTTGTGGGTCATCACGAGCACGACGCCCGGGGCGCGCTCCGCGGCGGCGGTATCCAACGTGGCGATGCGGCCACGCGCGATCGTGCTGAAGGCGATAGCCGCATAGACCATCCCATCCAGCGGCACCTCTGCCGCGAACCGCGCACCGCCCGTCACCTTGAGCGGGCCGTCCAGCCGGGGCACCGGCTGGCCAAGCACGCGGTGCGCGTCGGCCAGCGGATCGGGGG
>CAXUNX010000026.1:0-25974 GCA_964252545.1 uncultured Acetobacteraceae bacterium | reverse complement strand
GCGGTCAACAGTGCGGCGCATGCGGTGCTGAGCACGCCGTTGCTGACCCATCTGGCGGGCGAGATGGCCGGCGGCGCGGTGGCGGCGCGCCGGATGGTGGTGCTGGCGCGGGCCACCATGGCCGCCTGCACGCCGCTGCCGCCCGCCTAGGGTCCGGGCCCATCAACCGCTTGGAGCGAGTTCAGCCCACTGGCAGCCTAGAGCTGCCGCGTCCGACACCAGGCAGCCGCTCGTTCACGTTCTGGGTGAACAACTAGACATGCGACGGCGTCACACCGCCAAACCATCTTTATGAGCTTGTTCGTCGAATCGTCGCCGGGACCGCTCGACTTCCGGCAAGCTCTCGACCGTCCAGGCGTAGAGCGCGAGGACAGGCGGGAGGACAGTGCGTCCGAGCTGCGTGATCCGATACTCGACGGCAACCGGCGAGAGCGTCACCACCCGTCGGCCAACCAAGCCGTTGCGTTCCAGCCTGCGCAGGCTGTGGGTCAGCGCCTTCTGCGTGACGCCCGGCAGGCGACGCTTGAGCGCGTTGAAACGCAACGCCTCCTCGGCCAGGGCCATGAGGATCAGGATCGACCATTTGTCTGTGACCTGGTCGAGCAAGAGGCGGTGGGGACAGTTGGCGTCCAGGGGCGTATCACAAGCCGACATGGTGTCTCCGGGGCTACCTGGTTGCCTTCCAGTGCCTGATTGACAGTAGGTATATGGGGTATACCAGAGGAGCGTCACCATGGAGCTCGCCATGTCCTCGCACAGCATCGACGTCCTGTTCCAACCCGTGCGCCTCGGATCGCTAGAACTGAAGAACCGCATCGTCATGGCGCCGATGACCCGCTCCTTTTCCCCCGAAGGGGTGCCCGGCAAGGATGTGGCGGCCTACTACCGTCGTCGCGCGGAGGGTGAAGTCGGGCTGATCCTGTCGGAGGGCGTGGTGGTGCAGCGTCCCGCCTCGAAGAACGACGCGCGCATCCCCCATTTCTACGGCGAGGACGCCCTAGCCGGCTGGCAGCACGTCATCGAGGAGGTGCATGCCGCAAACGGCCGGATGGGGCCGCAGATCTGGCACGTGGGATCGGTGGCCAGCCCGATGACCAAGTGGACGCCGGAGGCTGAGGTGGAGAGCCCGTCCGGACTGGTCGGCCCCGGCCAGACGCGGGGTCGGGCGATGACGGAGGAGGATCTGGCCGACACGATCGCCGCGTTCGGGCGCGCCGCCGCCGATGCCAAGCGACTGGGTTTCGACGTGGTCGAGATCCACGGCGCGCACGGCTACCTGATCGATCAGTTCTTCTGGTCGGAGACCAACATGCGCACCGACCTGTTCGGCGGTGCGACGCTGCCGCAGCGGGCACGCTTCGGGACGGAGGTGGTCAAGAGCGTCCGCACCGCGGTTGGAGCGGACTTCCCGATCGTCCTGCGGCTCAGCCAGTGGAAGCAGCAGGACTACACCGCGCGCCTTGCCGAGACGCCCGATGCGCTGGCCGATTGGCTTGTTCCCCTGGTAGAGGCGGGCGCCGATGTCCTGCATTGCTCCCAGCGACGGTTCTGGGAGCCTGAGTTCCCCGACATGGATGGCGAAGAGGGGCTCAACTTCGCGGGTTGGGCCAAGAAGCTGACGGGCGCCAAGACCATCAGCGTCGGCTCGGTCGGGCTGTCCGGCGACATGCTCAGCGCCTTCATGGGAGAGACATCAACCCCGAGTACGCTGGAGAAGCTCGTTCAGAGGCTGGAGCGAGAAGAGTTCGACCTGATCGCGGTCGGACGGGCGCTGCTTTCCGACCCAGACTGGACGAAGAAGATTCGCGATCGCGATAGCGCCGGATTGAAGTCCTTCTCCGCGGCCGACATGGCCACCTTGAGCTGACGGAGCCGCTGGCCTCTCGGGGTCGGGGTGTCTGATGAACCCACTCCGAGCGATGACAGTCCCATCGGGTATACCCCAACGGGGCACCGACTCCTTGGAGTTGGAAGCGGCAGCCGCGTTCGGCTGGACTGCATTTTCGGTTCCGCTGCCACCGGACCCTCTAGGGAGAGGACTCATTCAGGTCTATTCGGTTGCTGTTGCGACGAGGGCGAGGCTGGCAAGATCGTTGCGGGCGAGCCGGTCATAGCGGGTGGCGATGCGTCGCCAGTTCTTCAGGCGGCAGAACAGGCGCTCGATGGTGTTACGCCACGGTAGATGCGTAATGCCCGATCGGCTGCCGCGATCCCGACGCGCAGGCGTAGGTATTGCTGCGCCTTGTCCTCGATCTCGAGCAACTGCGTCCGGCGCCATTTCTCGATCCGGGCCGCTGTATTGTCACCCTCTACGGCGGTACGTCAGACCCTGAGGGGTAACTCTTCTCCCTGACGGTTTCAGATCGACCGGATCGCACCGCCATCCACCCGTACGCGGCTGCCTGTGACGTAGGAGGCAGGCGCGCTACTGAGAAAGGCGATTACACTCGCGAATTCGTCCAAAGTTCCGTAGCGCCCGGCGGGGATAGTCGCCGCGGAGGCTCTCGCGACCTCCTCTTGCGTCTGATCGCTCCGAGCCGCGGCAGCGGCGTCAAGTTCGTCGACCCGTCGCGTATGGATGCGTCCCGGCAGGACAACGTTGACGGTGATCCCGTCTCCTGCCACCTCGCTCGAAAGCGTCTTCGACCAGCCCACGATGGCCGACCGAATGGCATTCGAGATCCCAAGATTTGGGATTGGCTGCTCGACCCCGGATGAGGCTATGGTGATGACCCTGCCCCACCGTTGCTTAATCATGGCCGGAAGAATCAGCCGCGTGGCCTCAAAGAGGTTGGCCGCCATGGCCATGAAGTGCTCGTCCCAGCGGCTGGCCTCGACCGCTTGAACTGGTCCGGGCGGTGGCCCTCCAGAGTTGTTGACCAGAATATCGATCGGACCCGTGCTCAGGGCCGCATCGATCGCCGCGAGCAAGGCTTTCCGATCTGAGACATCAATCCTTGTGGGCTCGATACGAGCTTGCAAGGTCTCCGCCAGGAACGTCCAACCGTCGAAACTGCCGGAACGCGATCCCGCGACAACGTTTACCCCTTCCTTTGCCAGCGCGATCGCCACCGCTGCGCCAAGTCCGCGACTGGCGCCAAGGACCAGCGCGCGCCGGCCAGCGATGCCGAGATCCATCAGTTCAACTCCTCCAGGCGCTTGCGCTGCCGTGCAATCAACCGCTCAACTTCCGCGATCTCGATTGCGCTCAAGCCACGCCCCGGCGGCCTGATACGCGCAGACGAGATCGCTCCACGAGCCCGCAACACATGCTTGCGGACCGCGAGCCCGATCCCTGGCTGCTGCTCGTATCGAACCAGCGGCAGGTAGGCATCGAACAGGTCGGAGGCCAGGTCAACCTTGCCCTCGGCATGAAGCTCACAGACCTTGACCATCATCTCCGGGAACGCAAACCCTGTCATCGCGCCATCGACGCCGCGCGCGAGCTCTTCCGGAAGGAATAGACCGCCATTGCCCGCCAGAATGCTGAGCCGCCTGGCACCCGCCGCTTCAGCCTGCCGCAACGCTGTGATCTTCTCGAGGCCAGGCCAATCCTCGTGCTTGAGCATGACAAAGGTGGGGATGTCTGCCGCGATCTCCAGCAGGACGGAAGGAGAGATCTGCACCTCGGTAGCGAGAGGAAAGTCCTGCAGGACGAACGGCGCCGACCCTAGCGTTTCGGCGGTCATCTGGAAGTAATCAACGATCTGCCTGTCCGTTTGGAGCGTACGGGGGGGCGCAACCATCACGCCGTGTGCACCGGCTCCGATCGCGGCCTCCGCGAGTTCCTTCATCGAGGCGAAGCCAGGGCTGCTAACGCCAACCACCACAGGCACCGCGTTATCGACCCTTTTGCAGACCTTTTCGACGAATGCTCGGGACTCACCGGAAGAAAGCTTGAGCGCCTCACCCATCATTCCCAGGATGGTTATCCCGGCAACACCCTGAGAGAGATAGAAATCGACCAACCGGTCGACTCCCGCCAGATCAAGGCCACCGTGATCACCGAACGGAGTCACCGATATGATGAAGACGCCGGAGGCAGATTTACTAAGACTCGACATTGTTCCCTACAGCAGGCGAGGCAATAGACCCATGAAGGCCGATCTAGGCGACAAAAGCCGGCTTCAACTCCATCAGGCTGGATGTCTGTTTCGTGAGGGCCAGGATCAGGCCATGCTGCGTCGCCTTGATCTCCTCGATGACGTTGCGGCGCGCGAGAACCGCATCACCCTTGCGAAGCGCCTGCACGATCTTCCGATGCGATGCGCTGGTCTCCAGGCCGACGTCTCGCAACTGAGCGCCCAGATGGAAGAAGCGCTCCAGCTCGTCCAGCACCTGCACCACCGTGGCGTGAAGTCGCTGGTTGCCGGACGCGAGCGCGATGGCTTCATGAAACCGCCGGTTGGCTTGGACGAACCGCATGATGCTCGGCTTTTCCGCGCGGTCATACACAACGTGGGCAAGGCTCTCGAGCTTGTCCAGCTTTTCGGGCGTGATCTTCTCGTTCGCGAGCTCGGCTGCACGCCCCTCGAGCAGGATACGCATTTCAAACAGCTCGTTTAGATCCCGAAACGTTACCGATGCAACTTGGTAGCCCCGGCGTGGATAGGTCTTGATCAAGCCTTCCGAACGCAGCTTCCCGAGCGCTTCGCGAACCGGCGTCTTGCTGATCTTGAAGCGCGCTGCAAGCACGCCCTCCGACAACTCCTGCCCCGGGATGATGTCGCACGCCAGGATATCGCGACGGAGGGTGTTGTACACCTTCGTCGTCAGCGACTCGGTCGCGTGGTTCGGCTTGGTCGGCATCTTTATCCCGTGCTCGTTCACAATGGCGCCGCGGCGGAGCCGACAGCCAGATTTCGCTTCTAGCCCGATCTTCGCTCGCTCTGCCAGTCCCGCAGGCGGCCCTGCGCCAGCCAGAAGGACGGCGCTGCCCGCATCGCGCGATGGAACCGCCACGGTCGTGGTTTGGTGAGTGGCAAAGGTAGGTGAGCCTCGTCGCGATCAAGGAGATAACGACCGAGCGCGTGTCCGAACACCGTGGTGAGCGCCACCCCGCGACCGTTGCACGCGATCGGCGCGAACATCCCGTCCCCGAGGTCCCACAGGCGCGGCAGGAAATCGCCGGTGCCGCTGATCACACCCGACCAGGCGAAAGCCGGCTGCAGGGACGCCAGGTCGGGTATCATGCGCTGCAGACGTCTGATGAAGAAACGCGCCAGGCGATCGATTACGTCCTTGCCGTGCCACAACGCCCCACCACCGGTCACCAGCCGGTTGTCCGGGCTCCAGCGCAGCGCAAACGGATGATTGCGAAGATCGACCGAAGGTTGGCGACAGGCCAGGACCCGAGCCTGAACCTCCGGTCCAAGCGGCTGCGTCGCCACCTGATACGCATGCACCGGGATCAGGCTACGCGAAACCTCAGGCAACAGGCCGTTGATCAGCGCGTTTGTCGCCAGGACCACCACGCCCGCAAGAAGCGTCGCATCATTTCCGCATTCGACATCCCAGGTGCCGATCCTTCGCACGAGGCCGGTCACCTTCCCCTGAACGACCGTGCCGCCCGCCCGAATCACCGCTGCGGCAAGGCCACGCGCATAGGAAAGGGGGTTGAGCTGACCGCCCGTCGGCAGCAGCATCGCGCCGCGATAGCCGGGAATGCCGGTCCGCTGCAAAGCTTCGTCGGCATCGAGCACTTTCCAACCGGCGCCAAAGCGCTCCATCCCGCGCACCTGCCGTTCGATCGCGGCAAGTGCCGCCTCGGTCGGCGCCGGCTGCAAGCAGCCTGTCTGCTCGGGACTGCACGCGATGCCCAGCCGCCGGATCAGCGCGAAGACGGCGTCGCCCGACATGCCGACCAGTTGCAGCAGCGGTTCGACCTTGTCCTTGCGGACCAGTCGAGCCACCGTGTCCGGGTCGATCGACCCCTTGAGCGCAGGGACCACAAAACCGGTATTGCGGCCTGAAGCGCCGTATCCGATCTCGTCCTGTTCCACCAACGCCACCGACGCACCACCCTCGGCGAGTGCCAGCGCTGTGCACAGACCGAGCAGGCCACCGCCAACGATGACGAAGTCGAACCGGCGCTCGCCCGCCACCGCCTCCAATGCTGTGCCATCGCGGGTGATCGACGACCAGAGCGAGCGTCCGAAAGTGTTCGAGCGCATCACGCGTTAGCGACCTCCTCCGGAAGATCGGCAGCGTTCAGCTTCCGCAGGAAACGTTGGGTGCGATGGTGACGCGGCTGACGCAGTACCTCATCTGGCCGTCCCTGCTCCAGCACCACACCGCCATCCATGAATACCACCTCACCGGCAACATGGGCGGCGAACTCCATCTCATGCGTGACCACGAGCATGGTCATACCCTGCTCGGCAAGTCCCCGCATGACGCGGAGCACCTCGCCAACAAGCTCGGGATCGAGCGCTGCCGTGGCCTCGTCGAACAGCATGAGCTTCGGCCGCATGGCCAAGGCGCGGGCGATCGCAACACGCTGCTGCTGGCCGCCTGACAAGGCGGCAGGATAGGCGCCGGCCTTTGCGACCAGCCCCACCTTCTCGAGCAGCTCCATGGCCTCGTCCCTGGCCTCCGGG
The DNA here is from genome assembly GCA_964252545.1 of uncultured Acetobacteraceae bacterium. Lineage (GTDB taxonomy): Bacteria > Pseudomonadota > Alphaproteobacteria > Acetobacterales > Acetobacteraceae > Lichenicoccus. Next base: position 19,375 of record CAXUNX010000026.1, on the reverse strand, counting down.
CGCTTCAGCCCACGCACCGCCATCGGCGCCTCGATGATGTTGTCCAGCGCCGTCATGTGCGGGAACAGGTTGTACTGCTGGAAGACCATGCCAATCTGCGCGCGCTGGCGGCGCAGCAGTGCCTCGCCGGCCGGGACAAGTCGATCGCGCTTGCGCACCTGGCCGATGAGTTCGCCTGCAAGGGTCACAGTCCCGGCATCCGGCGTTTCAAGATAGTTGATGCAGCGCAACAGCGAGGACTTGCCGGAGCCGGACGGTCCGATGACGGCGACAACGCGACCCGCGGCGACCGAAAGGTTGACGCCATGCAGGACGATGTTCGTCCCATACGCCTTCTTGATCCCGCTCAGCTCAAGCATGCCTGTCCTTAGAGGCCCCCTGGCGCTCACTTTGACCGCCCCGCCACCACCTGTCCAGGCAGTTGTCCGACAAGGGATACCCGAGATACTCTACTGATGTGCTTGCTGAGATATTGCGTCGCCGCAAAACCTCCCCCTATGTTGCGGTCCGGATGCGAAAGCCGTTCTCGGAGGGCCTGATGATTGCTGCCTGCCAGATCGACACGGGCTGCTTTGCCGAGGACTACCGGTCAGCACGCGATATGTTCGTGCGCGTGGCGAGCGCTGCCGGGGGACGGATGGGCGTTTATTCCAATCCGCATCGAGGGCCCTCCGGCGAGACCCTCACGACCGACACCGCCTGGTTCGGCCCGCAGGATGCAGGCAATGTCCTTGTTCTGGTTTCCGCGACCCATGGCGTGGAAGGCTTCTGCGGCTCCGCGGCTCAACTCGACTGGATCCTGACGGGCGGGCCAGCTGCTCTGCCCATCGACACCGCCGCTCTCCTCGTGCACGCGCTCAACCCGCACGGTTTCGCCTGGCTGCGGCGCACGACGGAGGAGGGGATCGACCTGAACCGGAACGGTCTGGTGTTCGAGGCCGGGGTTCCGGAGAATGCTGGCTATGTGGATCTGGCGGAGGCGTTCGTCCCGCGCGACCTCGACGAGGCGACGCTGGCTGCGGCTGACGCCGCCCTGGCAGCCTGGCGCGACGCGCATGGCGACCACGCCTACCAGTTCGCCCGCAGCACCGGTCAATACAGCCACCCCGAGGGCATCTTCTACGGCGGCACCGAGCCGGCCCGAGCCATCCGCACGCTGATCTCGATCTGCCAGGACTACCGGCTTTCGAGCCGCCGCTCCGCCGCCGTCATCGACTACCATACCGGCCTTGGCGCCCACGGCAGCGGAGAGCCGATCTGCGGACACCGCCCAGGCGAGAGCGGTCAGGCGCGATGCAGAGCCTGGTATGGCGAGTCGCTGGGCGAGCCGCTGCTCGGGACCTCGTCATCGCTGCCGATCCCTGGATTGACTCAGTATGTCTGGGCGCGTCATGTCGGCGACGACAGACTGACCTTCATCGCGCTCGAATACGGCACTTATGACGCCGAGACCGGCGCCCGCGCGTTGCGGCTCGACCACGTGCTGCACCGCGCGCTCGATGTCGATTGGCAGGACGACACCGTACAGAAGATCAAGCGCGACCTCAGGAAATTCTACTATCCCGCCACAACCTGTTGGCAGGAGTTGGTCCTGTTTCGCAGCCGGCAGGTCATCTCGCAGGCGATGGTCGGCATGAGCGCCCTGTGATGGACATGCAGCAGAACACACGACGCATTCTTGTCCTTAATCCGAACAGCTCGCTCGCCGTCACCGACAAGATGCGCGAGGGTTGCCACGAGCTTCGGCTACCGCCCAGGCAGGAGGTAACCTTTGCAACCCTCGCGAGTGGACCGGTCGGGATCGAAACCCAGCGCGATGTCGAGTCAGTGGTTCTGCCGACTTGCGCCTACTTCCAGGCGAACCCAGCTGCCGCCTACGTGATCGGCTGCTTTTCCGATCCGGGCCTGCTCCTCGCGCGCGAGGAGCTCGCCGCACCGGTCACGGGCATTGCTGAAGCGTCCTTCCTCGCCGCGATGATGCTCGGCGAACGTTTTGGCATTGTGTCGATCAAGGAGGGCTCGATCGTCCGGCACAGACGCGCCGTCGGGGCGATCGGCGCCACGGCCCGGCTTGCCGGCGACCGCGCGCTGGATCTCGGGGTCACCGATCTGCTCGACGAGGAGCGCTCCATCCGTCGTATCCTCGAGGTGGGCCGGGTCCTGCGCGACAAGGACCGCGCAGATGTGCTGATCCTTGGCTGCGCCACGATGGGTGTCTACCGGGCCCGGATCGAGACGACGCTGGGAGTGCCGGTGGTCGATCCGACGCAGGCGGCGATCGTGCAAGCCTCAACCCTGCTTGAGGAACTGCAGCGGGAGGATCCTTAGGGATGCGCTTCGATCTGATCGTGCGCGGCACCCTGGTTCTGCCGCACGCCATTGTCGCAAATGGCTGGGTCGGGGCTGTCGGTGAGCGGATCACGGCGATCGGTGTCGGGCCGGTGCCGGAGTGCGGCATCCTGCATGATGCGGGCTCGAGCTTTGTTATGCCGGGCTTCGTCGACGGCCAGACCCACGCGACGAGCTATGGCGGCCTGTCCGGTTTCAGATCCACCACCCGTTCCGCGGTGGCCGGCGGCGTGACGACGCTCGTCGACATGCCCTACGATAATCCCCTGCCTCTGAACACGATGGAGCGGTTGTCCGCCAAGATCGAGGCGATCGCGCAGAGCAGCGTGGCGGACGTGGCACTTTATGGCACGGTCGCGCCGGACCAGGGCGTGGATGAAATGGAACGCCTCGGCGAGGCGGGGGTCGCGGCTTTCAAGCTGTCGAGCTTCGAGAGCCATCCGGTGCGTTTCCCGCGCATACCGCACGACCGCGTGCTGGAGATCCTGGCCGCATCGGTGCCGCTCGATCTTCCCGTCGGGCTGCACAACGAGGATCAGGAGATTGTTCGCGCCAGGGTAGCTGCACTGCGCGCATCGGGTCGGGATACGCCCGAGTGGCACGCCCCGAGCCGCCCGATCGCAGCCGAACTCGCCGCGACCGCAAACTTCCTCGCTCTAGGCCTCGCCACCGGCGCGCACGCGCACGTCGTGCACATCTCCTGTCCCGAAGGCTACGCGCTAGTCCGCAAGTTTCAGGAGATGGGTGCACGTTGCACCGCCGAGATGTGCGTGCACTACCTGCACTTCGATGCCGCGTCCGACATCGCCCGGCTCGGCGCGCGCATGAAGGTCAATCCGCCGATCCGAGAAAACGTCCTTGACGGGCTGTGGCGCGCACTTGCGGACGGAATGATCGATTTCGTCTCGTCCGACCATTCGAGCTGGCCGATCGAGAACAAGTTTACTACCTCGATCTTCGATGCCGGTGCCGGTATCCCTGGCCTGGAGACCCTGGCTCCCTCGTTCTACACCGACCTGGCCGCCAGGGAGGTGTTCCCCGAGCGCGCACTGGTTCGCTACCTGGCTGAGCGGCCCGCTGATTTCTTCGGATTGCGCCGGAAGGGACGGCTCGCCGTGGGCGCCGACGCCGACATCGTCGTGCTGTCGCCGGAGCCCTACCTGTTCCAGGCGGCCAACAACCACGATGAGCTGAACTGGAGCCCCTATGACGGCGAGCGCTTCGCAGGTCGCATCACCGCGACCTTCGTGCGCGGCACCCTGGTGTGGAACGGCAGCGAGATCGTCGGCCGTCCTGGCCACGGCCGCTTTGTGCCACGCGGGCAAGGCTGAGTGCGCCGAGGTTCGTCGCACCTCTGTCTTGTTGCGGGCCTCGTTTGCGGAATGGCGGTGTCCGCGCCAATGCGGGCACAGGGTCCGGCGTCCGAGCTCAATCTTCCGCAACCCTGGCCGATGCGGCATCTGGTCACACCGGGCACGTTGACCGTCGGGATCACGGCCAAGGATCCGCCGCTCTCCTTCAGCCACGCCGATGGTTCGCTCGACGGATCGCGGATCGTGTTGTTTCGAAAGATCGGCGGCGATCTCGGCCTGCCGGTGAAGTTCGTCCGTCTGGATTGGCCCGCCATCCTGCCGGGCCTGTTTGCACATCGATACGATCTTGCCTGCGAGGGCGTCGAATGGACACCAGACCGGCTCGCGGCCGGCGGTTTCCTGCTGTCGCGTCCGGTCGCGATGACACATCTGGTGATCCTGGTGCGCGGCAAGGATGGGATGGCTGACTGGCATGGTCTCTCGGGCCGCAAACTCGGCGGCGTGCGCGGAGAAACCGGTTTCGCTCGTGCTCGCAAGGCGCTTGCGGATGCCATTCCCATCGTCCTGCCAGGCCGCCAGGAAGGTCTGATGGCGCTGCTCAACGGACAGGTCGACGGCTTCGTGGTGGATCTTGCGACGGCACGCTCGCTGCAGGAGCAGAGTCCCGACAAGACGGCGTTCCGGATCCTCGATCCTCACCTGCCGCCAGGCCCGCAGGGTGTCTGCGTCAATGTGAACGAGCCGGATCTGCTGGAGGCAGTCGACATCCTGCTCACGCGCTACCGTGTCGACGGGACGCTCGCACGCATCAACGCGCAGTTCGGCCACGCCGACGACATCGATGACCTGACGGCAATCGGCTACTGACACGGCATGCAAGCGGAGCATCTAGCCGACGCAATCCTGTTCATTCTGCGCGGGGCGTGGATGACGATCCGGCTGGTTGTCTGCATCCTGGCGATCTCCACGCCGCTGTCGATTCTCCTCGCCGTTTTCATGCGCAGCCGCCTGCGGGCCGTGCGTGTCCTGCTCATTCTGCTGAGCGCCTTCGTCAGGGGTATCCCTCCGCTGCTCCTGCTCTTCGCCGCCTATTTCGTACTTCCCGTCGCCGGCCTGGTGCTGACGCCGGCCGAGGATGCGGTGGCGGCACTTTCTCTCTCCATCGTGTTCTATTTCGCTGAATGCATCCGGTCCGGGCTCGGCGCCATCTCGACCGGCCAGCATGACGCGATCCGGGCCCTCGGTCTGCCGCAGGGCCGCGCGCTGCGACGCGTCCTGCTGCCGCAATTGCTTCCTGTGGCGCTGCCATCCTACATCGGCTACGCGACGGAGGTGGTAAAAGGCTCTGCATTGGCTTCGGTCATCTCCGTCGCGGAAGCCACCGGCAACGCCTACCAGATGATCATGGCGACCGGAAAGACGCTTACGATCCTGATTGTGCTCGGTGCAGTCTACGCCAGCCTTGACGGGATCCTGCTGGGCTTCCAGGCACTCCTGGCGCGCCGCTGGAAATGGGCGCTGCCGTGACCTTCGACATCTCCATCATCGCCCTTCACAGCCAGGCCCTGCTTCTGGCGACCTGGCGGACGATGCTGCTCTTTATCGCGACCGCAGCGATCACGACGCCGCTGGCACTTGCCGTCGCGCTGGCGCGGCAAACCGGCGGCCGCCTGCTCTGCGCCCTCGCCGCGACCTACGTCACGGTCTTCCGGCTGATCCCGGTGCTCGTGGTGCTGTATTTCTCGTTCTATGGCCTTCCCGCGCTTGGAGTTTCCCTGGCACCACTGCCCGCCGCTCTGGTCGGGCTCGTCATCGCGTCGACTGCCTACATGGGCGAGGATCTACGCGGCGGTCTCATCGCGGTCCCGCCCGGACAGTGGCAGGCGGCGCGCGCGCTCGGCTTATCCTATCGGCAGACGGTCCAACGGATCATCATTCCGCAGGCCATCCCCCGTATGCTACCGCCTTACATGTCGCGATTGATCGTCATCGTGAAGTCGACAGCCCTGGCCGGCGTCGTTTCCGTCGACGAGTTGACCGGCGCCAGCTACGACCTGATTTCCAGCACCTATCACGCCACCGAGTTCCTGGCAGCCTCGGCTTGCCTGTACCTTGCCATCAACGGCGTGCTGGCGCTCGTGCAGGTCCTGCTGGAGCGTCGCTTCCACTAGAGAACCCAACGAAAGTCTCCTGCGATGTCGCAGTTCGACCGCCTCTTTTCGCCGATCCGCATTGGCAACACCGAGATCAGGAACCGGATCACGCTGACCGGCCATGGGACTGGCATGAGCCGTGACCATCGGCCCGACGAACGGATGATCGCCTACTATGAGCAGCGCGCCCGCGGCGAGGTCGGGCTGATCATGCTCGGCTCGCAGCAGGTGCATCCCTCTTCGCCAGGCATTACCGGATTGCTCTGCAACTTCGACGACAGCATCATCCCTGGCTTGCGGTCCGTCGGAGCTGCCGTGCACCGGCACGGTGGCAAGATCTTCGGCTACCTGTCGCATATGGGCCTCGCCGCCAGCGCGCGCCCGATCGCGCTGTGGTCTGCCTCCAACGGCTACGAGCAGAAATACGGCGAGGTCGCCCATGCGATGACCGTGGACGAGATCAAGGAGGTCACTCAGGCCTTTGCCAACGCCGCTCTGCGTTGCCTGGAGGCGGGGCTCGACGGGCTGCAGATCCATTGCGGCCACGGGCTGCTGCTGCAGCAATACCTGTCGCCGCTGACCAACCGCCGCGTTGACCAGTATGGCGGGTCGGAAGAGAACCGCATCCGCTTTCCGGCCCAGGTGCTGGCGGCAGTACGGCGCGCAGTCGGCGACGCGGTGCCGCTCGGTATTCGCTGCTCTGGCGCCGAGCTCGTCGAAGGTGGCCTGACCGGCGAGGACATGGCCCGGATCGTGCCAAGGCTGGTGCAGGCCGGCTGCCTCGACTATGTCGATGTCAGCGCCGGTTCCGACGGCGATCTTGTCAGCAACATGCTGCACGAACCGCCGATGGGACTACCCTCTGCGCCCTTCGCCGGACTGGCCCATCTGATCCGCCGGCAGGTCGATGTGCCGATCATTCACGGCACGCGTATCGAGACGCCCGAGGCGGCAGAACAGCTTCTCGCGCGCGGCGATGCCGACATGGCCGGAATGTGCCGGGCCCTGATCGCCGATCCGATGCTGCCGGCGAAAGCACGCCTGGGCCGCAGGCGCGAGATCATCCCCTGCATCGCCTGCGAGCAGGCGTGCCTCGGACGCCTGCATCGCGGCACCCATATCAGCTGCATCGGCAACCCGGTGACCGGCCGGGAGCAGCTGCATCGCGTGCCAATGCCCGCTTCGCCGCCACGACGGGTCGTCATCGTCGGCGGCGGTCCGGCGGGCATGGAGGCGGCCCTGCAGGCGGCAAAGCGTGGTCACGAAGCGCATCTCGCGGAAACCGCAATCGGGCTTGGCGGTCGATTGCGGCTGGCAGGACGCGCGGCGGGACGCGAGGAATGGCGCAAGCTGATCGACCACAAGATCGATGCGGTCGCGCAAGCGGGCATACGGCTGCATCTCGGGCGGGCGATGCAGCCTGACGACATCCGCGCGCTGGCACCCGACGCACTCATCATTGCGACCGGCGCCTCCTTTGCTCCCGGTGAGGGGATCGTCGCATCATTGCCCGGCAGCGCGGAGGCGCCGATTTTCTCGGCCGACGAGGCGATGGAATGCCCGGAACGTGTCGGACAGCGCGTGCTTGTTGTGGATTATCTCGACCGTCAGCCTGCCATCGTGGCGGCGATCATGCTGGCGCAAGGCGAAGGGCGCAGCGTCAAGCTGGTGACACCTTCGCTGCAGGTAGGTCTGAAGCTCGAGCTGCAGAACCTCACCGAGTTCTACCGGCGCGCCTACGCCGCCGCACTCGCAATGACCCCCCTGTGCCAGCCGACGGGCTTCGAGATGGGCCATGTGCGCATGCGCAATCCGATCGGCGGCCAGAGCTGGATGGAGGGCCCGTTCGACAGCATCGTGATCGCCGAGCCGGGCCGGCCGCGCGGTGAGCTCGCAGAGCTCATGTCGCAGGACGCATGGCCCGTCCACGTCATCGGGGACGCCTATGCGCCGCGCGATGCCGAGGCCGCCATCCTCGAAGGTTTCGAGATCGGCCGGCGGATCTGATCCCTCATAACAGCAGGAAACAAGAGACCATGGGCGACAAGATCATGTGGAGCCGTCAGGAAGAGGTCGATAAGGCTTGGGTTCATGAGGGACAGGAATACAGTCACCGTCTGATCACCAAGCGCCATCAAGGCTGCTCGTTCTCGTTCCATATCACGACCTACATGGCGCATTTCGACACCATCGTTGAGGGCGACGGCGTTCACGAGGTGGTGCTGTATTGCATGCACGGCTGGTCGCAGCAGATCGACCTGTCTGACCAACGTGAGCGCCTCTTCAAGCCGGGCGATGCGATGTACCTGCCCGTCAACTATCGTTACCGCCACATCATCGGCGCGGGCGGCCTGGTCGTTGCCGTCTCGTGCACGCCTTCGCGAGAGCCTCTCGAAGTCTGAGGATCAACAAATGGCTCTCTTCGGGTCCGCCTGGTAAAAAGGCGTCTGCACAAAGCTTTTGCAGCATGTGCCTGCACTCAAGGCGACGGCTGCACGAGCAACCGAAAAAGCCTCGAGAGCCCCGCAGATATATCTTGCGGCATGTCAGGAATACGCCGTAGGAATTTCGTGTTTGAATGGCGTGGTCACCCGGGGAGGCTCGCAGGACACCGGCATGTATCTTCCTCCTGTGATAGACCACCGGAAAGAGCGCCTCGGGCTGTTGCCGGCCGAACTGCCGCCGCTCCATGCCGACGCCGAGCAGCGCATACAGTCCCTCGGCGTACGTGTCCGGCATGATCTCGAGATCCTGGTCTATCCCAGGGACCCCTGGGTCCTGCCGCGTACGAACTCGTCAGGCCAGCACGTCTACGACGTCGTTATCGTTGGCGGCGGACAATGCGGGCTCTCCACCGCCTTCGGCCTCATCCGGGAGCGGGTTACGAACATTCTCGTGCTCGATGCAGCGCAGCGTGGTCGGGAAGGCCCCTGGATCACCTACTCGCGCATGTGGACGCTTCGTTCGCCGAAGCATCTGACGGGCCCCGATCTCGGCATACCGTCGCTTGCGCCACGCAGCTGGTTCGAAGCGATGTTTGGCGAGGACGGCTGGGAGCAACTGGACAAATGGCCGCGCCACACTTGGCAGTCCTACCTGAACTGGTACCGCGATGTGCTGGCGCTTCCCGTCCGCAACGAGGCCAAGGTCACGTTGCTGGAGCAGCATGGCGACATCGTGCGCGTCGATCTTGCGGACAAGGAAAGTCTGCTCGCGCGCAAGGTCGTCCTCGCCACCGGGCTTGAAGGCATAGGCGACTGGAACGTTCCCGGGATCGTGCGGCGCTGCCTGCAGCCCGGTTCGTGGAACCTCTGCACGGACGACGTCGACAGCTTTGCCTGGCGCGGCAAGCGTGTGGCGGTGCTCGGCGCCGGGGCGACCGCGTGGGACCGTGCCGCCGACCTGCTTGAGCTGGGTGCCGCGTCTCTCACGCTCTACATGCGCCGCGCCCAGGTGCTGACGGCGAACCCGTTCCGCTACCTGGAGATGGCAGGCTACCTCAGGCACTTCCAGTCGATGGACGACGCCGACAAGTGGCGTTGGATCAGGACGGTCCTGAGCTTCGGGCAGCCGCCGACCCAGGACGGCGTCGACCGCTGCGCGGCCTTCGACAACTTCACCCTGCATGCGGGTACGCACTGGGCCGAACTGCAGGAAACCCCCGACGGGATCGTGGTCACGGGCACCGACGGCTCGGTTGAAACCTTCGATCATCTGTTCATCGGCTGCGGCTTCTCGATGGACCCTGCCGGACGACCGGAGTTAAGCCGCTTTGCGTCGAACATCCTGACCTGGGGAGAGGTCTATCCGGCTCCGGCCGAATACCCGGATCCCTGGCTGGCCAGCTATCCCTATCTGGACAAGGCGCTCCGCTTCAGCGAGCGCGTGCCAGGCACCACGCCGATCCTCGATAACATCTTCTGCTTCAATTACGGGACGCTCGTCTCTAACGCGCACTCCGGTGCCTCACTCTCGGGCATAATCTACGGCATCCAGCCCTTGATCCACGGCATCACCTACGCGCTATGGCAAGAGGACGAACCCGTCCACTTCGCCAAAACTCTGGCCTGGAACTCTCTGGATACCGATCCAGGTCCGCTGCAGGTGCGTCTGCGCGAGGGTAGAGCCTGAACCCGATCAAGCCGTTCCATCTGGAAAAAACCGCTATGCCTCGGCTGATTCTTTTCACCAGTAGCTTTCTCGCCACCAGCTTTTTCGCCTGCTCCGGTGCTGCCTTCGCCGCCGGTACCGGAACAAACGCCGGCGACAATGGCGAGCAGATCATCGTGACCGGCACGCGCGATCCGCACGCAACCGCGCGAAACAGTATCAGCCCCGTCGCCGTCGTCACCAGCGCCGAGGTGCGCGCGACCGGACAGGCCGATATCCGTGACGCGCTGGAGCAACTCGTGCCGTCGATCACCGTCCCGGAGCTGGCGGGCGGCAACGCTAACCTCGTGGACGCGATCAGCCTACGCGGCCTGACCGCCGACCAGACACTGGTCCTGGTAGACGGCAAGCGTCGCCACGGGACCGCCATCATTGCCGACTACGAGGGACCGCAGACCGGCACCACGCCGGTCGATATCGACCTGATCCCGACCGCCTCCATCGACCACATCGAGATCCTGCAGGATGGCGCCGCCGCCCTCTATGGCTCCGACGCCATCGCCGGGGTGGTCAACATCATCCTGAAGAAAAACACCAATGGCGGCAGTGCCCAGGCGCTCAACGGCGGCTACGAAGCCGGCGACGGCTTCACCACGGGGGAGACGGCGACCTACGGCTTCAACCTTAATTCGCGCGGCTTCCTGGACCTGAGTGCCGAATACAAGCACCAGGATCACACCGTCCGCGTCGGTCCCGACGACCGGGTGCATGCCGAACTCAATCCCTTCGTCGGCAACCCGCAACTGACGCGGGAGACGATATCCTACAATGCGGGCTACGACATCACCGACGCGCTACATGCCTACTCGTTTGCCACCTACGGCCACCGCAACGGCGAGTCATACCAGAACTACCGGACGCCGGAGACGGCGCCGACCGTGTTCCCCGATGGTTTTGTGCCGCAGCTGGCACTCTCGTCCGACGATTACAGCGTCACGACCGGCTTCACCTACGACCTGCCACGGGACTGGACCGTCGACCTGAGCGAGACGTACGGCAGCGAGAACGACAGCGTCGACATCTTCGACACGATCAACACCTCGCTGCTGGCCGACTTCGGCAACGCGCAGACGCGCTTCCACAACCTGTCCTTCGGCGACGGCGAGTCAACCAGCGATCTCGGCGTCCGGAAGTCGTTCGAGAACACCATCTTCGCCGCACCGATCAACTTCGCGATCGGGGCGCAATATCGCTACGACTCGTACAATGTTGGCGCCGGCGAACCCAACTCCTACTACGGCGTCGGGCCGCAGGCGGAGGACGGACTTTCGCCGATCAGCATCAGCCACTCCTTCCGCGACGAGACCGCAGGCTATATCGATCTCTCCACTCAGATCATCCCGAAGCTGCAACTCGATCTCGCCGGGCGCTTCGAACACTACACAGACGTCGGCGATACGGAGACCGGAAAGGCCTCGGCGCGCTACGACTTCAACAGGTACCTTGCGGTGCGCGGCGCCGTCAGCAACGGCTTCCGGGCTCCCAACCTTGGGGAGGAGCATTATACCAGCCTTGGTGTCCTGCCCACCGGCGCCCAGGGGATCCTTGCCGTCGACTCCATCGCAGCAAAGCTGCTCGGCGCCTCACCCTTAAAGCCGGAACGCTCGACGAATTTCAGCGCCGGCATCCTGGTCAATCCAATGCCCTCGATGCACCTGTCCGTAGACGCCTACCAGATCGACATCCGCGACCGCGTGGCGCTGGGCGGCAACTACAACGGCGAGACCGCTATCAGCGCGCTCGAGGCGCAGGGAATCGCCATCTCAAACACCGTCATTCCGGCTGACGTCTCGGCGCAGTACTTCTCCAACGCGGCAAGCACCCATACCTACGGCGCGGACATCACTGCCACTTATGAAACACAGCTCGGCCATTACGGCCGGATCAACTGGGACGCCGAGCTGAACCTGAACGATACCAAGGTGCTACGTGTCGGCGCGGACGCGAACGGCAACGCGCTGCTCAACGCGCAGGGGATTGGCTACCTGTCCACCTACTTCCCGAAGAACAAGCTGATCATCGGCGGGCACTGGTTTGGCAAGAAGTTTGACTTTGCCTTGCACGAGATCCGTTGGGGATCGGCGCTGTCGCAACTGCAGTATACCAGTGGTCCGAATGCATTCTCCAACACCGACTTCCTGCCGTTCGAGGACACGCCGCAATGGGTCACCAACATCCAGCTCGGCTATCAGGCGACCAAGCGCCTGCGTCTCGCCCTCGGTGCGAACAACGTCTTTGACGTCTACCCACGCGAGATTCCGCCCCAGACCCAGTATCTTGGGGTCTACAAGTACGACTACACTGTCGAGCAGTTCGGCATTAATGGCGGGTTCTATTACCTGCAAGCGAACGTGACGTTCTGAGCATGGAGCCATTGAGCATGGAGCCATACGGTGCAGGATGCAGGTCGAGCGGCGCCCCCTGCTAGCGGCGGCCCTGGTCGTCGTTGCTTTGCTGGCGGTGGCGCCGCGACCATGGGCCGCAAGTCCGCCGCCGGATCTGCACGCCCTGCTTCCGGACCGCATAAGGCAGAGCGGCACGCTTGTCATCGCCACCGATGCACATCACCCTCCCAATGAGAGCTACGACGAAGACGGCAAGACGATCGTGGGGTTCGAGCCTGACATCTGGAACATGCTCGGCAAGCTGCTCGGGGTCAGGCTCAGTATCGTCTCAGTCGATTTTGGCGGCTTGATCCCGGGCGTGCAGGCCGGCCGCTTCGATGTCGCCTTCGAGTCGTTGTCGGACTCTGCGGCGCGCGAGCAGCAGGTGACGTTCGTCGATTTCGGTTATGCGACTGCCACGCTCTATACTCTCGCCTCCAACACGACCATCACGGATGATCCCGCGAGCCTGTGCGGGCTGAAGGCGGGCGTGCAGGCTGGAACCGACTTCGCTGCGAGCGCTGCGGACCTTTCCAGGCGTTGCGTAGCCCGGAACAAGCCGCCGATCGATGTGAAGCAGTTCGCATCCGACGCTGCGACCGTCATGGCGCTCTATTCACAACGGGTCGATTTTGCGTTGGATGATCGGCTAGCGGCCAGGAACCTGACCCGGTTCGCGCCGCACCCGCTGCGGCTCGTGGATGTGGGCCTGCCGAAGTTCATCGTCGGTGCGGTGGTTCGGCACGACGACAAGGCCCTTGCTGCCGCCCTGCTCGCCGCCCTCGAGCGCATGCATACCGACGGGAGCTACAATGCTGTCATCGCGAAGTGGCAGGTCTCCTCCCTGGCGCTCAAGCAGCCTGGCCTGGATCTCGCCACCGGAGGCCATTGATGGTGTCCGCCTGGACAGACCACCGGCACGGCCTGGTCCGGCAGTGGCCGGGGCTGCTTATCGTTCTGATCGCGATCGGTGTGCTGCATTCGGTGTCGGTAAACCCGAACTTTCAATGGACCGTAGTCGGCCACTATCTCTTCTCCGGAGTAATCCTCCAGGGGCTTTGGACGACCTGCTGGCTGACCGTGTTGACGATGACGCTGGGCATTGCCATCGGGTTTTTGGTGGCTGTTTGCCAGTCTTCCGGCATCTTTGTCTTGTCCTCGTCGGCACGCGTTTATGTGTGGATCTTTCGCGGCACGCCGCAGCTCGTCCAGCTCCTGTTCTGGTACAACCTCGCGGCGCTCTATCCGACGTACTCACTGGGTTTTCCGGTGCTCGCGCCACATCTCCTGCATGGCTCGGTGAATGATCTCATCACGCCGCTCTCCGCTGCCATCCTCGGGCTCGGTCTCAATGAGGGCGCCTACATGGCCGAGATCGTGCGGTCGGGCCTGTCGTCGGTGGGCCTTGGTCAGAGAGAGGCGGCGCGCGCACTCGGGTTGAGCCCGGCGCGGGTGATGCGCCGGGTTGTCCTGCCGCAAGCCCTTCCGGTACTGCTGCCCCCGACCGGCAATCAGTTTGCCGGAATGCTGAAGGCGACCTCACTGGTCAGCGTCATCGCGCTGACAGACCTGCTCTATGCCGCGCAGTCGATCTACTCCCGAACGTATCAGACCATCCCGCTGCTGATCGTTGCCTGCGTCTGGTACCTTGCCGCCACGACCGTCGTCAGCGTCGCGCAGCGGGTTCTCGAGAACAGGCTGAGCCGGCACTGCCGCTGATCCAAGACCCATCGCTCGTCGTGCGTTGGGCAGTCATGACTGTCAGATCAAAGGATATCGAGATGCAAGATCAGGCAGGCCTGACAGTGGAGCTGGTCGTACACGGACCGCCCGGTAGTGCGCCGCCGGTGCTGGCCGACGCTTTTCTGGCGGGCCTCCAGGAGTCCGGATGTGACGACCGCTCCTACCGGCTCGTGCCACGCGGTGACGATCCCGGCATCGACGCCATGCATCTTCTCGTCAGCCGCCCGGGCGACAGCGGTATCCTCTCGACCTGCACCCCGGTCTTCCTGCAAGCGCCATTGCTTCGAGGCATGACGCTGACCCATCGCGCCCTGACACCACTCGCACGTCTGGTCGTGGATCATTTCTTCCTGGTGGTCAGGGCCGACAACCCGTGGACCGACGCAAGCGGCTTTGTCTCCGCCCTGCCCACGCGCAGGACGAAGACCGGCGGCTACTTCCTGGGGGGCATCAATCATCTTCTGGCCTTGTCGATCGCCGAAGGATGCAAGGCTGACGTCGAGTTTACCATCACGCCGAGCGAGCCTGCCGTCTGGGACGCGCTCATCGCCGGTAAGATCGACTGGGCTTGCGGCGTCGCCGCGGAACTGCGGCCGCATCTCGATGCCGGCAGCATTCGAGTGATCGCGGCGCTCGACACTGAGCGGATGCAGCCGTTCCCGGATATGCCCACGCTGACGGAGCTGGGCGTGCCGGTGCAGTTCACCATGTGGCGCGGGCTGATGGGACCGCCCGCACTCTCCGGGACGCAGCAGGCGGCCTGGCATGAGCGCATCGAGGCGGTGACGCGCACCGCCGCCTGGCACAACTACCTGACAGCCAACGGCCAGTTGGCAGCCTATTTGCCAGGTGCATCGTTCAACGCGTTTCTGGACACCGAATGGAGCTGGTACGAGAAACATCTGACCCTTGCAGGCCTGCTCGGCCACGACGGACGCTGACCATGGCCCCGGTGCTGGATGCAGCAGAACGGCGCACGCTCGAGACACTGTTCGAGCGCATGTTTCCGGCTTCGGTCACCGGACCAGGTGCGAACGCCATCGGCGCCAGCTTCTACCTGGATCATGCCTTGCGCGGTCCCTATGCCGATACGGTCGAGACCTACCGCATGGTCTTCAGCGGTCTCGACACGGCGACCGGCGGGTTCGCTGACGCCAGCGAAGCGCAGCAGCATGCCGCCATCGCCGCCCTAGAGGCCGGCACGCTTCCCGGGCTGCACGAAGAAAGACCGGGCGTCGTGTTCGACCTGGTCCTGCGCCACCTGCGGGAAGGTCTGTTCGGCGACCCGATCCATGGCGGCAACCGCGACATGCTCGGCTGGCGCATGGTGGGATTTCCGGGTGTCGAAGCCGGCTACTCACTCGAACAACAGCAACTCGACCACGAGCACGCGCCGGCCTCGCGCGCACTGCACGATCTGCAGCCCGACACCCTGCCGCCACCGCCACGAACTGCAGCCGCCGATGGGCTGGACCATGCCGAAGGGCGCGATCCGTGGGGCGAGGCCGATGTGGTGATCGTTGGCGGTGGCGCGGTCGGCGGCTTCCTCGCGCGCAAGCTGGTGCAGGGCGGCCTGCGCGTCGTCATGCTGGAGGCCGGCCCGACCCGAACCGGCCGCGAACATCGCATGGACGAATTGAGCGCCACGGCGTTCCGCAACGAAGGCGGCGCTGCCAAATTCAATCGGGAGGTGCCGACCTGGCGGCGCAACGCCCGTGACCGCGCCACCCGGGCGATCCGGTCGCAAGGTCTGGAAACCGCTTTGGGCGGCAACTCGATCGCCTGGGGCGCGGTGGCCATGCGCTTCTACGAGGATGACTTCAACGTCCGCAGCGCCACTATCGCGCGCTACGGCGCCGGGCGTATCCCGCGAGATGTCACTCTGGCCGACTGGCCGCTCTCCTACGCCGACCTGGCGCCCTTCTATGACGAAGCCGAGGATCTGCTCGGCGTCTCCGGCCAGGCCTGGAACGATATAGTCGGCGAACGCGCCGGTAATCCCTTCGAGGCACCACGCGCGCGCAGCTACGCAATGCCGGCGCTGCGCACCAGCGGCCTTGGCGCGTTGTTCGGCGAGGCCGCGCGCGCATCGGGCTATCACCCATTCCCGCTTCCCGCCGCGATTCTAACAGAGCCGTTCCGCGGCCGCGCCGCCTGCACCTATTGTAGCTTCTGTTCACGCTTCGGATGTCACGTAGACGCCAAAGCGTCCGCCCAGAACACGGTGCTTCCGGAGGCGCTGGAGACGGGGCGGTTGCGGATCGTCACCGGCGCTCGCGTACTGCGCGTGCTCACCGATGGGTCCGGACGTGCGACCAGCGTTCTCTATCGCCAGCAGGACGGTCTGGAGCGCGTGCAGAGCGGCGGCACCATCGTGCTCGCGACCTACACATTCGAGAATGTCCGGCTGCTGCTGCGCTCGACAGGCCAGCGACACGCGCGTGGGCTGGGCAACGAGACCGGCCAGGTCGGGCGGCACTACATGACGCGGCAGCAGCCCTCGGTCCATGGCGTATTCGGCGGCCGCATCCTGAACCGGTTCACCGGCCCCACCGCGCAGGCTATGGCCATCGCGGACTTCTCCGCCGATCATTTCGACCATGGCGAGCTAGGTTTCATCCGTGGCGGGCGTATCGCGGCGTTCAATCAATATCTGCCGACCGAAGCCTCCGGCGTGCTGCCGCCCGACGTGCCGCGTTGGGGCATGCCGTGGCGCGACTTCTTTGTCGACGCGTATCGGCGCACCGCGATGCTGTTCATCGACCCCGAGATCATGCCGTACGAAAACAACCGCCTCGATCTGGATCCTGACCATGTCGACGATCTCGGCCAGCCGGTGACGCGTATCACCTTCGATATCGGCGACAACGAGCATCGCTTGATTGATTACCTGCAGGACAAGGCGGACGCATTGTTGCAGCGCATGGGGGCAACCCGGATCTGGCGTCGGCCTCACCTCACCGGGCCGATCAGCACGCACGATGTCGGCGGCACGCGCATGGGCCACGAAGCGGAACACGCAGTCGTCGATGCCTACGGTCGCGTGCATGACACGCCTGGTCTCGTGGTGCTCGGCGGCTCGACCTTCGTGTCGCTGCCCGCCGTCAATCCGTTCCTCTCCATCCTCGCCCTGGCTCTGCGGGCCGGCGATAAAATACTGGAGGACGCCAAACGATGACGGACGTCACGGATTTCGTCATCGTCGGAAGCGGTGTGATCGGATCCTCCATCGCCTATCATATCGCGAGCAGCGGCGCACGCGTGACACTTGCCGACGCGGCGACGCCCGCCGCACCGCCCAGTGCCAGTTGGGCCAGTGCCGGCGGCCTGCGCTCTCAGGGGCGGGATGGTCCGGAACGAGCAATTAGTCTCTTGGCCTCGGCGCGCTGGCAGACGCTGGCCGAGGAGTTGCAGGCCGACCTCGAATGTTCCTTCGGCGGTCATCTGCATGTCGCGGAGAGCGAGTCGGAGGAACCGGTTATCGAGGCCCGGATAGCGGCCGATCGCGCGGCCGGTATCCTGATCGAGCGTCTCGATGCCGCTGCCTTGCGCCAAGTCGCACCGTCATTGGCACCGCATCTGCGTCTCGGAGCGTGGACGCCTGCGGATGGCCAGGCCAACCCGGCCTTTGTCGCCAAGGCGTTTGCAAAAGCCGCGGAACGCCTTGGCGCGCACCGACTGCTCAACACACCGGTCCGCGCCCATTTCAACAATGGCCGGTTCGATGGTGTGCGCCTGCCGGACGGCGGCGTGCTGCAGGCCGATCGGGTGATCCTGGCCGCGGGCGCCTGGAGCGTCGCCTGGTTGCGCGAGATCGGATGCGTGCTGCCGCTACGCTGGCGCGGCCTGCAGATGTTGCTGTCCGATGCGGCACCGATCCGGCTTGCACCCACGGTCACCGCGGTCGGCAGAAACCTGTCGCTCAAGCGGACCCCGCTCGGCGCCTTCATGATCGGCGGTTGCTGGTTTGCTGCACCCGAGGGTTGTGAGCCTGCGGTATCGCCAATTCCCAAGCATGTCGAGCAGCAGTGGGCGGGAGCGCTGGCTATCCTGCCGCATCTGGCGCAGCGTACCTTGCAACGCAGCTGGGCCGGTGCAGAAGCACAGACTTTGGACAGCATGCCATTGATCGGCCCGGCAGACGCCGGCGGACTTTATCTGGCGACCGGCTTTTCCAACCACGGTTTCCAGATCGCTCCAACCGTCGGCGCGCTGGTCGCAGATGAATTGCTGCTCGGGAGTGTCGCAATGCTTGAGCCGTTCCGGCCCGGGCGATTCGGTAGAGCTGACAAAGCGTGGTCACGTTTCTGTAGCGAGCCCGTTGCTTTCTGAAGATGGTGAGATCGCGAAGTTTGGAATTCACATGCTGCGGCTGGTGCTTTTAGTCTTGTGCGCGTAGCAAGATATGCCTGACATATTTTCAAAGTCTTGGAAGCCCGAGACGGGCGATGTGGCGCCTGATTGAAGGGAAACATTGGCTATCACGCACCGCCTCGTGCCGTGTTGCCCGAGTGCATTCGGCTCTGAGTCACCGATCGGCACCGCTCTACCCAGGCTTTTCTTTTCGGTCAGCGAACATGCGTTGGAGTGCGCCCCTGCGGGTGGACAGATTGGGTGCGTCGGTTTGACCTCCTGACTGGCTTCCGGAGGATGGAAGTCATGGCACGGCATCGTTCGCACAGCGTCGCGTTCAAGCGGCAGGTGGCTGAGGAGTTCATCGCGGGGGAGACGCTGCACGGATTGTCCAAGCGGCACGACATCTCGCGGCAGCTGATCCGGATCTGGGTCTGCAAGTTCGAGTCCGGCGCTCTGGACGGGGACGCGCAGGCGGCAGACATCATCCAGGAGTATGAGGCCAGGATTGCAGCGCTCGAGCGCATGGTTGGGCGCCAAGCCCTGGAGCTCGAGCTGCTAAAGGGAGCTTCGAGGCATGCACCTCGGCCGAGAAGCGAGACCATCTCCGTCGTCACCGGCCGCGTGGTCTCTCCGTCGCCAGGGGGTGCGAGCTGATGGGGCTCTCGCGCTCGACCTTTCATGACGCCGCCCTCGTCGCCCTGGCCAGAAACCTGGTTCCCGGCCGCCCCATTCACCACTCCGATCGCGGGTCGCAATACGCGTCCGAGGCCTATCGGGAGTTGCTGGCTGCTCACGGGTTGGCGGGTTCAATGGGCCGCCAGGGCAATCCATACGACAATGCCAAGGCGGAGAGCTTCATGAAGACGCTCAAGGTCGAGGCCGTCTACCTGGCCGCCTACGAGACGTT
>CAXUNX010000025.1:0-26459 GCA_964252545.1 uncultured Acetobacteraceae bacterium | reverse complement strand
CGCCGGCGCCGACTTCCTCGCCGTGATCAGCGCGGTGTGGTCGCCCGCCCACCGCCCCGCCGCCGGCGTGCGGGCGCTGAACCCGGCCCTCGCGCCCGCCGGCTACCGCCCCGCCCCGCCGCCCCCTTGAGGCGTCCGTGTCCCTGACCTCGCTGCTTCTCGGCCGCACGCTCGCCAACCGCGAGGTCGAGGATCGAAGGCTCGGCGTGTTCGAGGGGCTGCCGGCCATGGGGCTCGACGGGCTCGGCTCGGCGTCCTACGGCCCCGAAGCGATGTTGACCGTCCTCGCGGTGGCCGGCGCTGCCGGTCTTGGCGCGGTGCAGCCGATCACCTGGGCCATACTGGCGCTGCTTGCCATCCTGTTCGTGTCCTACTGGCAGACCGTGGCGGCCTATCCCAGCAACGGCGGCTGCTACACCGTGGCGCGCGAGAACCTGGGCGAGTCTGCTGCCCTGCTGGCGGCGGCGGCACTCATGGTGGACTACATGCTGAACGTGGCCGTGGGCGTGTCGGCGGGCGTGGGCGCGCTCACCTCGGCGCTTCCACGGTTGCATCCTTATACCCTGCCACTCTGCCTGGGCGTCCTGTTCATGCTGACGCTGGTCAACCTGCGCGGCACCAAGGAGTCCGGGCTGGCGTTGGCCGGCCCGACCTATCTGTTCATCTGCAGCCTGTTTCTTGTTGTTGGCGCGGGTGCCTGGGCGATGTGGTCCGGGCACGGCCAGCCGAGAGCGGTGATGCCGCCTCCCAGGGCTCCCGCTGCGGCCGGGGCGGTGACGCTCTGGCTCATCCTGCGGGCCTTTGCGGCCGGGTGCACCGCGATGACCGGCGTGGAGGCGGTGAGCAACGGGGTCGGCGCTTTCAAGGAACCGACCGTGAGGTATGCGCATCGCACCCTGGCCTGCCTGTGCGGCGTGCTGGGGCTGCTGTTGCTCGGCATTGCATTTCTCGCCCGCAGCTACGGGGTTGCGGCGATGGACCAGACTGCCAGCAACTACCAGAGCGTCCTGTCCCAGCTTTGTGCAGCGATATGGGGTCGGAACTGGCTGTATTTCGTGACGATCGGCAGCGTGCTGAGCGTGCTGTGCCTGTCGGCCAACACCAGCTTCGTGGGTTTCCCCCGGCTTTGCCGCGGGGTGGCCAGCCACGGCTTTCTTCCCAAGGCCTTCGCGGTGCCCGGACGCCGGCTGGTCTACACGGCGGGCGTGTTGTTTCTGAGCATGGGCGCGGGAGCGCTGCTCGCGGCGTTCGGTGGCATCACCGACCGGCTGATCCCGTTGTTCGCGGTGGGCGCGTTTCTTTCCTTCACGCTCAGCCAGGCCGGCATGGCCGAGCATTGGCGCAGGGGGTGGCGTCGGAGCAACAGCCGCGGCGACCGCGTCCGATGCTGGGTGAACGGGATCGGTGCGCTTTCAACCGGAGCGGCGCTGGCGATCATCCTGGTTGCGAAGTTCGCCGCGGGGGCGTGGGTGACCGTCATCGTTCTGCCGCTGACCCTGCTCCTGCTCAGGCTGGTGCGGCGCTACTACCGCGCGCTCGAGGCAAAGGTGCAAGTCAGCCCGGCCGGCATCGATTTCAGCGACCACGTCCCCCCGAGCATCGTGATCCCGCTCGAGCGATGGGACCGCACCGCGCAGCGGGCGGTGGATGTCGCCGCCGGCCTCTCCCCCGACGTGGTCGCCCTTCATCTGACCAGCCTGGACGGGCCCGAGGCCGAGGAACACGAGCAGCGGCTCCGCGAGGACTGGACGCGCTGCGTCGAGCAACCGGCACGCCAGGCCGGCCTGCCCGCCCCACGGCTGCTGATCGAGCCCTCGCCGTTTCGCAGCGTGCTGGCTCCGCTGCTTCGGCTGATTGCCGACCAGCGGCGGCCCGGACGGCCGGTAATCGTTGTGCTCAACGAACGTGCGGGAGGCCGCTGGTGGGAGGCGGCGCTTGGTACCCGCCGCACCAAGCGCTTGCGCAGCCAGATCCTGGCGCATGCGGGCCCCGACACCCTGGTGCTGCTGCTTCCGCTGCAGCTGCAGGCGCCGACGCCCGAACGCCTCTTGGCGGAGGAGGAGCCGTCTCCGACGTGAGGGCCCTTTGCCGACCCTGGTGGTTCGACGCGGCCTTGTTTCAGCCGCGTTCCTGGCTCAGCGGAGGACGTTGATGACGAGAAGGTCGTCGCTCAGCGTGAAAGTCAGCGTGCTGGCCTGGTTGAGCAGGGCGGTCGGGCTGGCGCTGATGCGGGGCGCGAACAGCTCGATCGCAGAGGCGGGCGCGCTCAATGTCAGCGTGGCGGTTGTTGCAGCGGCGGCGACCGGCTTGTGGGTGATCGGGTTCCAGATCGTGGGCTCCGCCCAGACAACAATGCATAGGCTGCCGTTGGATTTCTGCAGCAGCATGCTCTGCGCCCCGCTCGGCAGCCCGCTGAGTGAATAGGCCAGCGTGGTCGGGTGGAAGCTGGCCGCGGTCGGGCCGGCGTCGGCCAGCAGCGTCGACAGGTTGTGCAAGGCCGTGCCGAGCGGTGTGGCCACGTTGTTGATGTCGAACACGCCGTACTCGACATCGGTGTCGGCCGCCTGCGGATCCGCGTAGGCCGACCGCAGCTGATAGAGATAGGTCTTGCCCACTCCCTGCGCGTAGGCGTCGAACAGCAGGTCGAGCGTCTGCTTGGCCTGGGTGAGGGGATCGACGCCGTTGACGCTCGCGCTGGTGGTGTTTGCCGGATAGCCGGCTTCAGCGATGACGCGCGCATAGGGCATCGGCATCCTGAACGACAGGAAGTCGTTGACGATGGTGGCGCCAGGAGGCTGGCCGAGCACCGGATAGAGCACGGCGTTGGCGTCGTCGGCAAGATTGGAATAGGTGCCGAGATTGATCGAAACGTTTTGGGTGTAGTAATACACCGGAACGCCGGCCAGCTTGGCGTCGGCTTTCACCGCGGCGCGCAGGTCGCGCTGGAACGCCTGTGCGGCGTCGTCGCCGATCAGGGATCTGGCGGTGCTGACCGGAGCGTTCCGCGCGACCCAGAGCGCGACATTGGCCATGCTGTTGGGCGTCAGTTCGCTTCCGATCACGCTCGCCGGCTGGGCCGGATCGTAGTTCTCGACGACCCATTCGGATGGGATCGCGTTGTTGGAGACGAACATGCCGACATAGGTCTGAGCGTCCGATAGGAAACGGCTGCCGTCGCTATAAGGCGAGATGATGACCGTCGAGCGCAGGTTGTTCTGCTGTGCCCACTGGATCTCCTGGTAGGTGAACTTCTGGTAGGCAGAGCCGCGCCAGAAGAAGTACGCGGGCGGCGCATCGATCGCCAGCGCGCCGCCATACAGCGCCGCGGCCCGCAGCATCGCATAGGCCGGATCGGTCGCGAAACTATCGAGCGATCCGTATACGCCGCAGGCGCAGTTGGGAGAATAGATCGGCGCAAAGCTCGAGACGCCCCACTTCTTGCCCTCATCGACATAGGCAAGGAAGTCCGTGAACCAGGTCGGCGTGGTGTAGTACACCATGGTGTTGTCTTCGGTCGGCTGCAGGCCGCGATCGCTCCAGTAAGCCTTGTAGTTCGTGCCCCACCACGCCGTCTCGAGGGAGGTCGGCTGCAGGCCGGTTTCAGCTTCCCCGGGACCGGTGTTCGCCATTCCGCTGGCGATCGAGGATGTCTGGCCCCTGGCAAAGGCCGCTATCATCGCGGTTTCCTGCGAGTACATGCCGACCCGGCCGGTGGCACGCAGCGCCGTGGTGTTCGACGCGGTGGCCAGGTCGTCGTAGCCGACGACGCCACCTAGGAAAACGTGTTCCGGCGAAGCAGGCAGGTAGCGTGCCCCGTTGTAGCTGATCGGCTCGGCGTTGATCCTGTTCGGTCCTTCAACGGCGCTGACGGCTCCGGGCTGCAGCGCCGCGACCACGTCGAGCTGGGCGGTTAGGGCGGTCGCGGACAGGCCGCTGTTCGGGGTCGCGACCAGGTCGAACCTGTTGCCCGCCTTCACCAGCGCTGCGATCGCCGCGAGATAGGCCTGGTTGGACGGTCCGGCGGCTGGACTTGGCGCCACGTCGCGGAGCTGATGGATCCCGAGATAGTTCAGGTCGGCGAGGATCTGCGCAACGTTCGCGTACCGGCCGTCGGTTTGCTCGGCATGGATGTTCATGCCGATGCTGTTTGCGAAGTCGAAGGCCCTGAGTGCTTGCACCGGCACCGGTGCCGCGACCGTGGCCCCAGCGATCGTGGCTGCATTGGCCGTGCTGCAGGCCAGCGCGGCGATCATCGTTGCGGCGAGGCTTCGTTGCGGAATGGTCGTCAAGGCACGCTCCCTGGTCAGGACAAAGGAGCTGCACCGAGATGCGGCGTCTCTTGTCTCGAATATTGAAGATCGACTTGTTTGCGGATCGGCGGCGTGCCGCTCTGCTTCGATCTCAAATATGAGCCGGGAAGATTAACGAACCGCGAACAGCCGCCCGGGCAGCACCCGCTTCGGGCCGCATGGTCGGTCTCGGGGCGACAGGCATGCCTCGGGAGGCCGGCGGCGGTTCGGCGGGAGCTTGTCCATCATGGCCGAACAAACGGATCGCCAGAGAAGCTTTGAGACCCACCCCGGCGGGCATCGCCTGCATCCGGAAGCGCTGATGCTGGGCTACGGCTACCACCCGTCGCTGTCCGAGGCGGCGGTGCGGGCGCGGGCGGGGGTCACCGACGGGCTTATCCGGCTGAGCATCGGCATGGGGGGATGCCGCCGATCTGATCGCCGACTTGACGCAGGCACCGGCAACGCTGGATTAAAGCGCCACCGGATGGAGGATCGCCCGGATGCCGCGAGCAAATCCCGTTGAGCACGCTTCCCGGCGAGGGGTCTGCCTGGTGATCTCGGCGCCCTCCGGGGCCGGCAAGAGCACGATCGCCAACGCGCTTCGGGCTTCCGAGCCCGAGCTGAAGCATTCGGTCAGCGTCACCACGCGTCCGCCCCGCCCCGGCGAGACGGAGGGGGTGCATTACTACTACCGCACGCCTGAGGAGTTCGAGGCTATGGCGCGAGACGGCGCCCTGCTGGAATGGGCGACGGTGTTCGGCCGGGGCTACGGCACGCCGCGGGCCCCCGTGGAGGAGTGGCTCGCCTCCGGACGCGACATGGTGTTCGACATCGACTGGCAGGGACATCGGCAGATCCGTGCGGCACTGCCCGACGACGTGATCAGCCTGTTCGTGCTGCCGCCCTCGCTGGACGTGCTGGAGCACCGCCTGCGCGCACGCGCCGCGGACGATCCTGACGAGATCGCCCGGCGGATGCGCGCCGCCCGCGACGAGATCGCCCATTGGGGCGAGTTCGACCATGTCCTGGTCAATGCCGACCTCGACCGCTCGATCCGCGAGTCTCGCGCGGTGCTGCATGCGGCGCGTCTGCGGCCATCGCGGCAGCTCGCCTTGCATACGCTGGTGTCACGCTTCGGCGCATGATGGATTTCTCCGCCACCACCGTGCTCTGCGTGGGCGACGTGATGCTCGACCGCTTTGTCTACGGCGAGATGGAGCGGATCTCGCCGGAAGCGCCGGTGCCGGTGCTTCGCCTCACGCGTACCCGCGAGATGGCCGGCGGCGTCGGCAACGTGGCCAGCAACATCCTCTCGCTTGGTGGCCGGGCGGTGCTGGTCGGGTTGATCGGCGAGGACCCGGCGGGGGAGGCGCTCCGGTTGATCGTCTCCGCCCAGGGCTGCGCCGTGTCCGGCCTGGTGCGTTCCGCGGCGCGTCCGACCATCTGCAAGACCCGCTTCATCGCCGCCCACCAGCAGGTGGTGCGCGCCGACGAGGAGAGCAGGCTGGCGCTGCAGCCGGACGAGGAGCGGGCCCTGATTGCTGCGATCGATGCGCATATCGGGGCCGCGCATGTGCTGGTGCTGTCCGACTACAACAAGGGCGTCTGCGCCCGCGCGGTGCTCGCCCACGCGATCGAGGCGGCGCACCGGCTGGCCATCCCGGTGTTCGTTGATCCGAAGTCGAACGACTTCTCCCGTTATCGTGGTGCCACCTGCATCACTCCGAACGCCCGCGAGCTCGCCGCCGCGGCCGGGATGCCGGCCGACGACGAGGCGCAGGTGGCCGCCGCCGCCCGCCTGGTGATGCAGCAGGCGGGGGCGGGCGCGATCCTCGCCACGCGATCCGAGCAGGGGATGATGCTGGTTGAACAAGGTGGCGAGACGCTGTCGGTGCCGGCACGCGCGCGCGAGGTGTTCGATGTTTCCGGTGCCGGTGACACGGTGATCGCGGCGATGGCGCTGGCGCATGGCGGCGGCCAGCCGCTGCCTCAGGCGATGCGCATCGCCAATGCCGCCGCGGGCGTGGTGGTGGGCAAGCTCGGCACCGCGACGGCGGACCTCGCCGAGGTGATGCAGGAGCTCGAGCTGCTGGACCGGCAGTTCGGCGAGCATCCCGTTCCGGCCGAACCTGGCGACGCGCTCGCGACGCTGACGCAAGCTAAGGCTCTGACCGCGCTCTGGAGGGCGCAAGGGTTGCGGGTCGGCTTCACCAACGGTTGTTTCGACATCCTGCATCCCGGGCACGTGTCGCTGCTGGCCACGGCCAGGGCGGAATGCGACCGGCTCATCGTGGCGCTGAACACCGACGCCAGCGTCCGCCTGCTGAAGGGGCACGCACGCCCCATCAACCGGCTCGCGGCACGCGCCGGGGTGATCGCGGCGATCCGGCACGTCGACTGCGTGGTCTGCTTCGAGGAGGAGACGCCGCTGGAGCTGATCCGTGCCCTGCTGCCGGATGTGCTGGTGAAGGGCGCGGATTATGCGCCGGAAGAGGTGGTCGGCGCCGAGCTGGTGCAGAAGGCCGGCGGCAAGCTGGTGCTGGCCGGGCTCGTTCCGGGGCAGTCGACCACCGCCGCGATCGCCCGCATCCGGGCCGCGCAAGCCCCGGACACCGCATCGCCGGCGCCGGCGGAACGCACCCTGCTGTGAGATGGATGCTCGCATCGGTCCGCGGCACGGCGGTGCACGGGGCGATAGCGAGCCTGCGGGCGGTCAACCCCGGAACAGGGCGCCGGATATGACTTCACAAGCACGCATGCCGCGCGCCCGCTGGCTGATGGTGGGGCTTTGCTTCCTGGCGCTGACGATCAACTACACCGACCGCGCCAACCTCGCGGTGGCCGCGCCGAGCATCAAGCACGCGCTCGGCCTCGGCGACACGACGATGGGCCTGCTGCTCGGCTCGTTCTTCTGGACCTACGCGTTCATGCAGCTTCCGGCAGGTTGGCTGGTTGATCGCTACGGGGCGCGGCTGATGTTCCCCGTTGTTGTATGCTGGTGGTCGCTGTTCACCGCTGCCACGGCGCTTGCCAACTCGGCCGCGTCGCTGTTCGGGTTTCGCCTGCTGCTCGGTGCCGGGGAGGCCGGCGGCTACCCGGCTTCCGCACGGGTGGTCTCGCGCTGGTTTCCGGCCAGCGAGCGCGGGTTCGCCTCGGCGATCTTCGACTCCGGCTCGCGCGTGGGCAACTTGGTGGCGATCCCGCTCTGCGCCTGGTTGATCGGCACGTTCGGCTGGCGTGCCTCGTTCGTGGCAACAGGGCTGCTCGGCTTTGTTTGGGCGCTGGGATGGCTCCTCATCTACCGCAAGCCGGAGCGCCATCCCGACGTCACCCCTGAGGCGCTGCGCGCGATGGAGGCGGAGCGCCAGGAGCCTGAACCCGGCGGGCCGGCAATACGCTGGACCGCTCTGTTCCGCACCCGGACGATCTGGGGCATGATGCTGGGGTTCTTCTGCCTGAACTTTGCGATCTTCTTCTTCATCACCTGGTTTCCGACCTACCTGATGCAGTCGCGGCACTTCTCGCTGCGGGAGTTCGGCACCTGGGGCCTGGTGCCTGGGCTGATCGCAGTGCCGGGAGGATGGCTTGGGGGATTTACCTCGGACTGGCTCTACAGGCGCGGCTGGAGCCTGACGGCTGCACGCAAGACCTGCATCGTCGGCGCCATGCTGCTCTCGTCGGTCATCACGCTGGCCGCCATCGTTCCCGCGGACTGGATGGCGCTGGTGCTGTTCGGCGTTGCCTACGCAAGCCTCGGCTTCGCAGGCGCCAGCATCTGGTCGCTTCCGGGCGACGTGGCGCCGACCCGTGGCCAGGTCGCCTCGATCGGTGGCATCCAGAACTTCGCTTCCAACCTCGCAGGCGTCGTCACCACCAGCTTCACGGGCGTGATGCTGACCATCACCCATGGCTCCTTCCTGCTTCCGCTGGCCACCGCCGGCGGCCTCTGCGTGGTTGGCGCTGCGACGTACCTGTTCGTGGTGGGGCCGATCGAGCCGCTGCGGCTGCCGTCTGCGGGTGCGGGCGACTGAGCGGCCCGCTTTAGAAGCCGAGAAACCGCGCGGTGTCCGGGTCAAGCGGGATCCCGCCCGCCAGCCGCTCGCGCTGCACGCGCCACTCGCGGTCTCCCGGCGCCATGGTGGCGTGACCGCTTTCGGTGGAGGGCACCGCTCTGAGCGCCTGCAGATAGGAGTTCAGCCCCGCCTCGAAGGTCTCGCGCGCCACAAAGCGGCCGGGATCGACGGCCAGAAAGAAGTGGCCCAGATTGCGCGGGGTCGTGAAGTCGGAGGTGCCGCTCATGCGAAGCATCTCATGGTCCAGGCTGGCCCCCGTCAGCACGGCCGAAAACAGCGTGGCGACGCCAGCCAGCGCTGCGCCCTTGAAGCCGTAGCCCACGCCGCCCAGCGGCATCAGCATCCCGGCCGCCTCGGGATCGCGCGTCATGATGCCGTGATCGTCGGCCGCGACGCCTTCCGGCAGCATCTGCGCCATCGAGCGGTACAGCAGCACGCGATTGAACGGTATCGACGAGGTGGCCATGTCCAGCAACCACGGATCGCCCGTCCCGACCGGTGCCGCGAAGGCCAGTGGATTGGTCCCGTGCAGGGCGCGGGTTCCTTCGAAAGGTGCTACCAGACTGTCGGTGTTGGTGGTGGCGAAGCCGATCATGCCGGCTTGCGCCGCGGCGAGCGCATAGGCGCCGGCGGCGCCGAAATGCGAGGAGCGCACCGCGCCAACCGCCCCAATCCCGGATTCGCGGGCGATCTCGACGGCGAACTGCATGGCGCGGTAGCCGGTGAGATGGCCGAGGGCGTCGTCGCCGTCCACCATCCCGGTGCCGGGCCCGGTTCGTCGCAACGTGACGTAAGGCTGCGCCTTCACCCGTCCACCACGCAGCGCATTGCAGTAATGCTCCGTCAGCCGCACGCCGTGGCTGTCCACGCCGAGGCGCGAGGCGTGCATCATGGCCCGGGTGGCGGTTTCGACCGACTCGGTCGAGGCGCCTGCACGCGTCAGCGCATCGGCAACTCGTTCTGACAGGGTTTCAACCGCTACCCGGATGACGTCTTGCATCGAACTTCACCGTTCCCCGTCGTTCAAACCGTTTGCTTCAAACATCCGCGTGTCGGCCCGGGTGCAAGGCTCCGGCGATCGGAGGTGGCCTGCGGCCGGGATGAAGCCAGCCGCGTCTTAACCCGAGCCTAAGCTATTGGCGACATCATGGCCTTGCTGAACCAGTTGGCAGGACCATCATCCGTGTCGTCTCCGCTCCCTTCCATCAC
This sequence comes from uncultured Acetobacteraceae bacterium, assembly GCA_964252545.1. Classification (GTDB taxonomy): domain Bacteria; phylum Pseudomonadota; class Alphaproteobacteria; order Acetobacterales; family Acetobacteraceae; genus Lichenicoccus. The sequence goes on along the minus strand of CAXUNX010000025.1, from coordinate 16,885 downwards.
TATGCCCGGTGATGCTTCTCCCGGCGATGCTTCGACCTACACGTCGGCGGTAACATCCAGGCTCGAGGTCGAAAAGATCGACGTGTTGGCTCGTTTGACGCCGATCACCGCCGTATGCTCGCTGCTTGCGGCGCTGATCCTCATAACAACCTTCTGGGGTCAGGGCCATCGGGACTTTCTTCTTTTCCTTGGCGGCAGCCTGCTGCTGGGCCACGGCCTGGCGTTGCGCAAAAGCATCCTGTGGCGTCGATCAGCAAGACCGAACGCGGTCAGGCCCATCATCCTCAAGCTGCGCATCGGCCTCACGGCCCTGCTCGCATCGGTCTGGGGAGTGATGCCAATCATGCTGATGTCGAACGCATCAGCATCCCAGCGCCAGCTTGTCATCTACGTGGTCTCGGCCCTGATCTCGGCGGGCGTGATCATGGCGCCGGTCCGTGCAGCAGCCTTGGCCTTCTCCGTCATCACCGGGTTCGGCGAGCTGGTCGCTGTGCTCATGGTGCATGAGTCGAATGCCTGGGAGCATGCAGGATTGATACTGACCTATACCGGCGTCACCAGCGGGGTGATCCAGTATCTTCACGTGCGTTTCGTCAGCCAGGTCGAGCACGAGGTGCAGCTGACTGAACAGCGTGAATTGATCAGCCTACTGTTGAGGGATTTCGAGGAAACCGCGAGCGACTGGCTGTGGGAAACCAACGTTGAAGGCCGCTTCACGCATGTGTCGGAACGGATGTCGCGTGTTGCAGGCTTGTCAGCCGAATCACTGCAACGATTCTCGCTGCTGGAGGTTTCTGCCGATGCGGCCGATCAGGGCCATGCCGCTGGGCGCCATCTCCTGGAAGGTCACGACCAGCGCATTCCGTTCCGTGATCTCGTGCTGCCGGTCCGGCTCGAAGGCCGGCAGCAATGGTGGTCGTTGACCGCCAAGCCGGTTTTCAACGGCCAGGGCCTGTTCCTCGGCTATCGCGGCGTCGGCACCGACGTCACCGCGGTCAGGCATTCCGAGGACCGGATTGCCTATCTTGCCTGCTACGACAGCCTCACCGATCTGTGTAACCGCGTCATGTTCCAAGATAAGCTTCGCCGCACGTTGGATGAAGGCAAGCCGTTTGCCCTGCTGAGCCTCGACCTGGACGGCTTCAAGTCGGTCAACGACAGCTTGGGGCATGCTGGCGGCGACACGTTGCTGCGTGCTGCGGCGAAGCGGATCGAGAACTGCGTGCGCGAAGGTGATGTGGTTGGCCGGCTCGGCGGGGATGAGTTCGCGGTGTTGCAGGCGGGCGGCGATTTCGCCGGCGCCACCGAGCTCGCCAACCGCATCATCAGCCGGGTCAGCGAGATCTACAACGTTGATGGCTGCATGGCCGGGATCGGCGTCAGCATCGGCATCATGATACCCACCCGGGAGCGGGAGAGTTCCACCGAGTTGCTCAAGGGCGCGGACCTTGCTCTCTACCGGGCGAAGGCCGAGGGTCGAGGAACATGGCGGATCTTCAACAGCGAAATGGATGCACGTGCCGAGGCTCGACGCATGCTGCAGTCCGATCTCCGGCAGGCCCTCGAGAACGGTGAGTTCGCGTTGCACTTCCAGCCGATCATCAGCCTCGCTACGCACGAAGTGGAGGAGGTGGAAGCCTTGCTGCGCTGGACGCATCCGAAGCGCGGGCTGGTGGCGCCATCCGACTTCATCCCGATCGCCGAGGAGTCCGGTCTGATCATCTCGATCGGCGCCTGGGTGCTCCGGCAAGCCTGCCGCGAGGCGATGCTGCTGCCCGCGCGCGTCCGCGTCGCCGTCAATCTTTCGCCTGCACAGCTTCGTGATCCGCACCTGCTTTCAACCGTGAAGGCTGCGCTGGACGAGAGCGGCCTGCCGCCGGAACGATTGGAGCTCGAGATCACCGAGACGATCTTCCTTGACGCCAGCACGACGGTTCTCGCGACCTTGAATGCGCTGCGCCTGCACGGGATCCAGATCGCGCTCGACGATTTCGGCACCGGCTACTCGTCCTTGTCCTATCTGCGGTCCTTCTCGTTCAACAAGGTCAAGATCGACCGCTCGTTTATCCGCGATCTTGCCGGCAGCACCGAGGCGAACGCCATCGTCCGGGCGATCACCGGCATGGCGGGCAGCCTGGGCATGGCAACCACCGCCGAAGGCGTGGAGAACCGCGAACAGCTCGACCTGTTGCGTGGCAGCGGATGCGAGCAGGTGCAGGGCTTCCTGTTCAGCCGCGCGGTGCCGATGCACAACGTCGTGCAGCTGATCTCGGAAGGCAGCATGGCGAACCAGGACGCCTTGATGGCGTAGCCGCCGCGGGCGTGCAAGCCTACGGCTTCTTCCATGCCGCCGGCATCGCCGCGCCGCCCCGAAGGCATCCCCGCGTTCCCCGCTATCCACAGGCCAGAGAAAGGCTGATCCGCGCGGCGCGAGCGTCTAGGATGGCGGGGTGAACCAGATCGAATCCGGCCGGCGCGAAAGCCTGTTTGGCCTCTCGCAGCGTATCCCGCCCTCCAACAGCCAGGCGGAGCAGGCCCTGCTCGGGGCCCTGCTCGCGAACAACAAGGCCTATGACCGGGTCAGCGAGTTCCTCGCTCCCGAGCACTTCGCCGATCCGCTGCACGGACGCATCTTCCATGCGATCGCCCGACGCATCGAGGCCGGGCAACTGGCCGACGCGATCACCCTGCGGGCGGAGTTCGAGCATTCCGGCCTGCTGGAGGAAGCCGGCGGCGCGGCCTATCTCGGGCAGCTGCTCACCGCCATGGTGGGCATCATCAATGCCGGGGAGTATGGCCGCGCGGTTCATGACGCCTGGCTGCGTCGCCAGTTGATCGACATCGGCGAGACGGTGGTCAACAACGCGTTCGGCGCCGAGCCGGAGCTCGACGGTGCGCGCCAGATCGAGGCCGGGGAAGAGGCGCTGTTCCGGCTGGCTACCGAGCGCGGCCAGCAAGGCGGGTTCGTCAGCTTCGAACGGGCGCTCACCGAGGCGATCACCATCGCCGAGCGTGCGTTCCACCGCGCCGGAGCCGTGGCCGGTCTCACCACCGGCCTGCGCGACCTCGACAAGAAGACCGGCGGGTTGCATGCGTCCGATCTGCTGATCCTGGCCGGCCGGCCGGGCATGGGCAAGACCGCGCTCGCCACCAAGATCGCCTTTGGCGCCGCCCGTGCGCTGATGCAGGAAGCGCGCGAGCAAGATTCCGCGAGCGGCATCGTGCAGCCGAAAGGCTCGGTTGCGATCTTCTCGCTCGAGATGAGTGCCGAGCAGCTGGCCACGCGCCTGCTTTCCGAGGAGGCCCGGGTGTCCGGCGAGCGCATCCGCCGCGGCGAGATCGGCCAGCGCGAGTTCGACCGCTTCATCCAGGTCTCCCGGGAGCTGGCCTCCTTGCCGCTGCATATCGACGACACGCCGGCCATCACCCTTTCGGCGCTGCGTACCCGCTGCCGCAGGCTCGCCCGTACCAAGGGGCTGAGCCTGGTGGTGGTGGATTACCTGCAGTTGATGCGCCCGACCGTCGGCACCCGTCCGGAAAGCCGGGTGCAGGAGGTCAGCCAGATCACCCAGGGGCTCAAGGCGATCGCCAAGGAGCTCGAGGTGCCGGTGCTGGCGCTCAGCCAGCTTTCCCGATCGGTCGAGAGCCGGGAGGACAAGCGGCCGCAGCTGTCCGACCTGCGTGAATCCGGCTCGATCGAGCAGGACGCGGATGCCGTCATGTTCGTCTACCGGGACGAGTACTACCTGCAGCAGCGCGCGCCCAAGCAGATGGCCTATGACAGCGAGGACAAGTACCAGACGGCGCTCGACAAGTGGCAGCGCGACATGGAGCAGGTGCACAACAAGGCCGAGCTCCTGCTGGAAAAGCAGCGGCACGGCCCCACCGGCAAGATCGACCTGTTTTTCGAAGGGGAGTTCACCCGCTTCGGCGATCTCGATCTGGTGCACGAGAACACAAGGTCCTGAACCGGCGCGGGAGTTGGTCGTGAAGGGGCGGCTCACCCCCCGGCCGGATTAAAGCCGCTCATGGCGATCGTGAAGTCCCTGGCCGAGCAGGTCATCGTCATCACCGGTGCCTCGAGCGGGATCGGCCTCGCCACGGCCTACAGCGCCGCCGAGCAGGGGGCACGGGTGGTGCGGTCCTGCCGCAACAGCGACACCCTGCAAAAGATCGTGGGCGAGATCCGCAACAGGGCGGCCGGGCGATGCATGGGGTCGCCCACGTCTCCAAGCCCGACGAGCTGCAGCGTGTCACGGACGCGGCGACCCGCGCCTTTGGAGGCTTCGGAAGCTGAGTCGACGTCGCCAGGACATCTACATGGCCGTTGGTGCTCGGCCGGGCGTCCACTATCCCGGTTTGGCGAGAAGAACAATGTCGTTACGCGCCAGGCATAAATCATGCGGCTGCGAGAAAGCTTGTGATCGTTTTGTGGGCCAGACGATAATCGCAGTGTTTGTTCTAAGGTGGCTTCATGCGCGGAGCGTTGGCGGTTCTCATGTCGGTGTGCCTGGTGGTCGATGTCGCCCGGGCGGACGGGCCAACGGCGTTGACGCTGCAGGGCCAGCTTGCGACCGCCCCGAACCCCGGCGGCAAACTGAGCCCCTTCACGGGAGACGCCTCGGGAGCAACGGTCATCCCAACCGGAGCCTTGACCTCACGGCCGCTTGCGGCTCGCGCCTCAGAGGACCTCGATGTCAAGGATTACGGTGCTGCGTGCGACGGAGTCGCTGACGACACCAAGGCGCTGCAAGCGGCGCAAATGGCCGGGCAGGGCCGGCGCAGCGCCAAGATCCTCGTTCCGCCGGGCTGCACGATGAAACTGAGCAGCAGCGTCTACACCGTATCAACGAATGCCTGGAGCTGGGGGGCCGGATCTTCGGTAACCGGAGCCGGAGTCCAGGGCCTGCTCGACCAGACCGTGAACAACATGCAGAGCTGGAGCAAGTCGAGCGCGATCTCCGCCAACGAGAATGGTCTCGCCATCTACGACCTGTTCAACCCGACCACGGGCAGCTCAGCCTATCAGAAGAACGGCCTTTATGTCCGAACCTTCCAGGTCGATCCGTCCAACTATACTGATCCACAGACGATACAGACGAGCCGGGATGCGGTCGGCATCGAAAGCCAGGCCAACATCACCCAGCTCAATCCAAGCGGTCGCGCCTGGGCCTATCACGGTGCCTGCGGCGTCGATCCCGGCAGCGAGGGACAGTGCATCGTCGGTGAATTCGAATCCTACAACAATGGCGGCTACGAGCCGCTGGGTGGACGCTTCGACTCCAAGATCGGGCTCCACGTCACGGCGATGGGTACCCAGGACAGTACGGTCGGGGTGGCGATCGCCGGTACTCGCAAATGGGAGACGGAGCTGCAGATGCTGCAGCAATCCCTGCGCCCGGACGGCCTGGCCTGGCAACTCGCCGCCCCAGACGGATCCTCCGTCGCCTCGATGAGCTATGACGGCACGATCGCCACGAGCGGCCGCCTGATCAATGGATCCGGCCAGGAGGTGGCTCCGCAGCATCCCGGCATCGCCGCAGGGCGCTTCTATTACGGCTTCCGGCCGCAGGGCTTTGGCAGCCCCGTATCGACGCTCTCCACGCGTACGCTCTGGGCGCCGTTCCGCAATCCGCAGCAGACCACCTACAGCCGGATCGGCATCAACGTGGCGACCGCGGGCCCTACCGGCGCCACCTGCACGATGAACATCTACAAGGCCGTCAACGGCATACCCGCCGGCTCGCCGCTGCTCGTCTCGTCGCCAGTCGTGGCCGCCGCGCAACAAGGCGACGCGGAGGCGACCATCAGCCAGACGCTCGCCGCCGGCGCCTATTTCGCAGGGGTGTCGTGCAGCAGCGACAGCGTTGCGTTGACCACCTACGTCGAGGGGGACGCGCAGGCGCTGAGCGGCGGAACCACTTCGAATGGCCGCGACACGACGTTGAGCAGCCCGTTCTCGAACGGTTTCCAGTCCACGCCCTCGATCAGCTACTTCGTTAATATGGACATGATGCCACAGATCTGGTTGCGTGCTTGACGGAAGCTTTTCCAGAGCTTTGATTGGCGTTCGCTGACGTCAAACGGGCGAACCTGGCGCCGGCGGCGGACCGACGCGGAGGCCATGCCGGATGGCGTATCCTTCCCAGGCTGAGCTGTTGAGGACGCTCTGGCGCTTCTACCACGTCGATGGCCAGATTGCGGCAGAGGGGCTGCGGCTGATGCCGGATGGCCGCATCTCCGGCTACAATCACGCCAACGAGGCCTTTTGGCAGATGCGCGGCGGTATGCTGGAGTTCCTTTCCAGCGCCCGTGCGGTAAGCACACGCTTCGATACCGTCGAGCGGGACGGCGAGCGGCTCGCACGGATCACCGGCCGGTTCCTGCTCGATCCGAAGCTCAACATCACGCTCGCGCTTGAACCGCGGGACTTCGCGTCGCTGCCCAAGTTCGAACCGACGACAAAGTCGCGCCTGAAGGATCAGATCGCTCACAATTCCTGGGAGATTGGCGATCACACCTACGGCCTGCCGTTGATCTACGCATCCGGTCCGGAGAAGCTGAAGATAGGCCGGTTCACCGCGATCGGCGGTAGTGTGACGATCGTCCTGGCGAACCACAATCCTGCATATGCCAGCACGTACCCGTTCGCTCTCCACAGGGACTTCTGGCCAGGGGTGCCGCACGGCATTCGTGACCACACCTCCAAGGGAGATGTGACGATCGGCAGCGACGTCTGGATCGGACATGGCGTTTTCATCGGCTCGGGCGTAAACGTCGGCGACGGCGCCGTACTCGGTGCCCAGGCGGTGGTCCTCAAGGACGTGCCGCCGTACGGGATCGTTGCAGGGAACCCGGCGCGTTTGATCCGCTACCGGTTCGCGGTTGACGTGATCGAGGCGCTGCTGTCGATGAGGTGGTGGGACTGGCCGGATGAGAAGGTGGACTCGTTTCTTCCCTTGATCCTGTCGGAAGATGTTCGTGGCTTCATCGAGGCGGTCAAGCATCATGACGGCGGCAGCGTCGATGCGTCTTCAGGAGCTCTGAAACGAGACGCCAGTCTGTTTTGATAATGATGTTGTCCTGCGGCTGGGATCGATCTCGCCATCAGAGACGCGGTTTCGCCTGAATCAGACCAGATGCGACACCGGGTCCAAGCGCGCGCTCTGATTGCGGCAGTCCGGTGCTCTGGGTATCATTGCGCCGCGACGACGCGGAGATGTGCCTGCGATGATCGACGAAGTATTCCGCCCGATCCGCCCAACCGGCCCATGAGCAACGAAACCAGGCCGGCGCCTGCAACGGTTTCGGTCTGGGACCTGCACCAGACCGTTCCGCTCGCCACCGCCTGGTCTGCGTGGCAAGGCTTCGCGCTGCTCTATCCATCGGAACCGTCACGCACCCCGCTGCCCTTCACACCGACCAAGGACATGGAGCTGCTGGAATGGTTCCGACAGGGTTATGAGAAGACCGACATGGTGCACCCGCTCGGCTGCCATTTCGTAGCGGACGCGCAGATCACCGGCCAGGGTTACACTTTCAGCCAAGACAGGCTGCTGCAGCAGGACGCTTATCTTTCCCGCATCGCCCTGCAAGAGCTGACGGCCGATCCCGATTTCACCCCGGCCGGCAGCATCCATCGCCGGCAACGCGTGATCGAGGCTCCGATCCTGGAGGTGACGGGGCCGGGAAGCCCGGTGTTCGGACATTGGATCGTCGATTTCCTGCCACGTGTCGCCATTGCCCGCGAATTGCTCGGACCAGCCTTCGAGACCATGCGGATCGCGCTGCCGGACCAGGTTCCCGGCTGGGCGGAGTCGCTGCTCGGCTTTTTTCTTGCCGTTCGTCCGGAGCAGTTGCTGCGCTACAACATGCAGAACGAGACGCTGCTCTGCCGTCGGCTGTGCGTGCCGACCTTTGGTCATTCCGGCGACGGGTACTTCTTCCACAGCTTCGTGCGTGAATTCTATCAACGTCAGGGCCGCCCTCGCGGGATGGGAGGCAGGCGGCGCATCTGCATCTCGCGCCGCAATTTCGAGCGCGAGACGAGAGGCATCCTGAAGATCTTCCGTGATCGCGCCTACCTGGAGTTGCGGGCCGAAGCCCTCGGCTTCGAGATCGTCTGCCCCGAGGAGCACACCATCGAGGCGCAGTATGAGCTGTTCGCCGATGCCGGCGCGATTGTCGGCGAGTTCGGCTCCGGACTGCATAACTCGCTGTTCTCGGCGCCTGGCATCGTTGTGGGCTCGATCGGCTGCATCAACTCAGTGCAGTCGCGCATCGCGGCGCTGAAAAGCCAGCATGTGCTGTACGCGATCCCACAAGCACTCGGCTACGATGAGAACGGTGCCCAAGCCTTCACGATCTCCCACGACAAGATCGACGCGCTGCTGCAACAGGTCACCACCATGCACGAATCGCGGCTGGTACGCGCATGAAGCGGCGGCCGGTGATGGGCTGCGCCTGATGGTGGAGGCACAGACCCTGGCCGCCGCGCCGGCCGCCGTCACAGAGCTGCAGCCGGATGCGTCCGGTTGGCTCGCCCACGGCCGCAGCGCGCTGCTGGCGGACCGCCCGGACGAGGCGCTGCGGGCCTGCCACGCAGCGCTGGCAGCGCTGCCGGACATGGTGGCACTCTACACGCTGATGCTGGGTGCGGCCGACCGCGCCGGCGATCGCCACGCCGCCCAGGCGGCGCTGGCGCACTTGGTCCGCTTGCGGCCGCAAGCCTGGGACCTGCAGCTCCGTTTCGCCACCGGTCTGCTGGCCACCGGTCAGACCGACTTGGGGATCTTGCACCTGCATGCGGCGTCGCGCCACGATGCAGGGGCAGTCTGGGCCTACGTTACCGCGCTTGCCGCCGCCGGGCGCTATGCCGAACTCCTCGCCTGCCAGCCGCTGCTCGACTCCCTGGCGCACCCGCCGCCACGTCCGTTCGGGCCCTACGCGCTGCTCGCACTGGCGAAGCTCGCAGCTGGATTGGACCGGCCCGGCATCCAGCGCACCATCGCCAGCCTGGAACGCTCCCCTGCCTGGTTGCGTCCTTCGGCAGTGATCGATCATCTGCGTGCCGCGATCGCCGCCCGCCGGCCATACAGCTTCGTGCAGATCGACGAGGCCGAGAGCCGGTTCCTCTGCTATGCCAGCCCACGCGCGCACCTCGTGCTGCGGCCGCACGAAGCCTCGACAATGGTCGATGCGAGCTGGGAGAGCTGGACCCAGGAGATCAGTGCCGCCGCCGGTGCAACCCGGATCGCGCTGCTCGGCAGGGCGGTGCTGCAGGCGATCGCTCATGCCGACCTGTGCGGCATCGCCGACGGCGAGCTGATCTCGCTCGACAACTACCATTACGGATTCCATGCCGAGATCCAGCGTCTGGTGCTTCGCCGGAACGGACGGCACTATACGTCATCGCGGGTGCTGCCGGCGCTGCATGCGATTACCCCTTTTTTCACCGCGCTGCTCGCCGACCAGCCGTTTCTGGGCGTGGTGAGCTGCCAGGCGGAACTGGCAGCGAAACTCGCCCGACTGGCGCGCGTGGTAGAAACCGCCACCTATCCAGTGCCGGAAGCGGGCAGTCCGGCAGCTGCGGGTTACTTCCCGGGTCGCCATCAATCCGCGCTCGACAGCGTGCACGTGCCGTTCCCGGGTGCGGTGTTTCTGGTGTCTGCCGGAGTGCTCGGCAAGCTCTGGTGTGCACGGATCCGGCAGCTCGGCGGCATCGCCATCGAGATCGGCGATCTGGCTTCGCGTTGGATGGCCACGTGACCCAGGCGCCAGCCGTCGACACTGCCGAGATCACGCGGCTGCTCGACGACGGGCGGCTCGACCAAGCCGAGCCTGCCGTGGCCAGCCTGATCGCCGCCGAGCCGGCCGACGCGGCGTCCTGGTTTCTGCAGGCTCGGCTGCTGGAAGCGCGCGGTGACGTTTCAGCCGCGCTGACTGCCTGCGAGCGGGCGCTGGCGCTTTGGCCCGACATCCTGCCCGTTTATGAGCTGTTGTCGCGGCTCGGCGGGCAGGCCGGCGCGCCGATCAGCGAGGCCGTCGCGCTGGGCCTGCGCATGCTGCTCGCGCAGCAGCCGAACGACGCGGCCCTGGCAGGCCGGATCGGCCAGAACCTCTGCGGGCAACGCCGTTTCGCCGACGCGCTGCCATATCTGCGCGTCAGCGCACGCGGCAACGACGACGCCGGACGCTCGCTGGCATGCTACGCCCACGCGCTGGCCGCGACCGGCGGCTACCGCGAGTTGCTGGATATCGAACCGATGCTGACCGCCGCGGCCGCCGCTGAAAACACGGACGCCGCCGCCTCGCTGGTGCATCTCGCCGCCGGCCGGCTGGCATTGCGCGAGGAATGCCAAGCAACCTGCGATGCGATCGCCTTGCGGCAGGGCTCGCCCGCCTGGCTCGATGCCGTAACGGTTGGGGAACAGCTGCAAGCGGCGATCACCGGCCATGCGCCCTTCAGCATCCTCCGGCTGGCGGAAGCCGACGCCCGGTTGTTCGCCTATGCCAGTCCGAAGATGCATCTGAGCCTGTGCGAGGCGGAGCTGTCCGCGGTGGTGAACTCCGTCTGGCATCCGGCCTTTGGCGCACCGATCGAGACGCACGGCGCGGTTGCCCTCGGGACGCTCAGCCGCGACCTGCTCGCCGCCATCGACGAGGCCGACATCATCGCCATGCCGGACGCGGCCTGCCTGAGCGCGGCGCACGCGGATATCGGCTTCCTGGCGCCGATGCAACAAGCGGCGCTCGACCGTGGCTCCCGGTTCTGCGCCGGGCCCAACGTCATCGTCGAGCTGCATGATCTCATGCCGTTCCTGCGCCCGTTGTTGGCCGACCAGCCTTTCCTTGGCTTTGTCGGCAGCTATCCCGATCTCGCGGAGAAGCTGGCCCGGTTTTGCCAGGTGGGCGAAACCGCAACCTACCTTGTGCCTGGCGCCCTGAACCGCGGCGACCTGGCTGAGTCGCTCCGCGGCAGCGACCACTACCCGGCCCTGTTTGAACAGATCCTCACCTCGCTTGTTGTGCCGTCTCAGGGGGCCGTGTTCCTGGTCGCGGCCGGGCTGCTTGGGCCGGCCTATTGCGGCCGGATCAAGCGGCTGGGAGGCATCGCCATCGACATCGATGCGCTTGTTGGACGCTGGATGCCCGTGTGAGGCGGCGGGTTGGCAGGCTCAGCCCTATCAGCGGGGCTCTGCCCCGCGCCCCGCTCGGGCCGGGCGGCCCCAGACTTGCACCGGACCCGCACGAGTGCGGCACCGAACCGGTCATCCCGAACAATCCGACGGGAGGGCATCCGCACGCCTCGCAGCCATTATCATCCGGTGGTCGTGAGGCCGGAGCCTAGGCGCAAAAACGGCGTTTGGCGCGGCGGCGGCGAATGTTCGCTCAGGCATTGGGAACAGGCATGACGATCGACTACGACGACGTGAAATGCTTCCTTGCCGTCGCTGAGGCGGGTGGTCTGAGCCGGGCCGCTTTCCGTCTCGCCACATCGAAATCGGTCGTCAGCCGCCGGATCTCTCGCCTGGAGGAGGAGATCGGCACCCGTCTTCTGGCTCGTAACAGCCGTGGCGTCGTATTGACCGAAGCGGGCGAGGCGTTGCGCCTGCGTGCGGGCGCTGCCTTCGACGAACTGGACGAGGCTCTGCTGGAAGCGGCCCACGACCCAGAACAGCTGACCGGTCTGCTCCGGATCACCGCGCCGATCGCTTTCGGGACCATCCATCTCGCGCCGATGCTCACCGCCTTCATGGACGCGCATCCCCGCCTGCGGGTCGAAGTGTCGCTCAGTGACCGGCGGGTCGACATTCTCGCCGACGGCTTCGATCTCGCGGTGCGCATGGGTGCGTTGCCGGACTCCGCGCTGATCGCTCGCCGCATCGCGCCACTTCGGCTCGCGGTTGTTGCCAGTCCCGCCTACCTTGAGCGTCATGGCTTGCCCGTCCGTCCGCGCGACCTCGTCGACCATGACTGCATCGTCTACACCGTACCCGGCGGCGACGTTTGGCGTTTCCGAGAAGGCGCCCGATCCACCTCGGTAAGGGTAACGGGACGTTTCCGCTCCGACAGTCCCGAGGCCATGCGCGCGGCGGCATTGGGGGGCCACGGCATTGCTGGATTGCCGACCTACATGCTCGGGAGCGCCATTGCCGACGGCCTGCTGGTGCCGCTGCTGGCAGATCACCCCGTGGCCGAAGCGGGGCTCTACGCGGTCCGGCCGCCAGGGCCGCCACCGGCCAAAACGGGCGTGTTCATCGACGCGCTCGCAGCGCGCTTCGGTCGGGAGCCGTTCTGGGATCCCGAACACGCACTCCCACGGCCAGAGCACTTCCCGATCCAATCGGATCGGGGGTAGTGCTCTCCTTCATTGATAAGCGAGCATCCTTCCGATCAGGCGATTCCGTCTGTTCGGAAAATGCTCTAGACAGGGCGTGACCGGGACGGCCAGTGATCCACAGCGTTGACAGCCTGCGGGCTGTTCAAGCCGCAGCGTTCAGGATGTCGGTCTGCTGCGCAACGAACGCGTCCATCGTCATCTGGCCCTGGTCGATCGCCAGCGTTCCCCCGGCAAGGATGATGGTCACGTCGCTGATGCCAATGAAGCCCAGAATCTGCTTCAGGTAATTGCTGGCGACGTTCAGGCTCGCATACGGCGTGCCTGGGGCGAAGTTGCCGCCTGAAGCGATGATGACGGTGGCCTTCTTGCCTGTGACTAACCCTTCGTAGTTCATCGAGAAGGTGACGCCGGCGCGTACAACATGATCGATCCAAGATTTCAGCAGCGCGGGAGTCGAGAAATTGTACATAGGCGTGCCGATAACGATTTCGTCGGCGGCGAGAAGCTCAGCGATGTACTCATCTGAGACTTTGATTGCTTGTTGCATTTCGGGTGAATGCTGATCGGCTGGCGTGAAAGCGCCGCCGATCCATGGCAGGCTGACGTATGGTACGTTCGAGGTGGCGAGATCGCGGACAACCACTTCCCCGCCATGATTTTGGCGCCACAGAGCGGCGAAACGTTCGGCGAGCCGGCGGGAGACCGAGTAGGGCCCGCGAGGGCTGGCTTCGACAACGAGCAGTTTAGGCATGGCGGTTCCTTCACGTAACCTGGCATCGTCGCCGGGCGGCGCAGACGCGTTGTGACAGCCATGGCTAGATCGTCATCATTCCAATTCGCGAAAAGCAGCGCGAGCGACAACTCCTTGTTGCCTAGACAAGAACGCCACCCGGCCCCGGCGGTCCGTCAGGCGGTGGTTCTTGGTGGTGCGGCCGCCTCTGCTCATACCGATAGCCTGGTTCTGCTGCCCCCTTTGCCACCGGCAGCGCAGCAATCTGCCTTGACGTGCGAGCAGAAGCTCAGCGGGAGGATCGCCTGCTGCAGCCAGCGCCTCGAGCAGGGCTTCTGCCAGACACCAGCGGCACCCAGCGGACAAAGCGGTTGCAGGGTAAGGGTCCAGACCCTATTCGGCGGAGGCGGCCTGCACCGGCCTGGCCGCGGCGCGCGCTCCTCCGCGCGGTCGGCCGATCGAGCTGTAATCGATGCCCGCCTCGGCCATCGCCGCCGGATCGTAGACGTTGCGCAGGTCGATGATCACGCGGCCCCTCATCAGCTCCTTGAAGCGCGAGGGGGCGATCGCGCGGAACTCGTTCCATTCCGTCACCAGGATCACCGCGTCGGCGTCGCGTGCCGCATCCAGCGCGTCGGTGCAATAGGTGAAGCGGCCCGCGGCCAGGCCTTGCGGCATGCAGGGGCGGGCGGCTTCCATGCCGGCCGGATCGAAGGCGCGGATGCTGGCGCCGTTCTCCACCAGCCGGTGCACGATCGGGATGGAAGGCGCGTCGCGCATGTCGTCGGTTTCCGGCTTGAAGGTCAGGCCGAGCACGGCGATGGTCTTGCCGCGCACCGAGCCGCCGCAGGCGGACATGATCCGCGCGCCCATGCTGGCCTTGCGCGCATCGTTGACCTGCACGGTGGCTTCTACCAGGCGCGACGAGGCGCCCGCCTCCTGGGCGATGCGCATCAGCGCCAGGGTGTCCTTGGGGAAGCAGGAGCCGCCATAGCCGGCCCCGGCATGCAGGAACTTGCGACCGATCCGCCCGTCGAGCCCGATGCCGCGGGCGACGTCGTGCACGTCGCCGCCGACCCGCTCGCACAGGTCGGCCATCTCGTTGATGAAGGAGATCTTCATGGCCAGGAACGAGTTGGCGGCATACTTGATCAGCTCGGAGGATTCCAGGCTGGTGAACAGGATCGGCGCCTCGATCAGGTAGAGCGGGCGATAAAGCCGGCGCAGCACCTCCTGGGCCCGCTCGCCGCCGTCCGGCCGGCTGACGTCGGTGCCGATGACGACGCGGTCCGGACGCATGAAATCGGCGATCGCACTGCCTTCGCGCAGGAACTCCGGATTCGAGGCCACGTCGAACTGCAGGTCCGGACGCGCCAGGCTGACGATCTCGCTGATCCGCCGGCTGGTGCCTACCGGCACGGTCGATTTGGTGACGATCACCGCATAGTCCGACATGGCGCCGGCCACCTGCTCGGCGGCGGCGAACACGTAGGTCAGGTCGGCATGGCCGTCGCCGTTGCGGGGCGGGGTGCCGACGGCGATGAAGATGGCGTTTGAGCCCGCCACGGCCTGCTTGATGTCGTCGCCGAACGACAGCCGGCCGGCCGCCATGTTGTCGGCGACCAGCTTGTCGAGCCCGGGCTCGTAGATCGGGATGTTGCCCCGCCGCAGCGAATCCAGGCGCCCGGGGTGGGTTTCCACCACCGCCACCTCGACCCCGAATTCGGCGAAGCAGGCGCCGGACACCAGGCCTACATAGCCGCCGCCGATCATCGCAATACGCACAGTTCACTCCATCCCGAAGGCGGCGTCAGAGCGCCGCCACGTTCCGCTCGCCCGCCAGATCCGTCTGCAGCAGGGCCTTGAAATAGCCGATGGTCCGCCGGAGCCCGTCGTCGAGCCCGACCGTGGGCGTCCAGCCGAGCAGCTCGCGTGCCCGGGTAATGTCGGGGCAACGCTGCATCGGATCGTCCTGCGGCAGGGGATGGTAGACGATCTGGCTGGGCGATCCGGTCAGCGCCAGCACCCGTTCGGCGAGTTCACGCACCGGGATCTCGTGCGGATTGCCGAGATTCACCGGCCCGGTGATGTCGTCGTCGCTTGACATCAGGCGCAGGAAGCCCTCGATCAGGTCGCTCGCGTAGCAGAAGGCGCGGGTCTGGCCGCCATCGCCATACAGCGTGATCTGCTCGCCGCGCAGCGCCTGGGTGATGAAGTTGGACACCACCCGACCGTCGTTGGGATGCATGCGCGGACCGTAGGTGTTGAAGATCCGGGCCACCTTGATCCGCAGGTTATGTTGCCGCCGGAAGTCGAAGAACAACGTCTCGGCGCAGCGTTTGCCCTCGTCGTAGCAGGCGCGCGGGCCGAGCGGATTGACGTTGCCGCAATACTCCTCGGTCTGCGGATGCACCGTCGGGTCGCCGTAGACCTCGCTGGTGGAGGCCTGGAACACCTTGGCTCCGGTGCGTCGGGCGATCCCGAGCACGTTGATCGCCCCCATCACGCTGGTTTTGGTGGTCTGCACGGGGTCGTATTGATAATGTACCGGAGATGCCGGGCAGGCGAGGTTATAGATCTCGTCGACCTCGACCTGGAGCGGCACGGTGATGTCGTGACGCAGCATCTCGAAATTATGCTCGCCCAACAAATGAGAGATGTTATCTCGCCGGCCGGTGAAATAATTGTCGACGCACAGCACGTCATCGCCGTTCTTCACGAGACGGTCGCACAGATGCGAGCCCAGGAAACCGGCGCCCCCTGTCACAAGAACACGCTTTCTTACAAGCTGCGATGTCATCTCAACCCGGTTCCAACAGACCTCACGTGTCCGGTCGAACATAGGGGAGCGCTGCCGCCATCGGCAAGGCGGCCCTCCCCCAATCGCGGCAGGCCATTCGATGCGAGCGTGCGTTGCCGGCAGGCGAAAGGACGAAGATGCAGCCAAAGCGGTTCCTGGTGACCGGCGGCGCCGGCTATGTCGGCAGCCATGCGGTGCTGGCCCTGTCTGATCGCGGCGACGAGGTCGTGGTGCTCGACGATCTGTCGCTGGGCCATGCCGGCGCCGTGCCTGACTCGGTGCGGCTGGTGGAAGGCAGCCTGGCCGATGCGGCGCTGCTTGAGCGGCTGCTGGCGGACGGCCCCTGGGACGGCGTGCTGCATTTCGCCTCGCTGTCGCTGGTGGGCGAGAGCATGCAGCGGCCATTGCACTATCTGAGGGAGAACGTCGGCAACGGGCTCGCCCTGATCGATGCCTGCATCCGCCATGGGGTGCGGCACTTCGTGCTGTCCTCGACGGCCGCACTGTTCGGCCAGGCCGGGCTTGCGCCGATCGGCGAGACCGAGGCGATCGAGCCTGGATCGCCCTACGGCGAGAGCAAGGCGATGCTGGAGCGCGCGCTGTTCTGGGCCGACCGCCTGCACGGCCTGCGCTCCGCCTGCCTGCGCTATTTCAATGCCGCCGGCGCGGACCCGGCCGGCCGGGCGGGCGAGGACCACAATCCGGAGACCCACCTGATCCCGCTGGTGATCGACGCCGCCCTCGGCCGCAGGCCGGAGATCGTGGTGTTCGGCGACGACTACGACACGCCCGACGGCACCTGCATACGCGACTACGTGCATGTCGCCGACCTGGCATCGGCGCACCTGCTGGCGCTGGAGCGGCTCGACGGCGGCAGCGTCACCTATAATCTCGGCAACGGCAGCGGCCATTCCGTGCTCGAGGTGATCCAGAGCGTGGAACGGGTCAGCGGCCGCGCGGTGCCATGCCGGATCGCCGAGCGGCGTCCGGGCGACCCGCCGCGGCTGGTGGC
>CAXUNX010000024.1:0-26744 GCA_964252545.1 uncultured Acetobacteraceae bacterium | reverse complement strand
GCTGCGCCACAACAACAACCGCCTGGTCACGCCGCGGGCAGGGCTGCTGCTGGCGGCGGCCACCGGTTTCTGGCGTCGGAGCTGAGAGTCCGGCGCCAACCCGGGGCGCGCTCGCGTCAGCTCGGGAAACCGACCACGACCGCCCCGGGATGGATGGCCTGCAAGGCCTCGCTGGCCGGCAGTGGCTCGCCGAGCCAGGTCCCCAGGCCCTGATCGCAGCGCGCCTCCTGGAGGCGTTGGTGCTGAACAGCGTTCTCGATGCCGTCCGCCACCACCCGCAGTCCAAGCGCATGCGCAGTGGCGATCAGCCCGCGCAGGAAGCCGTTATCTCCATCACCCGAAAGCTCGCCAAGCAGCAGCGGGTGCAGCTTCAGCGCCGACAGCAGGCCGGCGAGGCTGCGACGCCGCAGCAGTGTTAGGCTGGAGATGCTGCCTCCGAACCCGCCCAGCGCCAGGCCCACGCCCAGGTCGCGCAATGCCGCCAGCAGGTAGAGCAGCTCCGCCTCGTCGGTTTCCAGGCTGCCTTCGCTGAATTCCAGTTCCATGCGCTGCGGGGAAAGCCCGCAGGCAGCCAGGCTGTCGGCAATCAACGATGTGAGCAGACCGCAGGCCACCTGGGCCTCGGTGATGCGCAGCGACAACACCCAGGGGGTCGCGGAACGGCTGTTCGCGGCCAGCATGCAGGCGCGCTGGAACATCGCACCGTCACGGGCGACATCGCGACTCGGCTCGCGAGGCTCGTGCATCGCATCGCGCATACTCGGCTGATGGCGGAACGACCTGCGCTGCCGGAACGCGGTGGCCTCGAACGCCACCAATCCCCCACCAGCGAGATCGAAACGCGGCTGCAACAGCAACTCCGCGTCCGCCCGCGTCGCCTGGCGCGAAAGGCGCTGATGGGCAAGGGGTCTGCCGCTCGCAAGAAGTCCCGACACGATGCGCGATCCTGGTTCCAGTCTGCTGGAGCCAGAATGCGGGGGGAAGTGTCACCATCCGGTGAACGGAAGCGGGGAATTCGTGAACCCAGCTCGTTCAGGCAAGCCGCTGCTTGATGGCTTCGGTGAGGCTACGCGTGTCGGCGGTGCCGCCGAGATCGCGGGTGCGCACTCCGGCAGTCAATACAGTATCGTTGATCGCGGCAGTGAGGCGGTCGGCGAGGTCCTTGCGGCCGACATGCTGGAGCATGATCTCCGAGGCGAGCAGCAGGGCCAGCGGGTTAGCAATCCCCTTGCCGGCGATATCTGGTGCGGAGCCGTGCACCGCCTCGAAGATGGCGGCATCGGCGCCGATGTTCGCACCCGGGGCCATGCCCAGCCCGCCGACCAGGCCCGCGATCAGGTCCGACAGGATGTCGCCGAACAGGTTGGTCGTGACGATGACGTCATACTGCCACGGATCAAGCACAAGCTGCATGGCGCAGGCATCGACAATCCGCTCGTTCATCTCGATCCGCCCCTCGTACTCGCGGCCGACCTCGCGGCCGACCTCGAGGAACAGGCCGCTGAGCGCCTTGAGGATGTTCGCCTTGTGAACGATGGTGACCTTTTTGCGGCCGTTCTTTAGGGCATAGTCGAACGCGTAATGGACGATCCGCCGGCATTCGGTGCGGGTGTTGAAGCCTGAGGAGATCGCAACCGCCTTCGGGTCATGGCCGATCGGCATGTAGTGCTCCATGGCGGCATAGAACCCCTCCAGGTTCTCCCGCACCAGCACGATGTCGATATGGTCGAAGCGGCCGCCCGGGATCAGCGTGCGGGACGGGCGCAGGTTGGCATAGAGCTCGAATTCCTGCCTGAGCGTCACGTTGATCGACTTGAAGCCGCCGCCGACCGGAGTGGTGAGCGGACCCTTCAGGGCGAGGCCGGTGCGGCGGATGCTTTCCAGCGTCTTCAGCGGCAACGGGTCGCCGGTCTCGGTGAGCGCCGCCATCCCGGCGAGCTGGGTGTCCCACTCGAACGGTGCGCCCAGCGTGCCCAGAATATCGGTCACGGCCTCGACGATTTCCGGGCCGATGCCGTCGCCAGGGATCAGGGTCGCCGGTATCTTGTTGTCGGACAGGGTCATAGCAGAACGCTCCGCATGAGGGCGGCTCAAACAGGACCGAGTGGCGCGCAGGCGCGGTTAAGCCAGGCGGCGGTCCCGTCTTCCGGAAACGAGCGCCCAAGGATGGGCGCGAGCTCGGCATAAACGCGAGCGTGATAGGCGTCGATCCATTCGCGTTCAACCCTGCTGAGTTGCGCGGGTTCGATCAGCCTGCGCTCGAGCGGAGCCAGCGTCAGCGTTTCAAACAAGAGAAACGGCTTCGCGGCATCGGTGAAGTCAGCCGGTTGCACCAGAAGCAGGTTCTCGATGCGTATGCCGTAGCTGCCGACCCGGTAATAGCCGGGCTCGTCGGACAGGATCATGCCGGCCTCGATCGGCACCGCCTTTGCCCGCGGATGGATGCCGCACGGGCCTTCATGCACCGAAAGAAAGCTGCCGACGCCGTGGCCGGTGCCGTGATCGTAATCGAGACCGGCCTGCCACAAGGGCGTGCGGGCCAGGCTGTCGAGCCGCGCCCCGGTGACGCCGGCGGGGAAGCGGGCGGCGGCGAGGGCGATGTGGCCTCGCAGCACGCGGGTATAATGATCACGCATCTCCGCCGCCGGTTGGCCGGGACCGGTCCAGACCGTCCGGGTGACGTCGGTGGTGCCGTCCGCGTACTGGCCGCCGCTGTCGATCAGGTAGATCTCGTCGGCTGCCAGCCTGCGGTCGGTCTCGGGGGTGACCCGGTAGTGGATGATCGCGCCGTTCGGTCCGGAGCCGGAGATCGCGGGAAAGCTTTCGCCCCGGTAGAGATCCGAGGCGGCGCGGAACCCATCGAGCCTGGCCGCAGCTTCGAGTTCGCTGGTCCCCACCGCTTCGCCATCGAGCCAGTGCAGGAACCGGCACAATGCCACGCCGTCCCGCCGGTGCGCGGCACGGGCTCCGGCCTGCTCGGCGTGGTTCTTTCTGGACTTGGGCAGCAGGCATGGATCGGTGCCCGGGCTGATCCGCGCACCCGCCTCCTGCAGGCGCTGGGCGAACCAGGTGGCGCTGCCTGCCGCATCGAGGCGGACCGCCTGGCCGGCGAGGCCGGCGAGAGTGGTGGCGAGCGCCTCCGGCGGCTCGATCTGCACCGCGTTGCCGAGCCAGTGCCGGGTTTCATCCGGCAGCTTGCGGGGATCCATGAACAGGATGACGCGCTCATCGGCTCCCAGCAGCGCGAAGCCGAGGGCGAGCGGCGTGAACGGCACGTCCCGGCCGCGGATGTTGAGCAGCCAGTTGATGGAGGCGGGATCGGTCAGCATCACGGCATCCTCGTGGTGTTCGCGAAGCAGGGCTGCGATCTCGCGCCGCTTGTCGGCGGCCGAAGCGCCGGCGTGTTCGAGCGGTTGCGGCCGGGCCTGCTCGAGCGGCGGCGGCGGCCGGTGCTGCCAGATCGCATCGACCGGGTTGGGCGACATCGCCACCAGGGTGATCGCCGGCTTGTTGAAGCGGGCGAGCGTCTCCTGGCTCATGAGCCAGGGATCGTAGCCGATCCTGGCGGCGCCGCCCTCGAACTGCGAGGCAAGCCAGGTTTCGGGAGGAGACTCGGTCACATGCCGGCGCTGCCAAAGCGTGGCGTCGGTCTGCGACGCCAGCTGCAGCACGTAGCGGCCATCGGAAAATACCGCCGCACGGTCGGGCAGCACGATGGCAAGGCCGGCGCTGCCGGTGAAGCCGGTCAGCCAGGCCAGCCGCTCGGATCCGGCCGCGACATATTCGCCCAGATGCTCGTCGCCCCGCGGCAGGATGAAGCCGTCGAGACCCGCCTGCTGCAATGCTGCACGAAGCTCCTGCAGCTTTCCGGCGGCTGCTTGCTGCATCTGTCCTGGTCCTTTGGCTCGTTGCGGCTCGCGCTCGCCCGTCACAACAGCTTGTACATGAACAGCAGGTCGAGCCAGCGATCGAACTTGCGGCCGACCTGCGGCAGCAGGGCTGCGGCGCTGAAGCCTGCACGCTCGTGCAGGGCGATGGAGGCCGCATTCTGCGCCTCGATGCCCCCAACCATCACGTGCTTGCCGGCGCCCCGCGCATGCTCGATCAAGGCCGCGAGCAGCGAGCGGCCCACCCCGCTTCCGCGTGCTTCCGTGCGCACATAGAGCGAGTGCTCCACGGTCCAGGCGTAACCCTCGTGCGGCCGGAACGCACCATAGGAGCCGAAGCCCAGCACGTTGCCCTCCCGCTCGGCGACCAGCACCGGGAAGCCATGCGCCACCCGGTCGGCCATCCAGTCGCGCCTCGCCTCGAAGGTCGCAGGCGTAATGGTCCACAGCGCGGTGCCGTTGCGGATCGCGTCGTTGGTGATCGCCAGGATCGCGCCAAGATCCGGCAACTGGGCCGGACGCACCAGGGGAGCGGTCATGGGCCTCGCCGCAGCACCAGGGTCGCCCAGTCACCCTCCCGCAGCATGCTCTCGAGCAGCAATCCCTCCCGCCGGTGCGCCGCGAGCACCATCCTGACCTGGCTGCTCAGCAGGCCGGCCAGGATCGCGTTACCTCCCGGCCGCAGGTTGCGCGCGAGCGCCGCCGCCATCCGGCAAAGCGGGCGCGCCAGGATGTTTGCGAACACCAGGTCAAACGGCGCAGCCTCGCGGATGCAGGCGGTTCGCCAGCCATTGCCCAGCTCGCACCGCACAAGCCGGTGCAGGCGGTTCAGGCGGGCGTTCTGCGCGGCCACGCGCACCGACCAGGGCTCGATGTCGACCGCCAGCACCGGCCGGTGCAGCAATGCTGCGGCAGCCATCGCCAGGATGCCGGAGCCGGTGCCGAGATCGAGGATCCGGCGTGGCCGGCGCAGGGCGACGCGTTCCAGCGCGCGCAGGCAGCCGCGGGTGGAGCCGTGCTCGCCGGAGCCGAACGCGATGCCGGCATCGAGCCTGAGGGTAAGGCGCGGCCCTGGCGGCGGGGGCGCGAGGTGGGTGCCACGGACCGCGAAGCGGCGGCCAACCCGCTGTTCGGGAAAGGAGGCAGAACTCCGCGCCAGCCAGCCTTCCGCCTCCGTCGGGCTGCGCTCCAGGCTGGCGGCTTGGCCGCTCATCATCTCGGCAATAGACAGGGCGGCCCGCAGGGCGGGTTCCGCGTCCCCCTCGTTCTTCACACCCTCGACGCGCCAAAGCGTCTGGGTGTCGTCCGCCTCAAAGATGCCGACCGTGCCGCAGACGCTGGCGAGTGCGCGCTCATAGGCTTCCACCGCATCCTCCGGCACGGTGACGTGGACCGTCTCCAGGGAGGTGGCCACGCGTCTGCCGTTCACGACGGGCCCGCCACCAGCTCGACATAGCTGTCCATCAGCCGCTTGGTGCCTGCCTTGTCGAACTCGACCTCCAGCCGGTCGTCGTCGGTGGCCCTGACCGTGCCGTAGCCGAACTTCTGGTGGAACACCCGCTGCCCCACCGAGATCGTGCTCTCGCGCCTGGGCCGTGCCGGCTGCTCCCAGGCCTCCACAACCCGCGGCCGTTTCGCCGTCAGCGGAAACTGGCCGCTGAACACCGGCGGCGCGGTGCGCAGCTGCTCGCGCGCCAGCGAGACGGTGCCGGCGGTCTCGATGTGCTCGGCCGGAAGCTCCTCGACGAAGCGGCTCGGAATGGAGCTCTGCCAGTTCGCATAGACCCGGCGGTTCGCGGCATGGCTGATGATGGCGCGCTTGCGGGCGCGGGTGATGCCGACGTAGGCGAGTCGGCGTTCCTCTTCGAGGCCCTTGTTGCCGCCCTCGTCGAGGGTCCGCTGGCTGGGAAACACCCCCTCCTCCCATCCGGGCAGGAACACGGTGTCGAACTCCAGACCCTTGGCGCCGTGCATGGTCATCAGGTTGACCCGGTCGGCGCCGGCGTTCTCCTCGTTCTCCATCACTAGGGAGACATGTTCGAGGAATCCTCCCAGGCTCTCGAAATCGGCCAGCGCGCGGACCAGCTCCTTGAGGTTGTCGAGCCGACCAGGCGCCTCGGGCGACTTGTCGCGCTTCCACATCTCGGTGTAGCCGGTCTCGTCCAGCAACGCTTCCACCACCCGCACATGCCCGTCGCGCGCAAGCGCCTCGCGTCCGCGGCCGAAGCAGGCCATCAGCAACGCCAGCTGCTCACGCACCCGGCCCTTCAGCGTGCCGCGTTCCAGCAGGCGGAACACCGCCAGCGTGAGCGGCACGCCGGCACCTCGCGCCTCGACATGCAGCGCCTGCAAGGCGGCATCGCCTACCCCCCGGCGCGGAACATTGACGATGCGCTCGAAGGCGAGATCGTCCGACGGCTGGTTGAGAACCCGCATATAGGCCATGGCGTCGCGGATCTCGGCACGCTCGTAGAAACGCAAGCCGCCGATCACCCGGTAGGGCAGGCCAAGCGTGATCAATCGTTCCTCGAAAGCGCGGGTCTGGAAGCCCGCGCGCACCAGGATGGCCATCTCGGACAGCGGATGGCTGTCGCGGTGCAGGCTCTCCATCCGCTCGCCGACGAAGCGTGCTTCCTCGTCGGAGTCCCACACCGCAGCCACCAGCACCGGTTCGCCGTCCGGATCATTGCGCCCGGGGCGCAGGGTCTTGCCGAGCCTGCCGCCATTATGCGCGATGAGGCCGGACGCGGCGGCGAGGATCGGCGCGGTTGAGCGGTAGTTGCTCTCCAGCCGGACGATGCGCGCGCCGGGAAAATCCTTCTCGAAGCGCAGGATGTTCTCCACCTCGGCGCCGCGCCAGGAATAGATCGACTGGTCGTCGTCGCCGACGCAGCAGATGTTGGACAGGTGCTGCTCCCGGTTGGCTGGATCCGGAGTGGTTGATTCCGGAGCGTTTGGCTCAGGACTGGCTTGCTTCTGGGCCAGCAGCCGCAGCCACAGATATTGCACGGTGTTGGTGTCCTGGTATTCGTCCACCAGGATGTAGCGGAAGGTCCGGTGGTACTGCGCCAGCACGTCGGGGCGGGTCCGCAGGATGTCGGTCATGTGCAGCATCAGGTCGCCGAAATCGGCGGCGTTGAGCTGCTTGAGCCGCGTCTGGTAGTCGGCATAGATCGGTCGCGCCTTGCCGCCGCCGAACTCGCTGTCCTCGGCCGCGCTGATCCGTTCGGGCGACAGCCCCCGGTCCTTCCAGCGCTGGATCACCCCCATCAATCCCGGCGCCGGCCAGCGCTTGGTATCCAGCCGGTGGGCTTCCATCACCTGCTTGAGCAGCCGGATCTGGTCATCGGTGTCCAGGATGGTGAAGCTTGCGGTCAGACCGACATATTCGGCGTGGCGGCGCAGCATGCGCGCGCACAGGGCATGGAAGGTGCCCAGCCACAGCCCTTCGGCCGGACGTCCGAGCAGGTGGCCGACCCGCTCGCGCATCTCGCGCGCCGCCTTGTTGGTGAAGGTCACCGCCAGCACCTGGCCGGGGAACGCCCTGCGGCTGAGCAGGATGTGGGCGAACCGGGTGGTCAGAACCCGGGTCTTGCCGGTGCCGGCTCCCGCCAGCACCAGCAGCGGCCCCTCGAGGGTTTCCACCGCCTCGCGCTGCTGCGGGTTGAGGCCGCCGAGATAGTCCACCGGCTGGCCCAGCGTGGAAGGGGGGTATGCAAGGGAGTCTGTCACGCCGGTATTGTGGACGATCGGACGCACGCCGCCAAATCGAGTTGGTTGCGCGAGCAAAACGGAGTATGCTGCACCTATAAGTTGTATAGAGGGCGAGAACAACATGGTCCGCGGTTTTGCCGAGGCGAGCGGCGCCTGGCTTGCCGGCTTGTCGCGCAGGAGCCCGACGCCAGCCGGCAAGCCGGACCAGGCGCCGGGACAGCTGGGCGACAACCGGCCGCCGCCGCCATTCAGCAGCACCGGACCGCACGGCCATCGCCGCCGCATGCGCGAGCGCCTGCTCGGGGTCGGTCCCGCCAGCCTCGCCGACTACGAGATCCTCGAGATGCTGTTGTTCCTCAGCATTCCACGCCGCGACACCAAGCCGCTGGCGAAGGCGCTGATCAACAGCTTCGGGAGCCTCGCGGGCGTGTTCTCGGCGCCGGTCTCGGCATTGACCGACGAGGGCGGGCTCAGTCCCGAATCGATCGCGGTGCTTCGCCTGCCCGAGCTTGCAGCCGCGCTGTTGTCCGGCGGCGAGGCGCGCGACCGTCCGGTGCTGAACAACTGGGAGCGGCTGCACGCCTATTTCGACACGGCGCTCAACGGCGCGGTTCCGGGCCAGCTGCGGATCCTGTTCCTGGACAACCGCAACCGGATGCTCGCCGACGAGGTGGTCGAGGATGCCAGCGCGATGATCGCGGGCCTCGAGGCGGAAGCGCCGGACTCGTCGAGGCCGGCGATGCGTCGGGCGCTCGATCTGCATGCGACGGCGTTGATCCTGGTGCGGATCCTGCCGCCCGGAAGCCTGGGCAAGTCGCTGATCGCGCGCGAGGCGGCGCTGGCGGCGCGCATGGCCCGTGCCGCCTCGCCGCTTGCGATCGTGCTGCACGACCATCTGCTGATCGGCGGCGAGAACTGGATCAGCCTGAAGCAGAAGGGATTGGTTTGAAGCATCGTGAACCCGGCTCCGAGCCTCAGGCCGCGTGCGACGACGCCATCGCCAGCTGCGCCTCGACCACGTCGAACAGCTCGGCCGGGCTTTGCGCGAGCGCGTCCGCTCCCGCCTCCTCGAGTTCGGCGCGACCGCCATAGCCCCATAACGCGCCGATCGCCCGGATCTTGTTGGCATGCGCGCCGGTGATGTCGTAGCGGCGGTCGCCCACCATCACCGAATGCGCGGGAGCGATGCCTTCGCGGGCCACCAGCCCCGCGATCAGCTCGGGCTTCTCGGCGCCGCTATCGTCCGGACGGGCGCCGTAGAAGCCCGCGAAATAACCGGTGAGGCCGCGCAGCTCCAGGATGCGCTGCGCCAGGTGCAACGGCTTCGAGGTGGCCAGGAACACCCTGCGGCCGGAGCCGGCGAGACGGTCCATGAAGTCCTGAACGCCGGGAAACAGCGGGCTCGCATGCATACCGGCACGGTTGTACTCGGCGCGATAGGCCAGCATCGCCCGCTCGATCCCGGCATCATCAACATCGCCGAGCAGCCGCGCCATCACGTCGGGCAGCGGCGGCCCGATCACCCAGTCCAGCGCCTGCTCCGGATCCGGCTCGTGGCCGATGCCGCGCAGCGCCAGGCGCAGGCAGGAGATGATGCCCTCTCGCGATGCGATCAGCGTCCCGTCAAGATCAAGCAGCACGGCTTCGGTGTTGCGCAGGTCGATATCGGTCATCGGTCCGTCCGGATGAATGCCGCGTCGTTCTAGGCGCGGAGAGGGATTGAGCCAAACCCAAGAATATTGCACTATCGTATCGTATTCGGCTTGGGAAGAGGGGATCATCGATGCAGGCGGTGCAAGCGCGACTGCTTGGGGGGGAGGGGGCGGCGCTCAGCGACGCCGACCTGCTGGCGCTGCTGCTGGGAGCTGCAATGCCGGCGCGCGAGGATCCGCAGTCGCTGGCGCGGGAGGCGATCGCGCGGTTCGGCAGCTTCGCTGCCCTGCTGGCGGCGCCGCTGCGCGAACTCCAGGGCTTCGCCGGCTTCGGCGCCCACAGCCTGGCCGCGATCAAGCTGCTGCATGAGGCGGCGCTGCGCTTTTCGCGTGCCCGGCTGCAGGGGGAAACGGTGCTTTCCAGCCCGGAGCGGCTGATCGATTATCTCAGCGCGGTGCTGGCGCGAGAGAAGATCGAGCAGTTCCGCATCCTGTTCCTGGATGCCGAGGATCGCCTGATCGCCGACGAGGCGCAGGCGCGCGGCACCGTGAACCACACGCCGGTGTACCCGCGCGAGGTGGTGCGCCGGGCGATCGAGCTGGAAGCGGTCTCGATCATCCTGGTGCACAACCATCCCAGCGGCGACCCGACCCCATCGCGCGAGGACCTGTCGATGACCAGCCAGGTCATCGAGGCGGCCTCGGTGCTCGGGATCACCGTGCGCGACCACGTGATCGTGGGCAACGGGCGCTGGACCAGCTTTCGCGAGCAGGATCTGCTTCGCTGAGCTTGATCCGAACCTATCAGCGGAGCTCTGCCCCGTGCCCCGCTGGGGCCGGGCGGCCCCAGACCCGCACGAGGTTGGTCTTGGAGCAAACCGAAACGCTGATCCACCCGTTCGGAGAGCGGGAGTGATGGTGTGGCAGAGCCCCGCCCATGGGTCGGGACCTAGAGTTCGACCAACAGCGGCGCCATGGCGTCGGCGATGCCGAACGCGGCCGGCAGGCCGCCGCGCGGGAACAAGCGGTTGACGTGCCCCATCTTGCGTCCGGGACGCGCTTCCGACTTGCCGTAGAGGTGGGGGAGCAATCCGCCGGTGCGCAGGATCGCCGGCCACAATGCGACCGCCTCCGGCCCGACCAGATTCTTCATGACCGCATCGGAATGTCGCACCGCCTCCGGCAGCGGCAGGCCCGCCACCGCGCGGATATGCATCTCGAACTGGCTGGCCGGGCAGGCGTCGAGCGTCCAGTGACCCGAATTATGCGGCCGCGGCGCGATCTCGTTGACCAGCAATCCGCCATCGCCATCGAGGAACAGCTCCACCCCGAGCAGTCCCACAAGACCAAGGTGACCGGCGATCGCGGCGGCGATCGCCTGCGCCGCCTGTGCGGTCTGGTTTGGGATCGGCGCCGGCGCCAGGGTCACGTCGAGGATGTGGTCACGGTGATGGTTCTGCACGGTATCAAAGGTGCGTATGGCGCCGTCCAGTCCACGCGCCACCATCACGCTTAGCTCGCAGGCAAACGGCACCAGCTGCTCGGCAACCAGCGGATGCGGCTGCAGCCGGAGCAGCGCCGGATCCATCCCGGCGGCGTCGTGGATCACCGCCTGGCCGCGCCCGTCATAGCCGAGCCGGGTTGTTTTGAGCACCAAGGGCAGTCCAAGCGCCTGTGCCGCGGCATCGAGCGAGACGCGGTCGGTGACCAATTGCCAGGGCGTGGTTCTGGCGCCGGCGGCCTGCAGCATGCGCTTCTCGGCGATCCGGTCCTGGCTGGTGCGAAGGACCTCGCCCGACGGCCGCACCGGCCGCAGCGAGGCCAGCAGGTCCAGCCCGTCGGCACTGATGTTCTCGAACTCGAAGGTCACCACGTCCACGGCATCGGCGAAGCGACGCAGCACCGCCGGATCGTCATGCCCGCCCAGCGTGACCGAGGCCGCCACCTGGGCCGCCGGGCCGTGCGCATCATCGGTCAGCACGTGGCAGCGAAAGCCGAGCCGGGCCGCAGCCAGCGCCGACATGCGGCCGAGCTGGCCGCCGCCGACGATGCCGATCACGCTGTTGGGAGGAAGGGCGGCTCCTGGTTCGTTGATCACGGCCCGAGGGTCACGGTCCGGGCATGTCAGGCACCGAGGCGGTTTGCAGCGCCCGCCAGGTTTCCAGCCGGGTGGCCAGGGCAGCATCATCGAGCGACAGGATCGAGGCCGCCAGGATCGCCGCGTTCACCGCACCGGCGCGGCCGATCGCCAGGGTCGCCACCGGCACGCCGGCCGGCATCTGCACGATCGAGAGCAGGCTGTCGATGCCGTGCAGCACCTGGCTCTCGATCGGCACGCCGAGCACCGGAAGCGTGGTCCAGGCGGCGCACATGCCCGGCAGGTGCGCAGCACCGCCGGCTCCCGCCACGATCACCTGCACGCCACGGCTGCGTGCTGCGGTGGCATACTCGGCGAGCCGGTCCGGGGTGCGATGGGCGGAAACGATGCGGGCTTCATAGCTGACCTCAAGCGTGTCCAGCATGGTCGCGGTGTGGGACAGGGTTTCCCAGTCCGACTGGCTTCCCATGATCAGCCCGACCCGGGGTGCGGCCCGCTGCTCGAGCAGCACGGCATCATCCTCCTGGAGCCCCGGATCTCCCGGTCCCACCCCGATCTGGTCGGGCTCATCGGCGCCGCTGGACGACATGGACATCGCACTCGAACTCCAGGTTAGGCGATGTTATCGGGGATCAGGCGGCTCTCCAGCCACGCAATCTCATCCTTGAGCATCAATTTACGCTTCTTCAAGCGCTGCAGCTGCAGCTGGTCCATCGGCTGCGTCGCCAGGCGATCGATCACCGTATCGAGATCGCGATGCTCGCTGCGAAGTTCATGGAGCTGGCGCAACAGGGTATCGCGGTCAGTCAGCATGTTACTCGATTCAGCACAAAGGGCTTGCAGCCGGCCGGCCTGGAGCTTGGATGCTGTGGTGCGGTTTCAACCATGGCGGCGGGAGATAGCACGGGTACCCCACCGCCTCCATGCTGCACGATGGTGGCAGGCAGACTGATTTTTTGTGAAGGTTTTGCGTTGGCGCGGCGTTATCGTGTTCGCTTCGCCTTCCCTGTTGATGGAGCCACCATGAGCCAGCAAGCGCGGATAGAGAGCCTGAAGACCCGTCACGCCAGCCTCGACAGCCGGATCATCGAGGAGGATCACCGGCCGCAGCCGGATCAGGACGCGCTTAACCGGCTCAAGCTGGAAAAACTCAGGGTGAAGCAGGAGATGGAACGCCTGCGGCAAAGCAGCTCAACCCCGGATCGTCATCCCTGACCATCGGCCGGGCCACTCACCCGGAGATCGGACCGGCCGGAGCATGGTCCCGAGATCCATGCTCCGAAACCGGGGAGGGAGCCAGCCTCAGGCTGCCTCCTCTTCTTCCGCCGCAGGCGGCGGCGGCACGTTGTGACCGTCACGGATCAGCCGCTCGTTGGCCGCGTTCACCACGGCATTGAGGTCGGTCTGGCTGCAAAGGCCAAGGATCACCGGGTCGCGCGGCTTGATGTTGGCGCTGTTCCAGTGATGTCGGTCACGCACCTTGGCGATCGTGTCCTTGGTGGTTCCGAGCAGCTTGATGATCTGCGCCTCGGAGAGCTGGGGATAATTGCGCAGAACAAAGGCGATGGCGTCGGGGCGGTCGTTGCGCTTGGCAACCGGGGTGTAGCGGGCGCCCTTTGAGCGTCGGGTCACCGGGTTGTTGACCGAGAGCACCTGCAGCCGCAACGCGGGATCGGTCTCGCAGCGGATGATCTCCGCCTGCGTGACCTGGTGGTTCGCCACCGGGTCGTAGCCGACGATCCCCTGGGCCACCTCGCCATCCGCGATCGCCTGCACCTCGAGCGGGTGCATGCCGCAGAACTCGGCGATCTGCGTGAAGGTGAGGGCGGTCTTCTCGATCAGCCACACCGCGGTGGCCTTAGGCATCAACGGCAATGTCATGGTTCGGTCCTATGCGATCGAGACGCACCGCAGGCGCTTCCTCGACCTCGGTCCGGATGGCCTGCCGGGCGTGCATTTGGTCAAACCGGTATGGGTTCACGCGACACGGCGGTCAAGCCCAGTTTTTGCATGCCCGGTTGTTGGAACAACAAAGGCGGGCGCCCGGTAGCCAGCGCCCGCCCTCGTTGATCATGCCCAACCCTGCCCGTGCGGGCAGGTGCTGGTCAGGCAGCCTGGGCGCTGCCTTCGATCTGCCGGTCGTTCGCAGTGGCCTGGGCGGCCGGAGCGTTGCCGATGCTGATGCGACGGGGCTTCAGCGCCTCGGGCACCACCCGCTTCAAAGTGACGTGCAGAAGGCCGTGCACCAGATCAGCACCCTCGACCACGATGTGGTCAACCAGTGCGAACCGACGCTCGAACGCCCGGCCGGCGATGCCGCGGTGAAGAACCTCGCCCTTGGGCTCGGCATGCACACGCCCGGTCACCACCAGATTGTTCTCCTGGGCGGTGAGTTCGATGTCGTCAGGGCCGAAGCCGGCAACCGCCATGGTCAGCACATAGCTGCCTTCGCCGGTCTTCTCGATATTGTAGGGGGGATAGGACGTCGTGTTGGCAGCCTGGGCTGCGGTATCGACGAGACGCGCAAGACGGTCGAAACCAATCGTGCTGCGAAACAACGGCGCGAAATCGTAGGTCATAAAAACCTCCTGAAAGCAAGGTTCACAACATTTGGTCCGCCACTGAGCCGGACCCGGTTCTGGTTTGTGGAAACCCCGTTCGGGCATTCCCACGGAGCCATAAATAGAGAGCGCCGCTCCCTGTCTCAAGGAGCGGCGCTCGAAAAATCAGCCTGCCTGCCTCGGAGGGATGCGCTCAGCCGCCCTTGCGCATGCCGATGCCGGCAAACTTCTTGTTGAACTTCGCCACCTGGCCACCGGTGTCGAGCATGCGCTGGACGCCGGTCCAGGCAGGATGCGATTTCGGATCCACGTCGAGCCGGAGCGTGTCGCCGCCCTTGCCCATGCAGGACCGGGTGGTGAACTGGGTGCCGTCGGTCATCACCACGGTGATGTCGTGGTACGGGGGATGGATGCCGGGTTTCATGATCCGTCGCCTTCTGCTGTGCCGCCGCCGATGCCGACCGGAGCGATGGGCGGCCTATAAACGCTGGACAGCGGCGTATCAACCGCCTGTCTAGCGCGAGTTCTTGACCGCGGTTTCGGTGAACCTGCGGAAGGTCTCATCGGCCTGCTTCTTCTGTGCCGGGCTGAAGCTGTCGTAGAGCCGCTCGAACGGGGCAATCAGGTTCTCCACGTTGCGGGCATGCGTCTCCTGCACCTGCTCATAGGATTTGAGGTCATCCACCGCCGACATCGAACCGTATGCCTTGCCCCGCTGGGCGTAGACGTCGTCCAGCGCGGCCACGCTCTTGCGCATCGCCTCCGCGAGAGGCTGCCAGAGCGGCTCCTGCTCGGCGGTGATGTGCAGCCTGGTATGCAGGGTGGCGATATGACGTTCCGCAGCCGCCGCCTCGCTGCGCCCGAGCGGCGTCTGCATGGAAACCTGTCCGTCCGATGCCATCTCGGCCCGTGACGCCAGAGGCAGCGCCAGCGCGGCGCCCAGCAGCCCCACGATAATCGATGCCGCGCGCGGGCTTCGCCGCACGCTCGCCGCAAGCCGGTGGGCCATATGGCTCTCTCCTCCTGCTGACCGGTTGGCGGGAACGCCGCGGTCGTGCGACTGATGCCGCGCTTCATGAGGCGCCGTCCAGTCCAAGATCGCGCGTCAACAGGCTTTGGTGAGGCCCTAGGGCCCGGCAGGAGGTCGCCTGAACATTCTTTCGGTGCAGTCTTGGGTCAGCTACGGCCATGTCGGCAACGCAAGCGCCCTGTTTCCCCTGCAGCGGCTCGGCGCCGAGGTATGGGCGGTGCACACCGTGCAGCTTTCCAACCATACCGGCTACGGCGACTGGACTGGACAGGTGTTCGGTGCCGGCGCGGTGCGCGACCTGATCCGGGGCATCGCCGTGCGCGGCGCGCTTGAGAGGCTTGATGCCGTGCTGTCCGGGTATCTTGGCGATGCGGAGGTCGGAGAGGCGATCCTGGAGACGGTTGCGCAGGCGCGGCGGTTCAATCCCCGCCTGCTGTACTGCTGCGACCCGGTGATGGGCGACATCGGACGCGGCTTGTTCGTGCGGCCGGGCATTCCCGCATTGTTCGAACAACAGGGTGTGCCGGCTTCGGACATTCTCACGCCGAACCAGTTCGAGCTTGAGCAGCTCACGGGAATCGGTTGCGAAAGCAGCGCCGGCGTGCTTCGCGCCGTTCGCTCCCTGCAGAACCGCATGCGCGGCGATGGACCACGCCTGGTTCTGGTGACCAGCCTCTGCCACCGCGAGATCCCACCGGGCATCATTGAAATGCTCGCCGCCTCGCCGCAGCAATGCTGGCGCCTGCGCACGCCGGCGCTGGCGATCTCGCCAAACGGCGCGGGCGACCTGATCGCGGCCTTGTTCTTGTTTCACATTCTGGCCGGGCGCGGGTTGCGCCAATCGCTGGAACGGGCGGTCGCCTCCACCTGGGGCGTGCTCGATCACACGGTATCGGCCGGCTCGACCGAGCTGCAGCTTGTTGCCGCACAACAGGAGCTGGTGACGCCCGGCCGAACCTTCGACGCGGAACTCGTCGACCAGGATTAATGGCACGTTAACGATTTACTGGCTCTCTGTGCGGACCCAAGCTCCAGCAGCTGAAAGCCAGTGAACCATGAGCGATTCCAGCTCTCCCACCGTTGCAGAAATCCTGGCCGGGCTCGGACTCACCGGGTTGCCCGGCCAGATCGTGATCCCTCCCGTGGGGGCGGTCTCCACTATCGTCGGGGTCTCGGCTGCGATCCAGAACCTGCTGGTGATCGACACCGGCTCGGTTGCCGACACCACCGGCACCGTCACGGTAACAACGGAGAACCATCCGCTGGTGGTGGCCGGCGGTGTTCAGGGGTCGCTGGTCAGCTCCGACGGAGGGCTCGATCTGAGCTTCTCCGGCACGATCGACCAGCTGAATGCGGATCTCGGCCTGCTTTCCTATGCCAGCGGCGCCGCCGGCAACGACAGCATCTCGGTCACCTTCACGGACAACAG
Organism: uncultured Acetobacteraceae bacterium; assembly: GCA_964252545.1. Lineage (GTDB taxonomy): Bacteria > Pseudomonadota > Alphaproteobacteria > Acetobacterales > Acetobacteraceae > Lichenicoccus. The sequence goes on along the minus strand of CAXUNX010000024.1, from coordinate 10,373 downwards.
CGACAACTCGAAAAGCATCACCATCCCGGTGAGCGTGCTGCCTTCCTCCAAGATCAGCGGCACGCCCACCAAGGGGATCTACGTCGTCGCAACCAGCAACGGGCAGAACGCGACGCTGTCGGGCGGCAACCAGATCTACGTGGCCGACAGCGGCGCCGACATCGTCACCGCCAGCTACACCACCACGTCGGTCACCGGCAGCAGCGGCGGCGGCACGCTGACGCTGCTGCAGAACGGCGGCACCTACAGCTACACTAACCAGGCCGGAAGTGCGGTGATCGTTGCCAACGCGGCGCCCGGCACCATCCATGGCGGCCTGGCCGGCAGCCGGCTGGTCGCCTTCCTGCAAAGCCAGCCCACGGTCTACACCGGCGGCCAGGGCGATGACGAGCTGATCGGCGGCAGCGGCGGCATGACGGTCAATGGCGGCTCCGGCGGCACGCTGACCGTGTTCGGCGGCAGCGGCAGCCTCGACTTCGTCGGCGGCCACAACGACGCCGAGACCGTGGTCGGCGGCGCGGGCGCCGAGACCATCCATGCCGCGGCCACCGGCGGCGATTATTTCGGTGGGCTCGGCGGCAGCCGGATGTTCGCCACCGGCGCCGGCACGTTCCTGATCGGCAACGTCGGCGGCGACGCACTCACCGCCTCCGCGTTCGGAGGCGACGGGCTGGTCGCGGGGAGCGGCAACGAGACGCTCAACGGCGGCGGCTCAACCTGGGAAAACGTTTATTTCGGCGGCAGCGGGCAGGACATGGTCTTGCTGGGCCATGGCGCCGACACCTTCGTGGGCGGCTCGGGAGCGGATACCGTGCAGGTCGGCTCCGGTGCGGCTGCGATCTTCGCAGGGTCCGGCGCCATGCTGCTCGAGTTCAATGCCGGCCAGACCACCGGCAGCAACGGGCCGGGCAGCGACTATGTCGGCGGGTTCCGCGTCGGCACCGATCATCTGCGGCTCGGGGGCGGCCTCACGGTTGCGGCCTACAGCTCCGGAGGCGGCGCAACCGCGCTCACCTTGTCGGACGGGTCGCAAATCCATCTCGCCGGCGTCTCCAAAGCCTCGGAGGCGAGTCTGCTCGGATGATGCAAATCACACTACGGGAGTAGCGGAAAACCGATCGACATGATGCATTCGCGTGTGCCGGCCCCGTGCGCCGGCTGCACCGTGTTCTATCGAGAGGTCACCATGGCACTCAACACACATGCGCTGCCGCTCAGGGCTCCTGGGTGGATCAGCGAGTTCCGCGCCTTCATCATGCGCGGCAACGTCGTCGACCTGGCAGTCGGCATCATCATCGGCGCCGCCTTCACCGGCATCGTCAACAGCCTGGTCAAGGACGTGTTCACCCCGGTGATCGGCCTGCTGATCGGCGGCATCGATTTCGCCAACATCTTCCTCACCCTCAAGGGACCGCACCTGGCGACCCTCGCCGACGCGCAGAAAGCCGGCGCGGTAACCATCAATGTGGGCCTGTTCCTCAACGCGGTGATCCAGTTCCTGATCGTGGGCCTGGTGATCTTCTGGGTGGTCAAGCTGCTCACCCGGCTGCATGTCCGGCAGGAGGCCAAGGTCGCACCGACCGCATCCGAAACGCTGCTCGCCGAGATCCGTGATCTGCTCGCCACGCGTCAGGCTGCGCCCGCGCCAACCGTCGCCGGCCCGATCGGCCCGCGCTGATCAGATCCGGTGTTGCAAACGGCACACCCGGATGCGCACCAGCGTCTCGCCCGTGCCCTGCTCCGACCGCGGCACCTGGAACCGACGCAGGGCAGCGGCGCTGTGTGGGGGTATACGCGACTGCTTGGTCTTTGGAGCTGTCACCGGAGGATGCGAAACGTGTGGAGTGGCCGTAACGCAGCAACGGTGCCCGGATGACGCGCACCGTGGTTCTCGCCCTGTTGCTCGGGATGGCCGGTTGCCAGGCGGCGCCCACGCCAGCGCTGCCCGTGGTCAGCATCGACGAGGGCACCAGGCGGGTGATCATCACCTATCTGATCGCGCACGGCATGGCTGAAAGCTACGTGATGTCGGGACGCGCGACCCCGGTCGGGCTGCTCGACCTGGTGCGCTCCGACCATGCGGCCCTGATCGCGGTGCGCGGGCAAGCGACCCGTCCCACCTGGAACATGCTTGACCATGCGGACGGCGCGGTGCAGGCGCTGATCGATACCACGACAGCGCTCGACGACACCAGCCGCGCGACCGACGGCCACAAGGCGGCGTCGCGCTGAGCACTCTGGGGTCCAGACTCATCAGCGGGGCTCTGCCCCCCGCCCCGCGGTGGCCGGCGGCCCCCGACCCCCCCCAGTGGTGGTGCCGCACAACATGCTCGTCCGGAGCCTAGCGCTTGGCCGCCGTCAGGTCGCGACGCAGCCGCTTCTCTCCGAGCAGCAGCAGCAGCGGTGCCGCAATGAAGATCGAGGACGAGGTCCCGACCACGATCCCGAACAGCATGACCCAGGCGAAGCCCGAGAGGGTGGCCCCCCCGAACACCGCAAGCGGCAACGCCGCCAGGAACACCGTGGACGAGGTGCCGAGGGTCCGGTTCAGGGTCTCGTTGATGGAAAGATCGATCAGCGCGCGCAGCTCCATCGACCGGTACTTGCGCAGGTTCTCGCGCACCCGGTCGTAGACCACCACCTTGTCGTTGGTTGAATAGCCCAGGATGGTGAGCAGGGCCGCGACCATCACCAGGTCGAACTCGAACCGCGACAGGGCGAGAAAGCCCACCGTCTTGGTCAGATCCAGGATCAGGGTAACCACGGCGCTGACCGCGAACTCCCACTCGAAGCGGATCCAGATATAAGCGAGGATCATCAGCAGGCTGAGGCCAAGCGCCAGCAACCCGTTGCGGAACAGTTCGGCCGACACCGAAGCGCCGACCGCGTCCGCGCGCAGCACCTGGGCGCCCGGCTGCGCCCGCCCGACCGCGCTTCGCACCCGGTCGACCAGCGATTGCGTCGCGGCTTCGCTGCCGGTGCCGTGCCCCGAGGGAGCGTCGAGGCGGATCAGCACGTCGTTGTCGGCGCCGAACCGCTGCAGCCCCGCCGCCGAGATCCGTTGCGCGGCGAGTGCCGCCTTGATCGCGTTGAAGTCGGCCGCCCCCTGGGTGCGCGCTTCCACGACGATGCCGCCCTTGAAGTCGATGCCGAGCGAAAGGCCCGGCGTGAAAAACAGCACCACCGAGGCCAGCGAAAGAAAGGCGGAGGTCGCAAGGCCGATGAAACGACCGCGCATGAAGTTGATCTTGGTGCCGTCCCGGACGAAGCGGAGCCTGGGGCGGAGCATGGGAGAGGCCAGCATGGCGGCGTCAGACCGGAAGCAGGGACGGGCGGGCCACGGCATACCAGCGCACCATCAGCATGCGCGACAGCAGCAGCGTGGTGAACAAGGTGGTGACGATGCCGATGGTGATGGTGAGCGCGAAGCCGCGCACCGGGCCGGTGCCGAACACGAACAGCATGACATGGGCGAGCAGCGCGGTGGCGTTGCTGTCCAGGATGGTGCCGGTGGCGCGCTCGAAGCCGGCCTGCATCGCGGCCAGCGGCGTGCGGCCGCGCCTGACCTCCTCGCGGATGCGCTCGTTGATCAGGATGTTGGCGTCAACCGCCATGCCCAGCGTCAGCAGCATCCCGGCCATGCCGGGCAGGGTCAGCGTCGCCTCAAACAGCGACAGGATCGCCAGGATCAGCACCAGGTTGGCGAGCAGGGCGATGTTCGCGTACCAGCCGAACAGCCCGTAGAACAGCCCCATGAAGCCGATCACCAGCAGGAAGCCCACGGCAAGGCTGACCGCGCCTGCGCGGATCGAGTCCGCGCCCAGCGACGGTCCGATCGAGCGCTCCTCGATCACCGTGAGCGGGGCGGGCAGGGCACCGGCCCGAAGCAGCAAGGCGAGGTCGGTGGCGCTCTGCGCGGTGAAGTTGCTGCCGGTGATCTGGCCGCGGCCGCCGGCGATCACCCCCTGGATCACCGGGGCGCTGAGCACCTTGTTGTCGAGCACGATGGCCAGCCGGCGGCCAATATTGGCGCGGGTGACGTCGCCGAACTTGCGGGCACCGGCGCTGTTGAAGGTGAACTCGACGTCCCAGCCGCCGTTCTGGCTGTCCTGACCGGCGGACGCGTTGGTCAGGTCGGCGCCGTCCACGTCGACATGGCGCAACACCGCGATCCGTTGCCCGGGCTCGTCCTGCATCGGCAGCAGATCGTCCCCCGGCGGCGGCAGCGTGCCCGGGGCCGCGTTTTCATCAACAAGATGGAAGGTCATCTTGGCGGTGGTGCCGAGCAGCTGCTTGACACGGACCGGGTCGGTGATGCCCGGCAGCTGCACCACGATGCGGTCGTCGCCCTGGCGGGTGATCTCGGGGTCGACCGCGCCGGTGGCATCGATGCGCCGGCGCACGATCTCGATCGACTGGCTGACCGCCTCGCGGGCGCGGCTGCGCATGGCGCTTTCCGAAAGGGTCAGCGCAATGCTGCCGTCGGGCCGGCTCGCCACGCTGAACTCGCCCGGCGTGGCCCGGGGGAGGGCACCCAGAACGGCCAGGTCGCGCTCGCGCTCGGACGCGTCGCGCGGGGTGAAGCTGACGCTGCGCTCGGCGGCGCTGGCCGCAAGGTTGCGATAGCCGAGGCCGGCGCCGATCAGCCCCTGCCGCACCGAGTCGGTCAGCGCCTGCAGCCGTTCGCGGGTGATGGTGGGCACGTCCACCTGCATCAGCAGGTAGGAGCCGCCACGCAGGTCTAGGCCCAGATGGATCTGCCGCCAAGGCAGGGCGCGGGAAGGAGCTCCGGTGAAGTTCGGCACGCAAAGCAGCAGCCCGAGCGCGCAGACACCCAGGACCGAGGCTATCTTCGCGCGGCTGTAATACATCATGCTGGAAAAGAAGCTCCCCGAAGCCTGCCCGAGGCGGGCCTGCGCCCTGGTGGTGGTTTGAGCCGGCGGCCGGTTTATGCCGACCTGCTTCTCCCGATGCAACTTCTCCTGCTACCCAGGAGCGCAAGCAACAGGGGCGTGCATGGCACGGGGAATGTTCGGCCGGCATGCGCAGCCGGCGCCGGCTGCAACGGAGCTTGGATCACGCCTGCGCATCGGCATCGCCGGCGCCGGTCACTTCGGGCGCTTCCACGCGCTGAAGGTGGCGCAGGCGCCGCGGGCCGTGCTGGCGGGCCTCACCGACCCCGATCACGCGCGCGCGGCACAGGGGGCGGCCGAGGCGGCCACGGTTGCGCTGCCGGACCTGCCGACGCTGCTTGAAGCCTGCGACGCGCTGATCGTGGCGGCACCCGCGGAGACACATTTCCCGCTCGCCGAGGCGGCCCTGCTTGCCGGACGGCACGTGCTGATCGAGAAGCCGATCGCCTCCAGCCTGCAGCAGGCAAAGCAGCTCGCCTCGCTGGCCGCGACCCGCCGGCTCGTGCTGCAGGTGGGCCACCTGCTGCGCTACTCGGCCGAGCATGACGCGATCGCCCGTCGCATCACCCGGCCGCTCTATATCGAGGCCACCCGGCTGGCTCCGTTCAAGCCGCGCGGCACCGACGTGTCGGTGATCCTCGACCTGATGATCCACGACCTTGATCTGGTGCTGGCGATCGTCGACAGCCCGATCGAGAGCGTGGACGCGCTGGGCAGCGCGGTGAGCAGCACGCACGAGGACATCGCCAATGCCAGGGTGCGCTTCAACAATGGTTGCATCGCCACCATCACCGCCAGCCGGATCTCGCTGAAGACCGAGCGGCGCATGCGCCTGTTCTCCGAGGAGGGCTACCTTTCCGCGGACTTCGTCGCGCGAGAGCTCACCATGATCGGCCGCGAGCGCGGGCTGCCGCTTCCGGGCACCGGCGGGTTCCGGCGCGAGGTGGTGCGCTGGGACGAACAGGACAGCCTGGCCGCGGAGCATGCCGCCTTCGTGGCGTCGTGCCTCGACGCGGCCCCGGTGGTGGTCGACGCCGAAGCGGGCATACGGGCACTCCAGGCGGCACTTGCGGTGGCCGAGAGCATCTCGAACTCGCGGCTGCGCATGGAGCGGTCCGGCCTGATCGCCGCCAGGAGCTGAGAACGATCCGGTTCGTCGCTTGGCCGGGCTGCCGGAACTTGTTACCAGTCGGAAAACAGGGCGGAGCGCGGATTCAACATGAAGAAATTGCTGGCCGTGGTCGGCCTGTCGCTGCTGGCGGGGTCGCTCCTCCCCTCGGACGGCTTTGCGCAGACTGCCAAGACGTATCACTTCGTGCTGGTCCCAAAGGTCGTGCATCCCTGGTTCGACAAGGTCAACAACGGGGCGCACGCCGCGGCCGACATGCTGTCCAAGCTGACCGGCAGCAAGATCACCGTCGACTACCGGGCTCCCCAGGCAGCGGATGTCGTGCAGCAGAACGACATCATCGAGCGCGCCATCTCGACCCATCCGGACGGCATCATGGTCGATCTGCTGGATGAGAAAGGCAACCGGGCGGTGCTCGAGGAGGCGCTCTCGCAAGGCATTCCGGTCACCGTGTTCGATTCCGTGGCGCCGGCGGGGATGGAGCTGACCAGCGTCGGCAACGATTTCTGCGAGCAGGGCACCATCAGCGCGAACCGGCTGGTCGAGCTGCTCGGCGGAAAGGGCGAGGTCGCGATCATGATGGGCGTGCCGACCGCGCCCAACCACGCGATCCGGGCACGCTGCGAACAGGCGACCTTCGCCAAGTCGCCCGGGATCAAGGTGGTGGCGACCGGTATCGACAACGACAACATCGAGACCGCCCAGCAGCAGGCCGAGGCGATCATGCAGTCGCACCCGAACCTGAAGGGCTGGGTGGAGTGCGACGCATCCGGGCCGATCGGGGTCGGCCAGGCCATCAAGGAGGCCGGCAAGACGGGCAGCGTCAAGGAGGTCGGCATGGACAACCTCAAGGACATGCTGCAGCTCATCCGCGACGGCGTCGCCGACTCGTCGGCCTCCACCAAGCCCGAGATGCAGGGCTACTGGTCGGTGCTGGCGATGTGGCAGAAGGCGGCCGGCGCCAAGACGCCGAAATACATCGACACCGGGATCGCGATCATCACCAAGAGCAACGTGGGGCAGTTTTAGGGGAGGCGGCTGCAGGCGGGCCGCGCGGCCGGCATGGCCTTCGTCGAGGCGCGCAACATCCGCCGGAGCTTCCCCGGCGTGGTGGCGCTGGACGGCGTGGATCTGCGGATCGAGGCGGGCAGCGTCCACGTGCTGGCCGGCGAGAACGGTGCCGGGAAATCAACCCTGGTGCGGATCCTGACCGGAACCGAGGCGCCTGAAAGCGGAGAGCTGCTGATCGACGGCCACGATGCGCTGATCGACCGGACGCAGTTCGGCAAGATCGCCTTTGTTCCCCAGGAGCTGAACCTGTTCAGGCATCTCAGCGTCGCCGAGAACCTCTTGATGCCGTTCCGCCGGACCGGGTTCGGCAGCGTCGTGCTGTCGCGTCGGCGCATGCACGCCGCGGCGTCGGAGCATCTCGCGCGGTTCGCGATCCGCGCGCGGCCGGAGCAGAAGGTCAGCGAGATCTCGGTGTCCGACCAGCAGCTGCTGCAGATCGCGCGCGCGGCCACCGTCTGGGGCTTCCGGATGCTGATCCTGGATGAGCCCACATCGTCGCTGACCGGCAACGAGACCGAGCGGCTGTTCCGGATCATACGCCAGCTTCGCGACAGCGGCCATGCGGTGATCTTCATCTCGCACAAGATGGACGAGATCACCGCGCTCGGCGACGAGGTGACCGTGCTTCGCAACGGTCGCGTGGTCGGCCACTCGGCGCTCAACCGCATCACGGTGCCAAAACTGATCCAGCTCATGTCGGGCGAGGAGGTGCGGCTCGACGAGACCTTCAAGCCGCGCGTCGCGGCGGGCGAACCCCTGCTTGCGGTGCACCGGCTTGGCGGGCGCGGCTTCCGCGACGTTTCGTTCGAGCTCCGCCGGGGCGAGATCCTCGGGTTTGCCGGGCTGGTGGGGGCAGGCCGCACCGAGTTGATGCAGACGATCTTCGGCATGCTCGGCGCTTCCGGCGGGACGGTGACGCTGGAGGGTGCGCCGCTTGCTCTCGGCAGCCCGAGCGCCTCGGTGCGGCGCGGCCTGCTTTATCTGTCGGAGGAGCGTAAGCTGCACGGGATCCTGCCGCGGCGCAGCGTGCGCGAGAATATCGGCATCTCGGTCATGCGGCAGACCGCTCCCCGGGGCGTCATCTCGAGCATCGACGAACGCCGGCTGGTGGCGGAGGTGATCGAGCGCTACGGCATACGCACCGCTTCGCTCGAGACGCGGATCATGTTCTTGTCCGGCGGCAACCAGCAGAAGACCATCATCGGCCGGGCAATGGCGCAGGCGCCGCGGGTGCTGATCTTCGACGAGCCGACCAAGGGCATCGACGTCCGCACCAAGGCCGAGATCTACCGGCTGATGCAGGCCCTGGCGGAGAAAGGGATCGGCATCGTGCTGGTTTCGTCGGAGATGGAGGAGCTCAGGCGGTGCGCCAGCCGGATCATCACGATGTATCAGGGCGCGATCAGCGGCGAGTTCATCAATGACGAAACCGACCGCGACACGCTTGTCGCCGCGATCATCGGACAAGCACCCGGCCAGCATGCAGCCTAGCGTGGCGCCGTCGCAGATCATGCACCGCCTGCTCAGGGCACCACTCGCCGGCGTGGCCTTCGCCTTTGCCCTGATCTTCGTGATCTCGTGCGTGCTTTCGCCCTACTTCCTGACCCGCTTCAATCTGGTGATCATGGCCCGCGACCTCGCCTTCATCGGGCTGATCACCATCGGCCAGTGCGTCCTGCTGATCCTGGGCGAACTCGACCTCTCGCTCGGCGCGATCGCCGGACTTTGCGCGGTGGTGGGCGGCATCCTGATGGTCGGGCAGGGATGCAACGCCTGGCTGTCGATCGGCCTGTGCGTGCTGCTCGGGCTGGCGTGCGGGGCGCTGAACGGCCTGCTCGTGACAAAGCTGCGGCTTCATTCCCTGGTGCTGACGATCGGCATGGCGGGTGTCTACGGCGGCCTCAACCTGGTGGCGACCAAAGGCATCGCGATCACCGGCATACCGAGCCAGATCGGCTTTCTCGGACGTGGCCTGCTGTTCGGGGTGCCTGTTCCGTTCGTGATCATGCTGGTTGTGCTGGCGGTCGTCGCGTTCGGCATGATGGCGACCTCGGCGGGCCGCTATGCCTATGCGATCGGCGACAGCACGCCGGCGGCCCGGATGCTGGGGATCCGCGTCGACATGGTGCGGATCGCCGCGTTCACGCTGGCCGGCTTCCTGGCATCGGCCGCCGGCATGCTGATGGTGGCACGGCTGGGGACGGCGCAACCCTCGATCGGCGACAGCTGGGTGCTGCCCCCGATCGCGGCCTCGGTGATCGGCGGGGTCGCCACCACCGGCGGCGTCGGCAGCCCGCTCGGTGCGATCCTGGGTGCGGCGATCATCGGAGTGATCGACAACATCATCGTGCTGTTCGGGATCTCGCCCTACTGGCAATCGATGGTCAGCGGCGCCATCGTCGTGCTGGCGATCTCGTTTGATTCGATCTCCCGCCGCTATGTGCGCCAGGAGCGCGACTGATGCCTCGCCCGTTCAGGCCAGCGCACGGTCGCAGCGTGCCGCAAGGATGAAGTCGTTTTCGTGCAGGCCGCCGATGCTGTGGGTCTGCCACGAGAGCTCGGCGTAGCCCCAGCCGAGCCCGATGTCGGGGTGGTGGCCTGCCGCCTCGGCGAGTGCCGCGACCCGGCTCACGAAAGCAAAGGCCGACGCGAAGTCACGAAATCCGAAGCGACGCTTGATCCGCATGCCGTGCTCCGCGAGGCTCCAGTCGGGAAGCTGGGCGATCAGCTCCGCGATCGCCGCCTCGGCAAGCCGGGGCGTGTTCCGGCCACAGGCGGTGCAGGCGCGGTCATGCAGCTTGCCGGTCACGACAGCAGGCTTTCGCGCAGCATCTCGAGCTCAAGCCAGCGTTCCTCGGCGGCCCGCAGCGCTGCCTCGCGCGTCTCGAGAGTGGCACTTGCCTGTTTGAAGGCGGCGGGATCACGGCGGTAAAGCTCCGCATCGGCCAGAACCAGACGCAGGCGGGCGACGTCCTGCTCATGCCGCTCGATCTCCTGCGGCAGTTGTTCGAGCGCATGCTTGTCCTTGAAGGAAAGCTTGCGGGCGGCGGCTCGAGGCGCAATGGCTGCGGTCGCGCGCGCCGCGGCCGGCCTGCGCACCGGATCCAGGCTGCCGCTCAACGCGCCGCCCTGCGCCAGCATGTCGCTGAAGCCGCCGGCATACTCGACCCAGCGGCCGCCGCCTTCGGCGGCGACCACGGAAGTCGCGACGCGGTCCAGGAAGTCACGGTCGTGGCTGACCAGCAGCACCGTGCCTGGAT
>CAXUNX010000023.1:0-27189 GCA_964252545.1 uncultured Acetobacteraceae bacterium | reverse complement strand
CGCTGCGGGCGCCGATGATCACCGCCTGGGACACTCCGGTCACGCGGCCAAGCCGGGATCACCCCACCCTCCGAGCCCGCCCCACCCGATGTCGCAAGATCGCGGGCTGTCCATCGGATCGGCCTTACCTCCTGACCCGCAAACTCGAGGTCTCGCGCGCTTGAGCTCTGCGCGCCGTGATCGAAGCTGGGCGGGCCGAGATCGCCGGCATGCCGCTCCTCGCCGCCGGCGACAGCGAGAGTCCGGCGGCAGCGGAGCGCCGAGGCCGCGCCGGTCTCTGCAATGAACAAAGGGGATGAGGAACCGCATCTCGACCTTTCCTCTCTCACATCAGCGACTCGACGCCTACCAGGATCGCATGTTTGATGAGAGGGCGCTGTTCTGTGTGACGGCCTGCCATGACAGCCAGCAGGCTTCGCAAGAGGCCGCGACAAGTGTGGGTGCGGTCCGGGTGTGAACCCGGATATCGTGATCCTCCATCTGCAACGCACCCACGCTATCGTAAAGCGACGGCGGTCGATCCAGCCTCGGGCGACCTCCTCGCCGTCTTGATCAGCAAGGCACCATCATCCAACGCCCGACACGTCTCGTTGAGGGCGAGAAAGGCGCATGCTGTTCAGGGCCAACTGGTCGGTGTTGCCCGCCTTCCCGAGAGGGAAGAAGCCAACAAGTCATTGACCAGATGCGTGAGCTTCACCGCGTGATCAAAACCAGCGACGGTGGATGTTTCGTTGGTGATGTCGTCACGCAACGCGGCATAGACCCCCGCCACGTTGGCTGCCGCATCGGGCATGGCGGCGATTTCGCCTTCATCCACACGCTGAGCCGCACCGTTTAGCGAGACTGTCAGGCGTGCGGACTGAAAGCCCCGCGCCGCACCGCCATCCAGCCGCAAGGTCCCCTTCTCCCCCACCACGTTCATGGTGAACGGAGTTTCCGGTGGGCGCCCACCGGCGATTTCGGCAGACAGCGTGCCCCCCGCCAGCAGGCGGCTTTGCACCAGGAGATGGTCGAAGGTAGTGCGCTGACGCCGCTCGCCATCCGCGTTGATTTCGGGATATTGCGCCGTCGCCAACGCACTCGCATCGCTGAACGTTCCGGTTAGCGCAATGGCCAGATCGATCGTGTGCCCACCCTGGATGGTGACGAGATTTGCAAAGTTCGCCGGATCTTCGAGGTAAACAAACGGCGCTGGTACTTCCGGTCCGAACCCGGCCGTCGCCGAGTAAGCGCTCACGCTCAACACCCGTCCGAGCGCGCCAGACGCGATCAGATCCTGTGTCCGCCGCACCACTGGGCTGCCGCGCAGCTGAAGTCCGATCGCAGTATGGATGCCGGCCTTGCGCGCTGCGGCCGCCATCTCCTCTGCCTCCGCCACGCTGCGGCCCAGCGGCCACTCACTGTAGACGTGCAGGCCGGCCTCGATTGCGGCGAGCACCAGTTCGCGGTGATCCGGAACCCGGGTCGCAACGGTGACCAGGTCGATGCCACCGGCACGGATCAGATCCATGCCACTGCCATACCCGGCCGACAGGCCAAAGGCCTTGGCAGAGGCCTCAGCCGTCTTCCGGCTGTTCGTGGCCACAGCCACCAGCTCCAGCCCGGCCAAACCACGCACTGCGGGCACATGCCCCTCGCGCGCCCAGCCGCTTTCGCTGTTTGCGCCGATGATCCCTACACGAAGTGTCGTCATTGAGATGTCTTCTTTGGGTCGGCCGCCCGTCAATCGGGCGGCGAGGTTGATGGGAGGCGTGGTCGCGGTCAGTTCGACGAACGGCTCCACGACCAATGCCGGCGCGTTTCAAGGCTCGCAAAGCACCTGGCTGAAACGTTGCAGGTCATGATGTCCTTGCGGGACTCCACCATGGAACGTTTCTGCGTTGAGACACCACGCACGAGCCGCGGCAATCCGGCAGCCAGGGGCTGCGACGAACAGGGGGATGTCAGTCGTTGATAGAGCAAGACTATGAAGGCGTCCTCCAACGAGGGCGGATGCAAACGTTCCCGCGTCCATGCAACAGGTGGGTTGACGGGCTCGACAGGATAAGCGTCGATCCGTTTCCTGGAGTTGAAACTGATGGTTGGGGATCATGGACCGTCTGGCTAGCATGGCGGTGTTCGTAAAGGCGGCCGACCTTGGCTCGTTCACGGCCGCCGCCGCAGCACTCGGCATGTCGTCCCAGATGGTCGGCAAGCACGTCAGCTTCCTGGAGCAGCGGCTCGGCACGCAGCTCCTTCTAAGAACAACAAGGCAGCAGAGCCTGACGACGATCGGCGAGGCGTTCTATGAGCGCTGTCGGATGATCATTGCGGATGCCGAGGCGGCTGAGATGCTGGTCAACGATCTCAGCACGACGCCGCGCGGACGCTTGCGGATCAACGCACCAATCACGTTTGGTGCGGTCTGCGTGGCGCCGCTCGTCGGACGCTACCTACAAGCCTACCCACAGATGGACGTCGAACTGACGCTGTTTGATCGCTCTGCCGACGTCATCGAAGAAGGGTATGACGTGGTCTTCCGGATCGGGGTGCTGAAAGACTCCGGCTTGGCGGCACGCAGCTTGCCGGATTACCGGCTGCTCGCCTGCGCGTCGCCGGCCTACCTTGCCGAACACGGTGCACCACAATCGCCCGAGGACCTCGCAAGTCACCACTGCCTCGGCTACGTCACCTGGTCTGATCTTGCTTACCTGGAGTGGCCGTTCCATCGCAACGGGAAGAGCCAGGCGGTCCAGATACACCCTCGTCTACAGGTGAATGATGGCCGGGTGCTGCTCGCCGCCGCCTTGGATGGTGTCGGAATAATCCTCCAGCCCGAACGTCTTGTGGCAGAGGCAATCGCTTCGGGCGCTCTGGTGCAGATCCTGGAAAACTACACGTCGCTGACCCGGCCAGCACACATGCTGTTCTCGGCAAAACGTCCGCAGCCTTCAAAACTGCGTACATTCATTGATTTCGTGGCCAGCAGCTTTGGGCCCGTGTCAACCAGGATAGCCAGTCCCATGGCAAGGCCGGCCAAAGGCGACGAGCCGATTTGGCGATGAGAGCGAACGAGGCGACGGCCGTGCTGGAGTCATCCTGCGACGGAACGGCTGACGTGCGCACGGAACTCCAGCCGTGAGCGGCGCAGATCCGTGTCGACCATGATTGCCTTGGCAAGCGCATCGGCCGGCCCCTCGAGATACCGCCCGCGTCCGAGAACAACGAAGGAGACCTCGGGAAGTTGGGGAAGTGCCGCCGTCTCCGAAACGAGCTCGAGATCCGAGCCGGCCAGCAGCGAGGATTGCGCGGTGATGCCGAAGCCGGATCGCATGGCGCCCATCAGGGCAACGAGGCTGTCGCTGCTGAAGGCGATCCGCCAAGACCTGCCGGCACCATTGAGTGCATCGATTGCCGCCGACCGCGTGATGCTGGAGCCTGGAAACACCACCAGCGGCACCGGTTGATCAGGATCGGGTGCCGCAGCCCGGCTGCCGAGCCACGTCAGCCGCTCACGCCAGAGCAATGTGCCCCGTTCATCGCCAGGCTGTCGCTTGGCGAAGAGCAGATCCAGCCGTCCGGTATCGAGCTTCTCGTAGAGCGCGGCGCTCAGGCCGACTGTCATGTCGAGGTCGACCATGGGGTGGGCATCGCGGAAGCCGCGCAGGATCTCGGGCAGGCGGGAAAGGACGAGGTCCTCGGACACTCCGAAGCGCAGGCGTCCGCGCATGACCGTCCGATCGAAGTGGTTGATCGCACGGTCGTTGGCGGCGACCACGTCGCGGGCGAGCTGGCTCATATCCTCGCCGTCCGGCGTGAGTGCGACGTTCTTGGTGTCGCGCAGCAGCAACGTCCGGCCGACGGCCTGTTCCAGCCGGCTCACGTGCTGGCTGATTGTTGACTGGCTCAGGCCGCGCCGACGCGCCGCCGCCGTGAAGTGCAGGGTCTCCGCAACCGCCAGGAAGGAACGCAGCAAGACGATATCCAACGATCGATCATTTGTCATGAAGATAAGTTTACTTGCCTCGATTGGTTTTCTCAATGAGTATCATCAGCGTCGTATAGGAGCAACGATCATGGATCCTCTCGCGCGGCGTGGGTTGCTGGCCGTCATTGGTGCCGCCGGAGCGGCAAGTGCCGCACGCGCAGCTACGTTCGGCAATCCCGATGCGCCGCCACAGGGCGCAATCAACGCAAGCAAGCGGGCACTGGACAACCCGGGTCCGCGCAATCCGATTCTCGAGCAACAGTTCCCCTCATTGGGGAACCCGCCGCCGACCGATAATCTCGGCATGCCGATGATCTGGTCGTCGTTCAACAACGCGCATCGCCGCATCCAGGCCGGCGGTTGGGCGCGGCAGGTCACCGTGGACGACTTTGCCATCTCCAAGACCATCGCCGGGGTCAACATGCGCCTCGATGCCGGCGGCATCCGGGAGCTGCACTGGCACCAGCAGGCAGAATGGGGCTTCGTCAGCAACGGCACCACCCGGATCACCATCCTTGATGATCTCGGCCACCCGCAGGTGGCGGATGTCGGCCCTGGCGGCCTCTGGTACTTCCCGGCTGGCCTGCCGCATTCACTGCAGGGCCTCGGCCCGGATGGCACCGAATTCATCCTGGCGTTCGATGAGGGCAGTTCGTCCGAGGATAACACGCTCCTGGTCACCGACTGGCTTGCCCATACGCCACCGGATGTCCTGGCGAAGAATTTCGGCGTGTCGGTGGACGCGTTCAAGGACATCCCTCTTACCCAGCGCTGGATCTTTCCCGGGCCGGTGCCAGGGCCGTTGCACGACGACCAGCAGGCAGCGGCGGGCTCGGTCGGACAGTCCGCGCAGTCCTTTACCTTCGACCTTGGCGGGATGCAGCCCAACTCCCAGACCAAGGGTGGATCGGTTCGCATCGCGGACTCGAGCAATTTCCACATTTCCAAGACCATCGCCGCCGCGTTGGTGACAATCGAGCCAGGCGGCATGCGTGAGATGCACTGGCATCCGAATGCCGACGAGTGGCAGTACTGGGTGCGCGGCAAGGGCCGCATGACCGTCTTCAACACTGGTCCGCACGCGATGACGGCTGACTTCAATCCAGGCGACATCGGCTACGTCAAGAAGAGCCTCGGACACTACATCGAGAACACCGGTCGGGATCAGCTCGTGTTTCTCGAAATTTTCAAGACCGATCGTTACAAGAATGTCGCCCTTGCCGATTGGTTGGCTCACACGCCTCCGGCAATGGTCGAGCAGACGCTGAATATCGATCGTTCGGTGCTCGGCCATCTCACCCAGACTGCTCCCAATGTGGTCCCGGTGTGACTATTCGCCTCGGTTCCACTCCTCTCGGGCGGGGAGGCAAGCAGGCCGGGCGGACCCAGGTCGCTCACTGCTGGGTCGACCCGCTGAACAAACGTGCCGGGATCGGGCGCTCGGTTGCTTCAGGAGCCTGCAAGTGCCGCAGCAATGGTGATTGATGCCCATTCGATGAAGACCCGCACGCGAGGCGAACGCTGCCGGCCTTCGACGTAGAGCAGATAGACCGGACTGTCCGTTGGCGGATAATCGGCTAGCACCTCGACCAGGGCGCCGGTTGCCAGCTCGTTCGCAACGCGATAGCGCGGCACCTGGACCAGGCCAAGGCCAAGCCGGGCCAGGTTGGCGTTCGTCGCCGCCGCCGTCACGGTGACGGACACCGGAAGCGAAACCATGCACACCTCGCCATTAATCTGGAACTCGAGCGGCATGACCGCCCGTGTCGATGTGGACACAAAACCGATCATCCGGTGACCCGCCAGATCATCGGGCGATTTCGGCACGCCATGCCGCTCGAGATAGGCCGGGCTGGCGAAGGTACCCTCGGCCAGCACGCCAAGCTTGCGGCCGACCAGTCCGCTGTCGACCGGCCTGCCGACGCGGATGGCACAATCCACGCCTTCGGCGACCATATCGATCAGGCGATCGCCCTCGCCGATATGAAGCTGAATGTTGGGGTGGCGTTGGAGGAAGCTGGGCAGGCCAAGCAGCAGATATCGCTCGGCGAAGCTGCTATGGACGTCGATCCGCAACGTGCCGAGCGGCATCGTCTGGGTTGCCGCCGCGTCGGCATCATCGATCGCCGACAGGATCGCCGAACAGCGCCGGTAGTAGTCTTCGCCCTCTGCCGTCAGTGTCACCTTGCGCGTGGTGCGGGCCAGCAAGCGGACGCCGAGATGCCGCTCGAGCTGCTGGACAGCCTCCGACGCACGCGAACGCGGCAGACGCAGGTCAGAGGCGGCCTGGGCGAAATTTCGCCGCTCGACCACGCGGGTGAAGGCCTTCATGGCGTCGAGACGGTCCACCGATTGTTCCAGTTCTTCGGCCAGTCAGTTTCAACCTAGCCTGCTAAACGACACCAGTCGCAAGCCGTATGTGACGGATCGGCAGAAAGGAGAACTCCCATGGCTGACTCGCAGCGCTGTGCCGTCGTCACCGGCTCGTCCAAAGGCATCGGCGCGGCCGTCGTGGAACGGCTGGCGCAGGACGGATTTGCCGTCGTCATTAACTACAATAGCGGCGCGGAGGCGGCCGACGCACTCGCAGCCAAGATCAAGGCGGCCGGCGGCCAGGCCCTCGCGGTCAAAGCCGATGTGAGTGATCCTGCGGCGATGGCCGCGCTGTTCGATCGGTCGGGTGAGGCGTTCGGCGGCGTTGACGTGCTCGTCAATAATGCCGGCATCATGAAGCTCAAGCCGGTTGTCGAGACCGAGGACGCGGTGTTCGACCAGCACATCGCGATCAATCTCAAGGGCACCTTCAACGGCCTTCGCGAGGCAGCGCGGCGGATGCGCGATGGCGGCCGGATCGTCAGCTTCTCGTCGAGCGTGGTCGGGCTGTATCAGCCGACCTACGCCGCGTATGCCGCAACCAAGGGCGCGGTGGAGGCCATGACCCATATCCTCGCCAAGGAGCTGGGCAAACGGGGCATCACGGTCAATGCGGTGGCACCCGGCCCTGTCTCGACCGAACTGTTTCTCGGCGACAAGTCCGATGAGCAGATCGCCACCGTCACCAACATGATCCCGCTTGGACGGCTGGGAGAACCGGAGGATATCGCCCGGGTGGTGGCTTTCCTTGTCGGACCGGACGGCGGCTGGGTCAACGGCCAAGTGCTGCGCGCCAATGGTGGTCTCGTCTGAGGAGGACGACTCTTGAAGCAGATTGTTTTGGTCACCGGTGCATCGAGCGGCTTCGGCCGCATGATCGCCAATGCGCTGGCAGCCGCCGGCCACACCGTCTACGCCTCCATGCGGGATCTCGGGGGCAAGAATGCCGATCAGATCGATCAGATCAGCACCTACGCGCGGGACCATGGTGTTGCGCTGAGTGCCCTCGAACTGGACGTGCAATCCGAGCACTCCGCTGCTGCCGCGGTGGGCAAGATCATCGGCACGCACGGAAGGCTGGACGTGCTGGTCCATAATGCGGGGCACATGGTCTATGGACCGAGCGAGGCGTTCACGCCCGAGCAGCTTGCCGAGCTCTACGACATCAACGTTCTGGGGTGTCAGCGCGTCAACCGGGCGGCGCTGCCGCACATGCGTGACGCAGGACGCGGGCTGCTTGTGTGGATCGGCTCCAGCAGCGTGACGGGCGGCGTCCCGCCGCTGCTCGGTCCCTATTTTGCGGCCAAGGCGGGGATGGACGCCCTGGCGGTGGCCTATGCCCGGGAGCTCGCGCCACTCGGGATCGAAAGCTCGATCGTGGTGCCGGGCGCCTTCACCACGGGCACCAACCATTTCGCCAATGCCGGCGAACCGGCGGACCAGGCCCGCGCCGGGGATTATGCACGCAGTTGGCCGGACAGGTTCGCCGATCGCATACAGGAGGCGCTTGCCGCCACGGCTCCGCCCGATGCCGATCCGGCGGAGGTCGCGCGTGCCGTGGCAGCCATTGTCGACGCCTCACCCGGCCGGCGTCCGTTTCGCATCGTGGTCGACCCGGCCAGTGACGGCGCGTCGGTGTCTTACGCGGTGATCGACCGCGTTCGCGAGCAGTTCCTCGAGCGGATCGGCTTTGCTCACCTGCTGCGCCCACCAGAAAAGCCCAAGCAGGAGTGAGCCGGACTGCAAGCACAATCTTCCAGCCAGCCTCCTGGCTCTGCCGATCGGCCTCGCCGACCTGCTCCACCCGCCGTTTGAACCGGCATCATCATTCGAGGATTCTTGCTAATGCCATTCGCCAATATCAAGCTGCCGCAGGCCGCTCTTACGAAGGTTCAAAAAGAGGAGATGATCCACCGGCTCACCTCCATGTTCACCGAGTATTTCGGTGAGGCGGTGCGTCCCAACAGCATGGTTCTGATTGAGGAAGTACCTGACGGCGGCTACGGCCGCGCCGACGAGGTTTTCGTCATCCCCGACGCCTACCGGGCCAAGGATCAAGGCTGAGGAGGGTGGCCCATGGCCTTTACGCACGAACGAGCCTGACTCCCACCGCCTAGCGCACGGCGCGGGCCACGTAGTGCGCAAGCGGTCGAGCGATGAAACCGTCCGCCTTGAGCATGACCAGGCCGTGCAACTGCGCCCAGGTTCGATAGATCTCCCTTTCCAGCTCTGCCGGGTCGGTGCACCCGCGCGCTGCCGACATCGCCGTCCGCAACAGATCAAGCGCCCGGTTCGCGGCGACATCAAGCTCGCTCCCGGCCGCGGATCTGGGCGTCACACCAGATGCGAACATCAACCGGTAGATTTCGATGTTGGCCTCGCCGAAGCCGACATAGGCGAGTGCGAGCGCTTGATGGGCGTCGCACGGGTCCTGGTTCGAGACAGCTTCATGTAAGAGCCGTGAGAGATCCTCGAAGGCTTCCACAGCCAAGGCTTCAAGCAGCGCCTCACGGCTGGCGAAATGCCGATACGGCGCTGGCTGGCTGACACCGGCGAGGCGCGCCAGCGAGCTCAGCGAAACCCCCCCTGCACCGTGCCGCGCCACCTCCGCTCGCGCCACTCGCAGCAGGTCGCGCCGAAGGTCACCATGATGGTAGCTTCCCCGCTTGCCGGCTGCACCCTGTTGATCACGCTGCATCTTATAGACTATAACTTTCCGCTTGAGGTTTGTCCGGGTTTATGTGATGGTTTATCACATAGAGGCTCCGGTGGGCTTCGCCGGCAGCAAACACGATCCCGCGATTGCAGACGCCGTCGGTCGATCGTTCAAAGCCAGGGCGAGGGAACCAATGGACCAGATGCGCGCCGCGGTGCACGACCGATACGGTGGACCAGAGGTGCTGCACGAGGCGAACATCGCCCTTCCGGCGCCAGCTGTGAACCAGATGATGATCCGGGTCTCGGCGGCAAGCGTGAATGGCTATGACGCGATCGTGCGATCGGGTGCGCTCAAGCTCGTGTTGAGCCGCACCTTCCCCAAACAGACCGGCCTCGACTTTGTGGGCGATGTGGTGAGGCCGGTGACCGGAGCGCCCCAGTTCAGCCGGGGTGAACGAGTATGGGGAACCATGCCGCTCCACCGCCTCGGCAGCGTCGCCGAGTATGTATGCATCGAGCCGCGGCACGTGGCCCACTGCCCAGCGGAGCTCAAGCCGACGGAAGCCGCCGCGTTGCCCGTGGTCGGCGCAACCGCGCTGATCGCGTTGCGCGACATCGTACAAGTCCGGGCCGGTCACCGACTCCTGGTGCGAGGAGCAAGCGGCGGCGTGGGGAGCGCTGCGGTCCAACTCGGCAAGGCGCTCGGCGCCCATGTCGTCGGATTGGCGAGCGCGGCCAATCTTGATTTCGTGCGCGAGCTCGGTGCCGTTGCCGCGCTGGATTACGCCACGGCGGGCCCTGCCGACCAGGATCGGTTCGACGTCATCCTCGACACCGTCGGAAGCGATCTTGCCGCGTGGCGTCGTCGTCTCGCACCAAACGGTCGCATGGCGGCGATCGTGCCGGATCCGAAGCACCCAATGAGGGGGATGGCCTATTTTGCGTTCTCGCGCATCCACGGCAGCCGACGTGTCCGCTACTTCAGCGCAAAGCCGGATACAGCCCTGCTTCGAGATCTTGGGGAGTTCGTCGCATCCGGAGCCATCCGCCCCATTGTAGATACGATATACCCGCTTTCCCGGATCGCCGACGCCCACCGTGCTTTCGAGGCCGGGGGACGGCGGGGCAAGCAGGTGATCCGGATTGATTGACGCCGTCACCGGCGACGATCCAATCGGCTCGGTGCCTGCCGCCAGGCTGGACTGTTGCCGACAAAGCCCGGTTTCCGATGGAGATGGTTGATGTCAACCAGGTGGGCGGCGTCGGCCGACATCGCCGCGTGCAGAGCGGCCGCTCTGCGGACCAGCGCGATGCCGCTGTTACACGGAACAATCGGACACGATGAACGCCGCCTTCAACCAAGCCGCCGAACTTAGCGACGGTTGCCATGGACGTTCGAGGTTAGTCGCTGAACGAACGTGTCGAGCTTCTCGACATCTCGCCCGGCCCCAACCTGATCCTGCGCAAGCCCTTTATAGAAGGACGCGATGCTGGTGTAGATGTCGCGCGTTGCAGCGCTCTCGCCGGCAAAGGTCGCGATTTCTTCCATCTCAGCCACCCATCGATATGCTTTGGAGTACATTTGGGGAACTGATTTGCCAAGCCAGGCCCGTAGCTCGGGCTGGCTATCGGCGAGTTCGTCGGCGAGCGAGGAAGCCGTATGATAGTTCGTGGCTGCCAGCATCATGGCGGCGCCCAACGCAGTCAGCCCCTTGGTGATGCCGGCATAACTCATCTTCAAGCCGGATGCCGCCCCGATCGGGGCGTGGAGATTCTTCACCCGTAATCCATGCTGCGCCAGAACGTCGAGCAACGACGCGTCGGACCCAGAGGTATAGAACACCGGGCCCGGACTGCCCGGCTTTGGCGGCCCACCGATGATGCCCGCATCGACGAAGCGTCCGCCCGATTGGCTGATGACATCAGCGACAGCTTCGGCGGTCTGCGGGCTCACCGCATTACAGTCGGCATAGGCCGGCTTGCGTGTGGCATAACCGATGACCGGGCCGAGTGAGTGGGCAACTGCCAGCGCCTCGCCAGGCGGCACGATGGACAGGATAATGTCGGCCTCTGCAATCCGGGGCAGGCTCACGGCGCGCATGCCACCAGCCTCTGCGCGCGTCGAGCTTTCCTGGCTTCGGCCAGCCAAGCTGGTACGGACCTCCAATCCATGTTCCACCAAGCGTGCGCCGACAGCGGCGCCCATGGCACCTGGGGCAATAATGGCCACCATCGTCATCACGGTTGCTCCTGAGGTTGCCGCATCTTCGCCGAGGTCAGTGTCGTCGGCTAGTCCGGAGAGCTTCGGGTCCGCTTGAGGCCGATCACCGCAATCCTGGACGACGGCCTGAATCTGATGAGCGTTTCGGAATATACGCAGATGATCGTCAAAGGCGCCGTGGTGATCGCCGCCGTCCTGATGAGCCGCCAGCGCTCAACCCAGGCGATCATGAAGTAGTTCGGACACCGTCATCCCGCTCGGGATCAAGCATACCCTGACGCCTCATCCTCAACGGCTTTTCGATGAACACCGTGTCCCATGTGTTTCACGGCTTCTGGCGGCGGCCGGACACCCTGCAGACGGAGTTCTACGATCTCCGGACATGGGTTGACCTTGCCGGATTGCTCGAGTGGGGGAGGTTCGACGCGCTGTTCCTCGCCGACATCCGCAACCAGGTGTCCGCCGCCGGACGTGACCCGTCGGACCTGCTGTTCATTCAAGGCTTCTCCTTCGTGATCGGCAGCACGGAGGAGGCACGCAGCAAGGCGTGTGACCTCGACGCGTCTCGCAGCGACGAAGGGCTGCTGGCCCATATCAGCCGCGATCTCGGGATCGACCTCGGCCTACTCGAACCGGAGCAGCCACTCGACGACCTTGAGGTCGGAGGCATGAAAGGCCCGGTCCGTTTCTTCAAGGAAGCCAACCTGGGCAAGCGGGCGACCGTCACGGACGTTGCATCGGCCCACGCCTACAATACTCGTCTGGTCGGACCCCCGAGAGCCTCGCTGACGCGTTCGCTGAATGGCAGCAGGCTGGTATCGACGACGTGAATGTCGTTTATCAAACGACGCCGGGTTCACTTGTTGCTTTCCTCGAGGAGGTCGTCCCGGTCCCGCAGAAACGCGGGCTCACGCAGACGCAATACCCGGCGGGCGCGTTCCGGGAACGGCTGTTTCCCGGCAGACCAGCGATCCTGAACGATCGTCATGCTGCCGCGCGCTACCGAGGTGCGCTTAGCGGGTTCCACAACGATGATTGACCGCTTGCGCAGGGATCTTGTTGTAGGACACGGCGCCGCTGCTCGGACCGGTCACCTTCCACTCCGACAAGCCCACCCGGGTCGCCCGCGCCTACTCCAGCCAAGCCGCGAGCCGGACCTTCTCACCTGGTAACACCCGCCGAGAGGACTTTTGAGTGAGCGTCCGGGAGACACGCTTCAGCGGTCCAACATTCATTGTGCCGCGGTATGCTGCGAGTTTCCGTCGGATCCATGCCCAGCAGCAAAACATGCTGCCGATCCAGGCTGCACGCTTCGCCGGAAGGCGCATCCGGTCTTGATCGCGAACTCAGGATGGATTGTGCGTAGCGCAGGCGCCGATCACGAAGTGTCTCAGCCATGCTATTATTCTCCGTTCGCAAGCTTCCATGCCTGGATTTGAGGATTATGATGCTATCGCGCATAAGATACCGACGCCGTTTCAGGCAGGATTCATACGCTTCCTAAGTCTGCCTGACAGGCTCGCCGTACAGTGTTCCGCGCCAGCCAAACCGTCGGCGAGCTGCGGGGAACGACATCGGCTTCCCGGATGCTACGAGTCAGAGTCTTCGAGTCCCTCTGGCTGCCTCTTGCCTCTTGGCCTCCCGGAGTTCCGCGCGGCACGATCCGCAGCCGCTTGCCGTTCCCGACGCATCCTGCGTATCAGGCGGTCCGCCTTGGCTGAGTTCTCGTCGCTCAGGATCGCGAGGTGATGTGCGAGCTCCTCCAGACGTGTTCTGGACACAGGCATGCTTCTCTCCAGCGACGAGATTGCGAAACGCACGCAACCGCCCATCACCGCTCAGCCGGGCGAGGCGCACGAGCGCATCCTCAACCATGCGGAAACTGCCCGGGTCCGGTAGACAACATCCGGTCCGAACCGGTGAGCGGCGTTTCCAGCTACAGACCCTTGTGGCAGACCATATTCCATGTGCGATGCCGCAAGCGACCGTTCACAAACAGACTGGCCCTGATCGACATAAGGAATCAATGCGGTTTGTCGCAATAGACATCAAGTATGAATAAGAGCAATCGCGGAATGATGGCGTTTACGCCTATTTTACCGGACTACTTCAAATACATATTGAAGCTTTATGTCGATCTTGGTTTCTGTCTCGGTCGACATGTCGAGATGCACCGGATCCGCCAGCCTTGCTGGCACGCGACCGCGAGTTATGCTGCACGACTGTCACGTGAGTCGAATACAACTTGGGTGACGATCAGTGATCAAAAAGCGTCTGCCATTATCAGGTCCTGACGGGCACTTTGCTGGGCCACGACCGACACGGTGGTTCTGGAGTGCTGCAGTTTGTGCAACCGCTCCACTCCTGTTTTGCTGTACTGCTGCACATTCTCAAAGCGCTCCATCGCCGACGCCGGCGGCAAGTACGAATGCATCTGGTGCCACAGCGGCTCCGACCGCTCCGCCAGCGGCAAAAAGCTGGGAGAGCAGCATTGTTTATGGTGCCCAGCTCGACGCCGGAGTAACGGCCAACCCCGACCGACCCTCTGACGGGCTGAATTTCGGTCGCCTGTTCGACGACAAGGCCAACACGGTTCTGTTGGACCAGGTCCAGCTGACGGCTACGCGGCCCATCGACAGCTCGTCTTCCGGTTACGATCTGGGTTTCATTCTCCAGGGAAGCTATGGCTCCGACGTGCGCTATACGCATTATCTCGGAGAGTTCAACAAGCTCACCAGTGACCGAAACCAGTTCACCATCCTGCAGGCCGATGCGCTCCTTCACGCGCCGTGGCTGGTCAAGGGGGGGATCGACTTCAAGCTTGGGCAGTTCGTCACACCGATCGGCTACGAGACCATCGATCCGAGCACGAACCCGTTCTACTCCCATTCCTATATGTTCAACTTCGGCCCGTTTCAGCATACCGGGCTGGAAGCGGTTGCACATGTGAGCTCGCTGCTGGACCTCTATGGCGAAGCCGATACCGGCGAGAGCACGAGCTTCGACGGCGGAGACAACAACGCCGAGCCCGCCGGTCTGGTCGGCTTCGGACTGAACGGCCTGGCGGGTGGCAAGTTCACGCTGCTTGCGCTGTCGCATCTCGGACCTGAGAACGCCACGAAAGCGGTCGGCTCGGACGCGAACAGGGAGATGCGCTACGAGACTGACGTCGTCTGCACGTACAAGGCTACCAGCAAACTCACCCTCGTCATGGAGCTGAACTGGCTGCATGATGACCTGATCGGTGCCGAGGCGTACGGCGCGGCAGGGTATGTAAGTTATGCGCTGACGCCGACGCTTACGGCGAACTTCCGCGGCGAGGCCTACCGCGACAACTCGGGCTTCTTCGTCGCTGCATATCCCGGCAACCTCGATTCCACACGCTCACTCGATGGGCTTCCGAACAGCTCCTTCTCCGCCGGGCGCCAGACGTATAGCGAGTGGACGTGGGGCGTCACCTACAAGCCATCCCTCCCGCATGTGGCGCTCCTGGCCTTCCGACCGGAACTGCGTTGGGACAAGTCGTTCAGCGGCGGCCACCCCTATAACGGGCCCACCGACAACGGCAGCATCACACTCGCCGCGGATGTGATCCTCGGCTTCTAGAATCATGGATCGTCCGGACTCCCGCTCGGTTCGTGATGCGTAGCCGACGGCATGACGTCAGGTTCCAGGATTTATGGATCCTTTATGTCGTTCGGTGAAGCACGAATGTCTTCTTTATGCGCCGAGATGGTAACTCCAAACAACTTCGTACGAGGCACAACCATGTTCGACATCTTCCTTCTATGCCTAGGCTTCGCAGCCATCCTGTTGATGGACGGCTACGCGGCGCTGTGCGGCCGGATCTAGGCCGATGAGCTTCGATCTGATCCTCGCGGGAGGTGTCTCGCTGGGCCTCCTGGTTTATCTCGGATGGGCGCTCATCCGCCCTGAAGATTTTTGAGGAGGATGTCCGATGACGTCGCTCGGCATCCTCGCGATCCTCATTGTCCTGAGCTTGACCGTGGCTTGCGCTGTGCCGGTCGGGCGGTATCTAGCCGCGGTCATGGAAGGACGTCCTACCTTCCTGGCCCCGATCCTGAGCCCGGTCGAGCGCGGGATCTATGCGTTGTCCGGCATCGACCCCCAGCAAGGCATGTCCTGGCGCGGTTACACGACGGCGTTGCTGCTTTTGAACGCGCTGCATTTCGCGACGCTCTACCTGATGCTTCGGCTGCAGTTCTACCTGCCGTTCAACCCGCAGCACATCGTGGGCATGCCGCCGTCGATCGCCTTCAACACGGCCATCTCGTTTGTGACCAATACGAACTGGCAGGCCTATGTCCCGGAAAACGGTGTCTCGAACGGCGCCCAGATGTTCGGCTTGACGGTGCACAACTTCCTTTCGCCTGCCACCGGTATCGCGGTGGCGGTTGCCGTGATGAGGGCGCTCGTGTCGGGCGGAGTGAAGACACTCGGCAATTTCTGGACCGACATGACGCGGTCGGTGCTTTACGTGCTGCTGCCTCTGGCCTGCGTGTTCACGATTCTGCTGATGGCGAGCGGAGTGCCGGACACGCTACACGCCTTTGCGCAGGTGACAACGCTTGAGGGCCTCAAACAGACCATAGCACTCGGGCCTGTGGCGTTCCAGGAAGCGATCAAGGAGCTCGGCACCAACGGCGGTGGCTTCTTCAACGCCAACAGTGCTCATCCGTTCGAGAACCCGACGGCGTTTACCTGCGGTCTCGAAACCTTGATGCTGCTGTTGATCCCGTTCGCTCTGCCGGTCTGCTTCGGCCGCATCGTCAAGGAGCCGGGTCAGGGCCGGGCACTTCTGGCCGCCATGGTCGGCATCCTGGCTGTCGGCGTCTTCTGCGCCTATGCGGCCGAGGCAGGCGGCAACCCGATCCTGCACGCGCTCGGCGTCGACCAGGCCCAAGGCAATCTCGAGGGCAAGGAGGTCCGTTTCGGCACAGCACTCAGCACTGTGTTCGTTGCTGGTGCCACGGGAACCTCCACCGGAGCGGTGGCCGCTGCGGTGGAGAGCTATATGCCGCTCGGCGGCCTGACCTCGCTGTTCCTGATGCAGCTCGGTGAAGTCACGCCGGGCGGCATCGGCTCCGGCTTCTATTTCATTATCGTGTTCGCCCTGCTTTCGGTGTTCGTGGCCGGCCTGATGGTGGGGCGCACACCAGAATATCTCGGCAAGAAGGTGCAGGCGCGCGAGATCAAGCTCGCCATGCTGGCACTGCTGATCCTCACGCTGTGGATCCTGTGCGGCGCCGGGCTGTCGCTGGTCTTGCCGGCCGGCCTTGCCGCCATTTCGGCGGCCGGGCCGCACGGGCTGACCGAGATGCTCTACGCCTGGACCTCTGCGACCCAGAACAACGGCAGCGCGTTCGCTGGCATCACCGCAACCGGTGCATTGCTGGCCTACGGGCAAGCCTTCGCGATGCTGTTTGGCCGCTTTGCGGTGCTGGTGCCGGTCCTGGCGATCGCCGGCTCGCTTGCCGCCAAGCCAAAGCTCAAGATGACCTCCGGCACCTTTCCAACCACCGGGCTCCTGTTCGTGGGCCTGCTGGTCGGCGTGATCGTCATCCTGGGCGGGTTGCAATTCCTGCCGGCCGATGCACTCGGACCGATTGCTGAACATGTCGTGCTTCGCACCGGCACGACGTACTGAGGACCAGAGCATGTCCGCCACCACTTCCATCCCTGGCGAGGGCGTCTCGGCGTTCTCGCTGTTTGACCGCAAGATTGCATCACGCGCGGCGCGGGACTCGTTCGCAAAGCTCAACCCCCGTCAGCTGATGCGCAACCCGGTCATCTTCGTGACCGAGATCGTTGCAATCGTCACCACGATCCTTGGTTTGAGGGATCTGTTCGCCCATGGCGCGCATCCGGCCTTCGCACTGGCCATCGCGGCCTGGCTCTGGCTTACGGTTCTGTTCGCAACCTTTGCGGAAGCCATGGCGGAAGGCCGGGGACGCGCACGGGCAGAGAGCCTGCGACGCGCCCGCAACGAAACGCTGGCCAAGCGCGTGCCGAACCCGGACGATCCCGCGCTGTTCGGGACCGTCTCCTCGACCGACCTGCGGACCGGCGACGTGGTTCTGGTCGAGACCGGTGACCTGATCCCGCTCGACGGCGAGATCATCAAGGGGATCGCCTCGATCAACGAAAGCGCGATCACCGGTGAATCCGCGCCGGTGATCCGCGAGGCCGGCGGCGACCGCTCGGCTGTCACCGGCGGCACCCAGGTGGTCTCGGACTCCCTGCTCGTGCGCATCACCGCCGAGCCAGGCCATACTTTCATCGACCGCATGATCGCGCTCGTCGAGGGCGCCTCGCGCTCCAAGACGCCGAACGAGATCGCGCTCGACATCCTGCTCGCGGGCCTGACCATCATCTTCCTGATCGCGGTGGCCACGCTGGTCGGCTTCGCGCACTACTCCAGCACGACGCTTTCGGTGGTGGTGCTGGCGGCGCTGCTGGTGACGCTGATCCCCACCACCATCGGCGGGTTGCTGTCGGCGATCGGCATCGCCGGCATGGACCGGCTGGTTCGCTTCAACGTGGTTGCCACCTCAGGCCGTGCCGTGGAAGCAGCCGGCGATGTCGACACGCTGCTGCTCGACAAGACCGGCACCATCACCTTCGGCAACCGCATGGCGGCTGCCTTCTACCCGGTGCCGGGCGTCGACGAAGCGCATCTCGCCGAGGCGTCGGCCATGGCCTCGATGGGCGACGAGACGCCGGAAGGGCGCTCGATCCACACGCTGGCGCGGGACAAGTTCAACGTCGTGTCGGTGGCCCCCGATGGGGCTGTGCCGGTGCCGTTCTCGGCGAACAGCAGGCTGTCCGGGCTTGACGCGGACAAGCGCTCCTGGCGCAAGGGCGCGGTGGACTCGCTGCTCGCCGCCGTCGGCGAAAGCAGGCCACCGGCTGCCTTCACCAGCGCGGTCGAGAAGATCGCACGCTCCGGCGGCACCCCGCTGGCAGTGGCGGAGGACGGACGGCTGCTCGGGGTGATCGAGCTCAAGGACGTGGTCAAGCCCGGCATCCGCGATCGGTTCGCGGCACTGCGTCGGATGGGCATCCGCACCGTGATGGTGACCGGCGACAACCGCGTCACCGCGGCCGCGATCGCCGGCGAGGCGGGGGTTGACGACTTCATCGCCGAGGCGACGCCGCAGGACAAGCTCGGCTACATCCGCAGCGCCCAGGCCGAGGGGCGGCTGGTGGCGATGTGCGGCGACGGCACCAACGATGCGCCGGCGCTGGCGCAGGCCGATGTCGGCGTGGCGATGCAGACCGGCACCCAGGCGGCGCGCGAGGCAGCCAACATGGTCGATCTGGACAGCGATCCGACCAAGCTCATCGAGATCGTCGAGATCGGCAAGCAGCTGCTGATCACCCGCGGCGCGCTCACGACCTTCTCGATCGCCAACGACATCGCCAAGTATTTCGCGATCCTCCCTGCGATCTTCGTTGTCGCCTATCCCGGCCTCTCGGCGCTCAACATCATGCGCCTGTCGACGCCGCAGAGCGCCATCCTGTCGGCGGTGATCTTCAATGCCTTGGTGATCATCGCGCTGGTGCCGCTGGCGTTGAAGGGCGTGAACTTCAAGGCGGTCAGCGCCGCGTCTCTGCTGCGTCGAAACCTGCTGATCTACGGAGTGGGCGGCATCATCGTTCCTTTCGTGGGCATCAAGATCATCGACATGCTGCTCACCGTCTTGCACATCTTCGCCTGAGGAACAGCGTCATGCTCACTCATCTTCGTCCCGCCCTGTCTCTCGTCGTGCTGTTCACCCTGCTGCTCGGAATCGCGTTCCCGCTGGGCTTCGTGGGCTTCGACAACGTCGTGTTCCGCTTCAAGGCCAATGGCAGTCTGATCGAGCGGCACGGGCAACTGGTCGGCTCGGCACTGATCGGGCAGCATTTCACGTCCGATCGCTATTTTCACGCCCGTGAGTCCGCGATCAGCGGCACCGATCCGAAGGATCCAAGCAAGACGGTCGCGACCCCCTATGACGCCAGCAACTCATCGGCGTCCAATCTCGCCCCAACAGCGAAGGCGCTGCATGATCGCGTGGCCGCCGATGTCGCGACCCTGGAGAAGCAGGGCGCCGCGGCGGGGACGATCCCGATGGATGCGGTGACCAGCTCTGGATCCGGTCTCGATCCGGACATTTCTCCCGAATACGCAGCGCTGCAGGTGCCGGTGGTGGCGAAGGCCCGCCATCTTTCCGTCGACCAGGTGCACGACCTGCTTGTGTCGGCAACCCAGGGTCGGCTACTCGGAATATTCGGTGACCCCCGGGTCAACGTGCTGCGGTTGAACATCGCCTTGGATACGCTGCCTGCCCGTCGGGGCAACATGGGATCGGAGACAAGCAGCCGGTGATCGTCCAGCCTGGCCGGCGGCGACGCTGAGGAGAGGCGGAAGATGGCAGGCGAACCGGAGCGTCGACCCGATCCGGACGCTCTCCTCTCGGCGCAGGCGAAGGCCGCGCGGGCGCCGCTCAAGGTCTTCCTGGGTGCCGCACCCGGCGTGGGCAAAACCTACGAGATGCTCAGCCAAGCCCGGCGATTGCTCGCGGAAGGAAAAACCGGAGTCGTGGCCGGCATCATCGAGACGCACGGCCGCGCAGAGACCGAGGCGCAGCTGGCCGATCTGCCGATCCTGCCGCGGCTGCAGATTCCGTATCGCGGACAGATACTGGAAGAGTTTGATCTCGATGAGGCGCTGGCGCTGGATCCGGCCCTGATCCTGATCGACGAACTGGCCCATAGCAACGCGCCCGGCAGCCGACACGCGCGGCGCTGGGAGGATGTGGCGGAGCTGCTCGAGGCCGGCATTCCGGTCTGGACCACGCTCAACATCCAGCATCTGGAGAGCCTGAACGATACCGTGCTGCGTATCACGGGGGTCCGCGTGAGCGAGACGCTGCCGGACCATGTGCTGGAGCTGGCGAACGAGATCGAGCTGATCGATCTTTCGCCGGCCGATCTGCGGTCTCGCCTGGCGCAAGGACGCATCTACCGGCCGGACGTGGCGACGCGGGCGCTTGGCGGCTTCTTCCGCGAAGGAAATCTTCAGGCCCTGCGCGAGATCGCGTTGCGCCGCGCTGCACAGCATGTCGATGCCGGGCTGCTGGACTACATGCGCGCGAGCGGCATTGCCGGACCGTGGCCGGCTGGAGAGCGGGTGCTGGCTCTGGTCGGACCGGATGACGGGGAGTCGGTGATCCGGGCTGCCAAGCGCCTGGCCGACGCCCTGCATGCTCCCTGGCTGGCACTGCATGTGGAGGCGGCAGGTGAGGCGCCGCAGCTCGCTCAGGCTCTCGGACGTCTGCTGGCCCTGGCAGCCGATCTCGGCGCCGAGATCGAGACCCGGGCGGTCGGTGATGCCCGCGAGGGTATCATCGACATCGCGCTGGCGGTCGCGAGAGCCCGCAACGTCAGCCAGATCGTAGTCGGGCGCATGCGCAGGCGCACCCTGCTGCAACGGCTGATGGCCGGCCGCGGCCTGCGCGGCAACCTGGCTGCGACGTTGCTGGCAAAGGCGCCGGATTACCCGATCCAGGTCGTGCCGACGGGGACCCGGCCGGCTGCTCTCCGTTCCAGGCGGGTTGCTGTTCCGGTCGGCTGGCGACCCTGGCTCGTCTCGATCCTGCTTGTTGTTCTCGCCGTCGGGATGGGCGAGCTGCTTCGCGGCCTTGTTGAGCCGGACGCGCTCGGCATGCTGTTCCTGGCCGCCGTGGTCGGTGCTGCCGCCTTGTATGGGCTGAGCGTCGCACTGTGCAGCGCGCTCATGTCGTTCCTTGCATGGAACTTCTTCTTTATTCCACCGCTGTTCCAGTTCACGATCGACCAGCCGCGCGATGTCATGGCGATCGTTGTGTTCGGAACCGTGGCCGTTGCCACCGGCCTGGTCGCCAGCCGCCTCGGTGCGGCGGCGCGCTCTGCCCAGGGCCGCATCGAAGGGCTGAGGAGGATCGGCTCCTTCTCACGAGCGCTCGGCGGTCCGGTGACCGACCAGGATCTCCAGGACGAGATCGCGCGACAGGCGGCATTGATTGCCGACCGGGCAATGGTGCTGGCCACGCGCGAACCCGATCAGGAGCCCGACATCCGCGCAGCCGTACCGCCGGCCGATACCATGGACGCAGGATCCTGGGCGGCCGCGCTCTGGTCCTGGCGCCACGGCGAGCCCGCTGGGCGCGGCACTGGCACCCTGCCCTCCGCGCCGTGGCGGTTCCTGCCGATCCGGATCACCGGCCCCGGGACTGCCGTCGACGGGCGCACGGAAGGGCTACTCGGGCTGCTCGCGGTGCAGCCGACGATATCTCTCGATGCACCGGCACTGCAGGCTCTACAGGCACTCGCCGATCAGGCGGCGCTGGCACTGGAACGGGTTCGGCTTGTTCGAGAGGCGGCCGATGCGACGGCGCGTGACGAAACCCAGAAACTACGGACTGCCCTGCTGAACTCCTTGTCGCATGACCTGCGTACCCCACTCACCGGGATACGCGGCTCGGCGGAAACCCTTCGAACGGCCTGGAGCCGGCTCACTCCGGACACACGGGACGACCTCCTGCTGGCGATCGAAGAGGACACGATGCGGATGACCCGCTTTCTCGCCAACATCACCGACATGACCCGCCTGGAAAGTGGCGTGGTGGTGCCAAAGCTGCAACGTATCGAACCGGCTCGCGTTGTGCGGGAGGCAGTCGCGCGGCTGGAGAGTCCGGCGTCGGTCACGGTCAGGGAGGACGGTCCGCATCCGTTCGTGCTGGCGGACCCGCTGCTGCTGGAGCAGGTCGTCTTCAACGTGCTCGACAATGCGCTGAAATACTCGCCGCCCCCGCAAGCGGAACAATCCCTCGTCGAGGTCGTCATCGCCCTTGAAAACAGCAAGGCTGTTATCCGCGTTGCCGATCGCGGCACCGGCATCACCGAAGCCGAATTGCCGCACGTCTTCGACAGCTTCTACCGTGCTCAACATGGCGATCGGGTGGTTGCCGGCACCGGCCTTGGCCTTGCGATCGCGCGAGGGCTGGTCGAGGTGATGGGAGGAAGCATCATCGCCGCTAGTCCCGTACCCCAGGGCTGGCCCGGAGCCGGAGCGGGCACCCTTGTCACCATCACGATGCCAGCAGCACGATGAGCGAGATCGACGGCACCCTGGTGCTGATCATCGACGACGAGAAACAGATCCACCGTTTCCTGCGGCCGGCGCTGGAGGCGGCAGGCTACCGTACGCTCTCCGGCTTCGACGGAGCGGAAGGATTGCGGCTCGCCGCCTCACATGCACCGGATGCGACCATCCTTGATCTCGGTCTGCCCGACATGGACGGCAAGCTGGTTCTGGAAAGGCTGCGGAAGTTCAGTGCGAAGCCGATCGTCGTGTTGTCGGCGCGGGACCGGGAGGCAGAAAAGATCGCCTCGCTCGATGCCGGCGCCGACGACTATGTTGAGAAGCCGTTCGGGCTCGGCGAACTGCTGGCGCGCCTGCGGGTGGTGCTTCGTCGTCACGAACCCGCACCAGACAGCAGGGAGGATGAAACGCTTGCCTGCGGGCCGCTGACGCTCGATCCGGGTCGGCATGAAGTGAGGGTCGACGGCGAGAAAGTCGTCCTGAGCCCGCGCGAATATCAGTTGCTGGCAATGATGATGCGTCACGAGGACAAGGTGCTGACCCATCGCCAGCTGCTCACCACGCTCTGGGGACCAGCGCACAGCGAGAGTATCCAATATCTCAGGGTCTATATCGGGCAGCTCCGACACAAGCTGGGGACGGCGGTTGCGCAGATGATCGCCACCGAGCCTAACGTCGGCTATCGGCTGACGCGATCATCGAACTGAGCAGGATGATCGGCAAGATGCACCGCGGACTGATCCCGATGAGCGTGGCAGCGCTCGGAATCGTCTATGGAGATCTTGGTACCAGCCCGCTCTACACCTTCCAGACAGTGGTCGGTGACGCGGGCGGCAAGATCAGCGCCGACAGCGCTCTGGGGAGCCTGTCGCTCATCATCTGGGCTTTGATCGTCACCATCTCGCTCAAATACTGCGCGGTGGCCATGCGTGCCGACAACCAAGGCGAAGGGGGCATCCTTGCGCTGATGTCGATGCTCAGCAGACCGTTTGAGGGTCGTCTGCTGAGCCGAGGCAAGCTGTTGATCGCAGCCGGGCTGCTCGGCGCCGCCTTGATCTACGGAGACGGCATCATCACGCCGGCCATTTCGGTGCTCAGCGCCCTGGAAGGGTTGAACGTAGCAACGGATGCCTTCAAGCCCTTCGTGCTGCCGCTCGCTGTGGTGATCCTGATCGCCTTGTTCGCTGCACAGCCGTTCGGGACCGCCAAGCTGGGACGCCTGTTCGGGCCGGTCATGCTGATCTGGTTCGTGGTGATCGGGTTGATTGGCTTGTTTGCGATCGCTCGAAGCCCCGGCGTGCTGGTCGCCTTCAATCCGCTGGAAGGATTCCATTTCCTTGCAAGCCATGGATGGGGCAGCTTCATTGTGCTTGGAGGCGTGTTCCTCGCCCTGACCGGAGGCGAGGCGCTCTATGCGGATATGGGTCATTTCGGCCGGGGACCGGTCCGCGTCGCATGGACAGGCATCGTCCTGCCGGCCTTGCTCCTCAACTATGCAGGCCAAGCCGCACAACTGCTTCGCGACCCGAAACTCGCCAACAACCCGTTCTTCTCCGAAGTGCCGCATTGGGGCGTTTATCCCCTGGTCGTGCTGGCCACGATAGCGACGATCATCGCAAGTCAGGCGATCATCACCGGAGCCTACTCGCTGACCAGGCAGGCGATGCAGCTTGGCTGGCTTCCCAACATGATCATCCACCAGACGTCCGACACCGAATACGGCCAGATCTACGTGCCGATCGTGAACTGGATCATGATGGTCGCAACCATCTCGATCACTATCGCTTTCGGCAGCTCGGCCCGTCTCACCGGCGCATTCGGCACGGCGGTGGCGACGACGATGATGCTCACGACCCTTCTTCTCTACGACGTCATGCGCGAGCGTTGGCATTGGCCTTTGAGCAAGGCGTTGCCGATCGTCGCGTTCTTTCTCCTCCTCGACGTCAGTTTCTTTTGCGCCAACCTTCTGAAAATCCTCGATGGCGGCTTTGTGCCCCTGCTGTTTGGCGCTGTCTTGTTCACGATCATGGTGACATGGCACCGCGGCGTTGTTCTCGTCAGGGCCGGCCTGAGGTCGGAGGCGCATCCGGAAGAAGAGCTGCTTGCATTGATCGAGAACGGGACGATGCCTCGTACTGACGGAAGCGCGGTTTATCTGAGCCGAAGAGCGGTCCGGATGCCGCCGCTGATCTCGCGACACATCACCGTCTACGGCGCTCTTCCTGCACAGATCATCACGCTCTTTATCAAGTTCGAACCGGTCGCACGTGTTCCGATCGAGGAGCGTCTCGAAGTGGAGAAGGTTGCGACCGGAGTCTGGTACATCCAGGTCAGGTATGGCTTCTTCGAGGTGCCGAACCTGATCGCTGCACTGGAGGGAGCTCGCGGGCAGGGCTGCTCGGTGGATCTGCAGAAGGTCTTGTTCTTTGCAGCCAATGACGAGGTGACGGCGAGTGAATCCGCGCCAAAGCTCATGCCGTGGCGGCGGATGATGTTCAGCTTCATGTATCGGAATGCCGTTCGGGCGCCCGACCGTTTCGCGCTGCCCCGAGAACGATTTATCGAGATCAGCCGGCAAGTCGAGCTATAGGACCGCGGCATAGCCCGATGTCGCGACGACTGCAATTCGAGAGGTGGATCGCGTCGCACGGGTGACCCTTTGTTTATCGAGGATGATCATTAGGGCGGCCTTGTGATCATCGAGCAGGAAGCGTCCTTCATGCACCAGCCGCCGCTTTCGAATGCCGCGCGTCCCCATGTTCGCCGCAGCCCCGCTACGCTGATCCGCCATGCCCTCTATGCTCTTCGAGGCGGCTTCCTGGTCCGCTCGATGATGATCGCGATCGCGCTCGGCTTCGCCGGAGCCATCGCTTCATCGCTTCATCGCTTGAGGAAGCCTATCCGGACCTTGCGGCTTGGGTGCCCAGGACCCTGTTCCCAAGCCGCTCGGATCCGCAGGTCGCCCAGATCATTCTCGCCGGCATTGCCGCATCGATCATGACCGTGGTCTCGATCGTGTTCGCGATCCTGCTGATGACGCTGACCCTGGCATCGATGCAATCCTCACCGCGCATCCTGGTCAGCTTCGTGCGCGACCGCACGACGCAGTGATCACCTGCCTTGACCAGCTGAGCCGCATCGTCATCCGATGGATCTCGCGCTATGGCCCGGAGGTGATCTTGTCGGATCCGCCGCATGTCGTTCGCGTCGTCATGCCGACAATCGAGATCGATGGCCTGCTGGATACGGCGTTCGAGCAGATCCGCCACTATGCGGTGATGGATAGCGCTGTCAGCGCGCGGCTGCTGCGCGCCCTGGACGACATCGCGATCAGCACCGATGATGCCGGGATGCATCTCCGCCTGGCTGAACGGGGCCGGCGTGTTTACCGTGGATGCCAGGATCGTCTCGACGAGGCCGACCTCACGGTGCTGCGCACGCGACTGGACCGGCTTCAGTATCGGGTCGCTGCGGACGATCTCGCTGCAACGCTCGGCGAGCTCGCGATCCCGGCAGGCAGAACATCGGCATAGTTGTCGAGGCCAGCGGAGGCAACGCCGGCCCGGGCCGGAAAGGTCTCGCGCGGTCTACCGGCCACCGCTGATGTAGGCGGCAAGATTCTCCAGTTCCGACAAGGAGAGGCCAAGCCTTGCCCTGATGATGTCACCGACGCTGAGCAGGCCAACCAACCGCTGCTCCTCGATCACCGGGAGATAGCGCACGTGATGGTCGGTCATGGTGCGCATGGCCTCCTCGATCGTCGCCGAGGGGCTGGTCTGGCAACTGAACGGCTTCATCACCCGGTCCGCCCGCATCGCCCGTACGCCGCTCGAATGCAACGCCATCGCGCGGACGATCCCACGCTCCGACAGGATCCCGAGCAGCACGTCGTCCTGCATCACCAGTACCGCGCCGATCGCTCTGGCGTGCAGGATCCGCGTCACCTCCTCGATCGGCGTTCCCGGCGCCACACTGATCAGCTCCTTCCCCTTTGTAGCCAGAACTCGCGCAACGATCATGACGACCTTCCTTGTCAATGTGACGTTACTAGGCGTGACGGGATCAACCACGGGAACAAACAATGTTGCAGCATTACCATGATGCTGAGCAACAAGGCTAACAATGCCGTGCCTGAACACCGTGCGGTTTCGATACCCTCCTCGCCCGTGAAGTCGATCATCGAACGGCCTGGGCTGACACGTTCAGCCGAGCAGTGCCGGCTTCAACACCTCCTCCGCCCACCGGCGGAAGCTTGTTGAGCCGATGATGGCGGTTGAGCGCGGAACCACGTTATCCATGCCTTCGTTCTTGGCACGCAGCATGTCGACATAGCCTTGTGCGAACGCATCGGTCAGGCCGCGTTGCATCAACTGCACCTTGAACGCATCGAACGGGACCTGCCGGTAGCGAACCTCGCGGCCGGTGACCTCGGAGACGATCGCAGCGAGGTCACCATACGACAGCTCCTCCGGCCCAAGCACCGGCACATCCTCCTGCCCGGTCCAGGATCGGTCCCGCAGCAGCCGGGCCGCGACCGCGCCGGTATCGCGCGTGGCGGTGTGCGGCAGCTTCCTGCCGGCATCGATCGGCCCGATCATCTGGCCGTTGCGGATCGCGTCCACCTGCTGCAGCGCATTGTCCATGAAGGCCGGCAGGGCAAGCCCGCGCACCGCGGCCCCTGTGGTCCGAAGCAGATCAACCATGCGGATCGACCCGGTCACGTTCCCGGCCCTGTCCTGCCAGATGGTGCCGCGCCCGAGCGTGGTGGCCGCGACCACGTGGCCGATGCCGTGGCGTCGGATCGCCTCGGCTCCGGGG